>MGWZ01000056.1 GCA_001801175.1 Gallionellales bacterium RIFCSPLOWO2_02_FULL_57_47 | reverse complement strand
CCATGCGCACGGTGATATTTCTCATCGCTGGCAAGCTCAATTTTCAAAGATTCAACCCTCATGCCGCTTAATCCATTCGTTTTTCAAAAGAGCCACTTTTAAACAATAAGCCTGTTTGCTTTGCAACGGATGATGTCTATAACAATTGGGATTGCGTTGTATACAGCCCCCAAGATGGCCGCTTCCGGCTATGGTTTCAACAGGCCCATGCCGACTGAGCCGCTCAACCCGTGGGTTAAGCGGGATGCCGCAAAGATCGCAAGGGTCTTCCACGACATCATTGGTGCTGAAGCACCTGATGCTGGCGTGAAAGCGCGCCGTTCCTTATCTCGGCGTCAGGCAGCAGTCCAAGTGCCGACCAGCCATACACCTCACTGATGACTCCCGCCTACGCCCAGACACTTCGCGAGCTGCTGCGAACACAGCAAGTAGCCTCTCTTGGAACGCTTCACAAGGGCGAGCCGTATGTTTCCATGGTGCCCTACGCCATTCTTCCCGGCGGCTTGGGCCTCGTGATTCATGTCAGCCATCTCGCGACCCACACCAGGGACATGTTGTTAAGTCCACAAGTGAGTGTCCTGGTTGTTGCGCCGCCGAAGCCCGAACTCCCCGCCCAGGCATTGGCACGCGTCACGATACAAGGTCAGGCTGTGCAATACGCTGAGTCCACGCAAGGCCATGCCGAGGCCAAGGCTGCGTACCTGGCAAGGTTTCCCCAGAGCGCCGCGATGTTCGGTTTTTCCGACTTCTCGTTATTCGTAATAATGCCGCGTTCAATTCGTTTCGTCGGTGGGTTTGCCCAGGCCACAACGATTTCGCCCGAGGTTCTGGCAGAGGTGCTGAGCGAAGGCTAAGAGCGATGCTGCCTGATCCTTCTCTCAACCGGGGAGCCAACGGCGGTACTAAAGTGGTCGGCTTGGCATTACTTTTTGAAACTAAAGCAGTAGGTCGCGCAGATCAGGTTGTGCAATCACGCATCCAGCCTAACCCGGCATTCGAGAGAGCAAAGATCGCAAGGGTCTTCCCCGACATCATTGGTGCTGAAGCACCTAATGCTGGCGTGAAAGCGCGCCGCCACTCAATTTGAACGTGAGGAGGTATCCCATGTTTATTGGCCACTTCGGTGTTGGATTCGGCGCAAAAGCAGTCGCTTCGAAAGTATCTCTGGGCTCCCTGTTTATCGCCGCCCAGTTTATCGATCTGCTGTGGCCTACCTTTTTGCTGCTTGGCGTGGAGACGGTCCGCATCGTTCCTGGCGCAACCGTTGTCACCCCTCTGGTTTTCGAGCATTACCCCATCTCTCATAGTCTGATTGCTGTGCTTGGCTGGGCGGTATTGGTGGGCGGTATCCATTTCGCATTGAAACGGAAACGCATTGCGGCGTTTGTCCTCGGAACTCTCGTCATCAGCCATTGGGCGCTCGACGCTATTGTTCATCAACCGGACCTGCCGTTGTTTCCCGGTACGGCCACATTCGTTGGCCTGAATGTCTGGTCGTCGCTGCCCGCTACAGTAGCCATTGAAGGCACGTTGTTCGCATTCGGTGTCTGGTTATATTGCCGCGCGACAACGCCCAACGACGCTACTGGCCGGTGGGGATTGGTCGCGCTGGTGGTCTTCTTGACAGGGGTTTATGCTGGCAACCTGTTGGGTGCTCCGCCTCCAAGTACCGAGGCCATTGCGTGGCTGGGGCAACTCCAATGGCTGTTGGTCCTTTGGGGTTACTGGATTGACAAACATCGCCATGTTTCCGCGAACGCCTGACATGGCGGCCAACCAGGCCGGTGCTCCATGTTTTGCGGAAAGCCCAGCGCCACTCGAACGCGTCACACTCAGGGCTGAGGTAAATCATGCGACATGAATCCAGGCATATTGTGATCATCCAGGGGCACCCGGATCACCAAAGCGACCATTTCTGCCATGCCCTTGCGGAAGCCTATGCGAAGGGCGCTAACGAGGCCGGACACGATGTCCAGGTTATCAGTTGCCCGGCTGGATTTCCCCCTCTTGCTAAGCAGGGAAGACCAGCGCGGGGTGCCTCCGGAAGCCATACTGCAGTCACAGGGCGTCATCGCCCGTTCCGATCATGTTGTCATGCTTTTTCCCATTTGGAATGGCGCGATGCCGGCGATCCTGAAAGGGTTCCTTGAACAGACGTTTCGGCCTGCGTTCATCTTTCCCGATGCCAAACCAGGTGAGCCGCTGGGGTTCTTTTCGTACTTCAACCAGAGGAAAGCCTTAAAGGGCAAGACCGCTCGCATCGTCATCACCATGCAAATGCCGGCGTTCATCTATCGATGGTTTTTTCGTCCTCACCCGGAGAAGAACACGCTCAGCCTTAGCGGCCTTGGTCCTGTCAGAGAAAACTTGGTAGGACTCGTCGAATCACCGGACGGACGAAAGCGCGAGCGGTGGCTGCGCAAGATGTACCTGTCAGGCCGCGAAGGCCGGTAGAATTGAACGAATTCGAAAAAAAGAAGTCTGCTTCGCATTACGTGTTTAAACTAAAGCAGCAGGTTGCGCGGATCAGGTTGTGCAATCACGCATCCAGCCGACCCCGCATTCCAGAGGGCAAAGATCGCAAGGGTCTTCCCCGACATCATTGGTGCTTAAGCACCTAATGCTGGCGTGAAAGCGCGCCGCCATCAAACGAAAGCATCGGGTGGATATATGCGATCAAAACTCAGGCTTATATCAATAGGGCTCTTCGGTTTCGTTTGCTCCCTGGCGGGTACCGAGGCGCGTGCCGAGTTGACGGATGTTACTCAAACGACACCCCATGTGCCAGGCGGCGCGATCGGGAAATCCCTGACCCAACAGATCGGTGCGGGTCGCGGTGACGAATTTACGCCGGGGTCTTCGATTTACCTGATAAAAAGGGATCCGGCGCGCTCGGTCCGCCGCGGCCGGCAACTCTTCCAGCGGAAATTCACGCTTGACCAAGGACAAGGACCGCGGGTCAGCAGAGACTCTTCCGGTGACATCCACAAAAACCCGGCGCTTGGCGCCGGCCTCACGGATAGCTGCGCTGCGTGTCACGGACTGCCCCGGGGCTCGGCCGGAGCAGGCGGCGAAGTGGCAACCCGGCCTGATAGCCGAAACGCGCCGCACTTGTTCGGACTCGGACTGGTCGAGATGCTTGCCGACGAGATCACGCATGAGCTGCGCGCCATCCGCGCAAAGGCGCTTGCCGAAGCGGCTGCTTCGTCACACCCGGTGACCCTGCCGCTGACAAGCAAGCGGATCAAGTTCGGATTTGTCACGGCGTTGCCAAGCGGCAAGGTGGATACCTCGCAGGTCGATGGAGTCAACCCGGACCTGCGCGTTCGCCCCCTTTTTGCACACGGCGGAGAGTTTTCGATGCGCGCGTTCGATGTCGGCGCCCTCAAGGACGAGATGGGGCTGGAGGCGCCAGACCCGGTCCTGTGCAGGGCCACGGACCCAAACCAGCCGGCAACGGCAATTACTCCCGCCGGCCTCGTGCTGGACCCGGCGCTGGACAAGATCAGGCGCCCGCCAGTGTGCAGCCCGGAAGACGACGGCGATGGTGATGGGGTTATCAACGAGATTGACGGTGCGCTGGTCGACCACCTTGAATTCTATCTGCTGAACTATTTCCGGCCGGCAACTGGCCGGACCACCAACCGCACGCGAGAGGGGCTGCGGGTAATGCAAAGAATCGGGTGCACCTCGTGCCATGTGCAGAACCTGCGCATCGAGCACGACCGCCGGGTGGCTGATGTCGAGACAGGCTTCGATCCGGTGCGGGGAATCTTCAACCGCCTGTTTGCCACAGCGACCACGCTTTTTGAAGTCGTGAATGACGGCCAAACCTATCCGAAACTCCTGCCGAAGCAACAGTCTTTTCTGGTCCGAGACATCTTCGCAGACTTCAAACGGCATGACCTGGGCCCGGAGTTCCACGAGCGTAACTATGACGGGACTGTGCAGAAGCAATTCATGACGGAGCCGCTTTGGGGTGTCGCCACCACCGCGCCGTACGGCCACGATGGGCGCAGCATCAGTCTGGAAGAGGTGATCCTGCGGCATGGCGGCGAGGCCCAAGCGGCCAGGAAAGCATTCGCACGGTTGAGCGACAATGACCGCCAGAAGCTGCTGGAATTCCTGTCTACGCTGGTGCTGTTCCCGCCCGATGACACGGCTTCCAACCTTCATCCGGGGGTTCCCGGCACCAAAAATCCCCAGGACCCCGCAGCGCATGGGAGCATCAACCTCGGGGCGTTATTCCAGATTCCTTCTGAGGGACCCGAATAACACGGGGAGGTGCACCCCGCGCTTTGCTGTGGGCATTTGGCTTTTGTGATCATCCTGAAAACCGGAATCGTGCCTGATTTGGCTGCGCAATCCGGGCGCTCTGAACTCTGCTCATTGCGCTTTTTGCGGGAAGTGGTAAATTTGATTCTTCGGGCTTCGGCTGCCTTGCTTTGTGACCAGGCCCTGCCCTTGAACGATAGAGCACACATGGGAGTTTCCGGCACAAGGTCATCGAAGAAAAGGAGTTCCAAATGAATCATCATAGAGTAAAGAGGAATGAATTTCGTCTTGGAGACGGAGCTGCAGTAAGTATCGAGTATTGGACTGACCCAAAAACTGTTTGCGTGGCTGCGTTTGGTACAGACGGGCACCAGATTTCGCTTGCCGTATACCAGGCCTCTGTCGACAGCGCCGATGCTTTCAATCCTCAGATACAAGAGGCTTTGATTGATAGCTTGGCCAACGCGCTTGAATACGACCTCATTAATCATCCAGAGATACATGTCCGGAAACGGTAATGCGTATTCCGGCGACTCGCAACAGGCGCGACGGGCCGCAAGCCTGAGCTCGTAGTTTAATTAAAGTGGCCAAGCTGAATTATAAGCCTGGGCGCGATATCCCAGCGCCAGCCAGTTAATTCAAACGTCAGGCCCTCATCCCACGGAGGTCCGCATGCAGATCAAGTTCGTCAGCGTGATGGTCAAGGACCAGGAGCAGGCGCTCCAGTTCTACACGAATGTGCTGGGGTTCGAGAAGATGGCAGACCTTCCAGTGGGTCAGTATCGCTGGCTCACGGTGCGTTCGCCGGAAGGGGTCGAGGGAGTCGAACTCGTACTGGAGCCCATGGATTTTGCTCCTGCTCGTACCTACCAGAAGGCGCTATACGAGGCCGGAATCCCGGCGACCGCATTCACCACAAAGGACATCATGGCCGAGGTTCAGCGCCTCAGGGCGCGCGGGGTGAAGTTTCTCGGCGAACCGATCAACACGGGGCTGATCACCTCGGTGGTGTTCGAAGATACCTGTGGAAACCTCATCAATCTTGTGCAGCCGGCGGCTGCCGCTCATGTCAAAAGTTGGGCGTCACATGATCGAAGCAGCGGAAATTGATCGCATTGTGTTTCGCGAAGTCACCGCCGACACATGGCCTGATTTCGAGCGGCTTTTTGAAAGTCGCGGCTGCCCCGGGTACTGCTGGTGCATGTTGTGGAGAGCAACTCCGCAGGAAGCAAGGCACACAGACGGCGCCAGCCGCAAAGCCGCGATGGTAAAACGCATCGCTGCCGGAACAACCGTCGGGCTGCTCGGCTATCTTGATGAAGAACCAGTCGCGTGGTGCTCCGTGGCACCACGATCAACTTATCGTCGACTCGTTGATGATGGCAGTCCTGACGTAGGCATCTGGTCAATCGCCTGCTTCTTCGTTGTCCGCAGGTTGCGGGGCCTGGGCATCACACAACGAATCATTGCTGCTGCCGTCAACTTTGCCAAAACCAGAGGCGTATCGATTGTGGAGGCTTATCCGGTCGATCCGGAGTCTCCGAGTTACCGGTTCATGGGCTTCGTTGCGGCATTCGAGGCTGCTGGTTTTCGGGAAGTGGGGCGCGCCGGTACCCGGCGGCATGTCTTTCAACTGAGGGTCGCATAAATGAAGCAACGCACAACCCATCAGTGCACCGGACCTGCGCGAACAGCCGCGCAGACCGGGAAATCCAGGCGATAGCACCAGGACAGCCATGCCAGAAAACCAGAAATCGGGACTCAAGCGTGCCAGGAATCCAATGCCGGTGTTCGTCAGAAACGCGCTGAATGAGCGCGAACTCATGGACGCTTATCGGGAGCGACCGCCCTATCAGCAGAACGATTACCTGGGCTGGATTGCGCGTGCAAAACTGGAGGCGACCAGGTTGAAACGCGTTAACCAGATGCTTGATGAATTGCAGGGTGGGAAGTTGTACATGAACATGGCCTGGTGGCCTCGTGGCATTCGCACGAGGCCACCGTGAGGCCTGATTAACGTCAGGTAGTAGCCCTGCATATAAGGAAAGCACATTTCAATCGATAAGGAGGAAATATCATGAATCCCGTCGTTCACTTTGAGATGCCGTACGATGATCGGGTGCGTATGGCGAAGTTCTATGGGTCGGCATTCGGCTGGCAGACGCAGATGCTGGGCGAGGAAATGGGCAATTACGTTCTCGCGACCACCACAGAAACCGGCGAGACCGGCCCAATAAAACCCGGTGCGATCAACGGTGGCTTCTATCCGAAAAATTCCGATGCGCGATGTCCGTCCGTCGTTATCTCGGTGGACGATATCAGGCAATCAATAAAAGAAGTAACAGCTGCGGGCGGTAAAGTGCTCGGAGAACCGATGGAGATACCCGGCGTGGGGCAGTATGTCTCGTTCATCGACACCGAGGGCAACCGCTTGAGCATGCTTCAGCCTATCCCGCGCAATTGGCATGCGCCGAAGCCGGCATAGTGGAATCAGCTCCGACTGCACCAAGGTATCAGGTCAGAAGCGGCGCTTTCCGGGCACCCTCGCTTCGCTCGGCGCCGCTTACCTCAAACATTGGACGGACGAAGCTGTCCATAACATTCAAGACAGGAGCACATCATGGCTGAACTTACATTGACGACCTTCCTTACGATTGATGGGGTGATGCAGGCACCCGGTGGCCCGGACGAGGATACCAGCGGAAACTTCCCGTATGGAGGATGGCTCGTTCCCCATGCCGACGATGACATGGGAAAGACCATGGTCGAGATTTTCTCGAAGGCGGATGCATTCCTTCTTGGGCGGACAACTTACGACATATTCTCGGCCTATTGGCCCAGGGTCACCGATCCAAACGATCCGATTGCCGGCAAACTCAATTCGCTGCCGAAATTTGTCGCCTCGCATACGCAGAACACGTTTGGCTGGAGCGGGTCCACCCATGTCCGGGATGTCACGAAGGAAATCGCCGACATCAAAAAACGTTTTCCACGCGAAGTGCAGGTACACGGGAGTTGCGGCCTTGCCCAGACGCTTATCAGGAACGACCTCATTGACGAATACCGGCTGTTGACCTTTCCGGTGGTTCTCGGCACCGGGAAGCGGCTCTTCGGCGCTGGTGCCGTGCCGGCTACGCTCAGGCTCGTGAGCTCCAGCACCACGAGCAAGGGCGCAATTGTCAGTGTCTATCGCCGCGCAGGGAGCCTCAAGACCGGCTCGTTTGCTCTCGATTGAAAGCCGCCAGACAAATTCATTCAAGTGAGCGCCTTCGGTGACGTTGAATTCAAACGTTATGCATCACACAGGGACTACCCATGAGTGTTAAGGCATCCGTGTTCATTGCCACCAGTCTGGACGGGTTCATCGCCAGACCGGACGGAAGTATTGACTGGCTCAACGAGGCGAACGCGGTTGTGCCGAGCGGCGAAGACTGCGGTTATGCCGAGTTCATCAAGTCCGTCGATGTCCTGGTGATGGGCAGAAACACTTTCGAAATGGTGTTGACCTTCGAGGCTTGGCCATACGAAGACAAAAGAGTGGTGGTGCTGAGCAGCAAGCCGCTAATTATTCCCGCTGGGCTACCCAGCACGGTCTCTGCGTCTTCCGAATCACCGGACGTATTGGTTGAACGATTGTCCGCAGAAGGCACCCAACGCCTGTATGTCGATGGTGGCAAAACAATTCAGCGTTTCCTGGCAGCCGGGCTGATCGACGACATCACCATTACCCTGATCCCCGTGCTGCTTGGACAGGGAAGGCCATTGTTCGGACCGATAGAAAATGACATCACGCTCGCCCTCATGGCGACCAGGACGTTTGAGTTTGGTTTCGTACAGGTCAAGTATCGTGTAGCACGCCGCGAATACAACATCATCAAGGAGGTCACACCATGAGCAAACTGATCATGTGGAATATGATTTCGCTGGACGGGTTTTTCGAGGGCGCGAAGAGCTGGGATCTGGACTGGCACGAGTACGTCTGGGGCGAGGAACTGGAGCGCCTCTCCATCGAGCAACTGCGTTCTGCTGACCGGCTCCTGTTCGGCCGTGTCACCTATGAGGGTATGGCGGCCTACTGGCGCACCGCCCAAGGCGAGGTGGCCGACCTGATGAACAGCATTCCGAAGGTCGTCTTTTCGCGAACGCTCGAGAAGCCTGACTGGGGCAATACGACACTGGTAAAGGAGAACGCCGTTGCCGCCGTGCGTGACCTGAAGCAACAGGGTGACCGGAACATGTTCGTCTTCGGCAGCGCCAATCTCTCCGCAACGCTGATCAAGAACAACCTGTTCGACGAGTATCGCCTCGCGGTTGTCCCGGTCATCCTGGGGGTTGGCAGACCCCTGTTCGAGGGAGGGCTGAGTCGGCTAAGGTTAAAGCTGCTTGAGGCGCGACCGCTAACGTCGGGCTGCGTTATTCTCCGGTACGAGGGATACCAGGGCAAATGAGCATCGCTCCTCTCAAGTCGCAGCCCCAACCTGTGGTCAATCGGGACGCGCCAATAGCGGCGCGCCTCTTGCCTTTACTTTAGGAATTCCGGGTGCGCGACGACCTGCTGTATCAGCTACTTGCGGATGCCGTGCTTATGTTGCACGCCTTAGTTGTTGCATTCGTCGTTGGCGGCCTCGTTTTCGTTGTCATCGGCAATCTGCGCAACTGGCGGTGGGTCAATGCCCTGTGGTTCAGGCTCGCGCACCTCGGTGCTATAGCGCTCGTAGTAGCGGAGGCCTGGCTGGGCGTCGCGTGTCCCCTGACGACGCTGGAAATGGGGCTGCGTGCGAATGCCGGTGCATCAACCTACAACGGCAGCTTCATCGAGCATTGGCTCCAGCGACTGCTGTACTACGAGGCACCATCGTGGGTCTTCGCGTTGTGCTACTCACTTTTTGGTTTGCTGGTCCTGGCAGCGTGGTGGTACTTCCCGCCAGCCTCTAAACACCGCTGCAATGAAAACGATGCGTGAACCTCCCAACGAGCGGCCACCTCAAGCCGGCATGACGGTGATACTAATTGCTGGCCTGATCAATAGATCGAATGGAATGGGATTTCAATTCGTGCCGGATCAATAGTTTAGGTCATCACCCCGCGCGGTGTTAAAATCGCGCTCCAAAATTTTCTGAAGTCGAGTTTTACATGCTTTCCACTGCAAATATCACCATGCAATTCGGGGCGAAGCCCTTGTTTGAAAACGTCTCCGTGAAATTCGGCGACGGCAACCGCTATGGGCTGATCGGCGCTAACGGCTGCGGCAAGTCCACGTTTATGAAAATCCTCGGCGGCGATCTGGAGCCGAGCTCCGGTAACGTGATGCTGGACAAAACCGAGAGGCTAGGCAAGTTGAGCCAGGATCAGTTCGCCTATGAAGACATGCGCGTGCTGGACGTGGTGATGATGGGCCACGGCGAGATGTGGGCGGCGATGTCCGAGCGCGATGCGATCTACGCCAACCCGGATGCATCGGAAGAAGACTACATGCGCGCTGCCGACCTGGAAGCGGAATTCGCCGAATATGACGGTTACACGGCCGAACCGCGCGCCGGTGAATTGTTGCTCGGCGTGGGCATTCCGATCGAGTTGCATCAGGGGCCGATGAGCGCGGTGGCACCCGGTTTCAAGCTGCGCGTGCTGCTGGCGCAGGCGTTGTTTTCCAACCCGGACATCCTGTTGCTGGACGAGCCGACCAACAACCTCGACATCAACACCATCCGCTGGCTGGAGAACATCCTCAATGCGCGCAATTGCACGATGGTCATCATCTCGCATGACCGCCATTTTCTGAACAGTGTATGCACCCATATGGCCGACCTGGACTACGGCAAGATAACCACCTATCCGGGCACGTACGACGAGTATATGCTGGCTGCCACCCAGGCGCGCGAGCAGCAATCGGCGGACAACACGAAGGCCAAGGAAAAAGTCGCCGAGCTGAAAGCTTTCGTGGCGCGCTTCTCGGCGAATGCGTCCAAGGCCAAGCAAGCCACCTCGCGCGCGCGCCAGATCGACAAGATCAAGATCGAGGACATCAAGCCGTCCAGCCGCCAGTATCCGTTCATCCGCTTCGAATATGATGAGCGCGAAAAACTGCATCGCGTCGCAGTTGAGGTGCAGCATGTGGCGAAGGGTTTCGACCGGGTGCTGTTTTCCAACGTGAATTTTCGCATCGACGCGGGCGAAAAAATCGCCATCATCGGCCCGAACGGCATCGGAAAAACCACGCTGCTGCGTTGCCTGGCGGGCGATCTCGCACCCGATACCGGCACCATCAAGTGGACGGACAAGGCCAGGATTGGCTATTACGCGCAAGACAGCAGCACCGAATTTGCCGAAGACAAAATCATGACCGACTGGATGACCTATTGGCGCGGCCCGAACGATGACGATCAAACCGTGCGCGCCACGCTGGGGCGCTTGTTGTTCTCGGGAGACGACGCCAAAAAAAGGGTACAGGTGCTGTCCGGCGGCGAGAAGGGACGCATGCTGTTCGGCAAGCTGATGCTGCAGCGCCCCAATGTGCTGCTGATGGACGAGCCGACCAACCACATGGATATGGAGTCCATCGAGTCGCTCAACACCGCGCTGCTGGAATATAAAGGCACGCTGATTTTCGTCAGCCATGACCGCGAGTTTGTTTCGTCGCTGGCGACGCGCATCATCGAGATTTCCGCCAAGGGCGTGACCGACTATCATGGAAGCTATGAAGAATATCTGCGCGACCAGGGCATGGCTCTGTAAAAACCTGCCCCGTTCGTTCCGAGCCTGGTGTAATAACTGCAGTCAGCCCTGATGAGCGCGGATTATCGCTGACGAAACAGGGGTTATGATAAATCCCGGATTTGTCCTGATGGGGTCCTGCACAGGATGGGCCGCCCATTGATAATCCGTCTTACTGCACGCAGTATTTGGCGCATTGTGCATCGCCGTTATTGCTGCACGCATCAAAGCTGCGGCAGTCTTCTTCATTGGCACATGATGAAATGATGCCCAACACCTGATTGCAGCGGAGTACACTATGCTATCAATCTGCACTTGCAATAATTTGAACGCAACCATGGGATGCAGCAACCACTACCATGTCCAGGTGATCGAACTGTCAAAACCCGTTCTTTACAAAGGCCGATTCGAAAAAGCCAGCGCCGATTACGTCACGGACAAGCTATGCGTTTATGTCGGCATGACGTGCCTGGATCCGGACGTGCGCTTTGACAAACACAAGGCAGGCATCCAGTCCAATCGATACGTGCAGTAATTCGGATTGCGGTTGTTGCCTGCCATCAACGGGGTTTACAACCCGATGCCCTGTGATGGGGCGCGCGACATGGCAGTAGAGTTGGCAATTGGCCAGCGTGAAGCGGGGTATGCGGTGTGGCAGACGTGAGCAAGGTGCCGGCGAAGAATATCTCGCATTGCATTTGGCGTACCTGTAGATTAATGACCTCGACGATATCGGTGATGTGGTATGGAACCAATGAAAGAAATTCTGCAATACCTGAAAAAGCACGGTGAGCAGCTTGACTCGGAAATTGCTGTAGCGACAGGCATCTCGCTTGCCAAGGTGCGCCTTCATTTGTCAGAACTGGCTGCCAAGGGAGAAATTATGACGTGCCATTCGATCAGGTTTGAGAAGGGCAAGAAAGCCGAGGGAATCAGATGCCGGTTAGCCGGCTATATTCCTCCAGCAGCACCGGGCAGGAAAGCGAAGGCGCAGCTAAAGTTATAGTAGTTCTCCGCTCCGCCATGTGCGCCGATAATCACTGATCCACAAGGATTATCGCTAGTTTAGCCATCCCGAGCCGACTCGCGAGGGTCAGGTTGGTCTCTGACTGGCGTTGACAGGCGACTTGGCTGGCGTAGTTTGCCAGGTTAGTCGAGCAGCCATGCAAAGCTAACCAGCGGCTTATGTCGCCGTATTTTGGTGGCTTGGCCGATTGGCTATGCAAAGCTTTCTGCCGCCACGGCGCGATTGCACCCCTGGCCTGCTGGTTCTAATTCCATATTTATTCAGAGGTTCACGATGTACCCAGTCCACGATGTTGATGCAATCCTTTTGCTGGCCATGTCCCTTGCTGCCAAGCGGCGGCCGGCTGAACTTGTCGAAATCCTCGCTGCGGTCGATCTGGCCCAGGACGCGATTCCTCCCGAAACAAAATTATCCGATTCGTTTTATCGGCTCTCCGAATACGGTTTGATCTGCGAGCAGGACGGCGGCTACGCCCTCACGCCGGATGCGCAGCAGATCGTGTCCGGTCATGCGAAAAAAGCCAAAAGTCAGGAGCGCATCTACGACATCAAGGAGAAACTCGCTGATTTCCACCTGAACGGTGTACACACGATCATCCTGTTGACGGTGGAACAAATCTCTGCGGCGATTTCTGCACATCAGGCTACCAAAAAAAGTGCCGGCAAAAACCTGCTGATGCCCAAAACCAAACCGGTAGAGGAAGACAACAAACGTCCGGGACAGCGCAAGCCTTTCAAGTCTTTCGCAACACGACGGCGCAAGGAAGGGTGATTCAGGGAAGCTGTTTGTCCAGCCAACACCCTTCGTTCACTCGCCCCGCGTGAGAACGATAAAATTCCTTCCCCCTTGCAGGGGGAAGGTTAGGATGGGGGTAGAACTGTAGAGATGCCAAGACTCTACCCCCACCCTAGCCCTCCCCCTGCAAGGGGGAGGGGACGCTAAAATTCCCGCCATTTGAATGATCACCATGACCAATACCAACCCACCCTCCTCCCCTGCTGCATCAAACCCCGCCGGACGCTCCTTCAACGAACTGCCGCTGTCGCTCGCCATGCTGGCGACGTTGCAGCAGCTCGGCTACCTGACGATGACGCCGATACAGGCGGCCAGCCTGCCGATTGCGCTCGCAGGCCACGACCTGATCGCGCAGGCGAAGACCGGCAGCGGCAAGACGGCGGCGTTCGCGTTGCCGCTGCTCACCAATCTGAACCCGCGCCGTTTTGCGGTGCAGGCGATGGTGCTGTGCCCGACGCGCGAGCTGGCCGACCAGGTGGCGCAGGAGATCCGCCGTCTGGCGCGTTCCGCAGACAACATCAAGATACTGACGCTGTGCGGCGGCAGCATCATGCGCACGCAGACCACCAGTCTGGAGCACGGTGCGCACATCGTTGTCGGCACACCGGGGCGCATCATGGACCACATGGAGCGCGGCACGCTGAACCTGGACGCGCTCAACACGCTGGTGCTCGACGAGGCGGACCGGATGCTTGACATGGGTTTTGTCGATGACATCGCTTATGTCGCAAAGCGTTGTCCGGCAGAGCGCCAGACGCTGCTGTTCTCGGCGACCTACCCCGACGGCATCGCGCGGCTGGCGCGTCAGTTCATGCGCGCGCCGCAGGAGGTGAAGCTGCTGGAACAGCATGAGGAAAGCAAGATACGCCAGCGCTTCTACAAGGTGGAAGACGGGGACAGG
Organism: Gallionellales bacterium RIFCSPLOWO2_02_FULL_57_47; assembly: GCA_001801175.1. Taxonomy (GTDB): domain Bacteria; phylum Pseudomonadota; class Gammaproteobacteria; order Burkholderiales; family Gallionellaceae; genus Gallionella. Next base: position 23,635 of record MGWZ01000056.1, on the reverse strand, counting down.
TTGCAGGCCGTCGCCAAGCTGCTCAAGCATTACCGCCCGGTCAGCACGCTGGCCTTCTGTAATACCAAGCAGCAATGCCGCTCGCTGCTGGAAGCGCTGCATGCGCAGGGCATCAAGGCGCTAACCCTGAATGGCGATATGGAACAACACGAGCGCGATCAGGTGCTGGTCCAGTTCGCCAATCGCAGCTGCTCGGTGCTGGTGGCGACCGATGTCGCCGCGCGCGGACTGGACATCGCGCAGCTCGAAGCGGTGATCAATGTCGATGTCACGCCCGACCCGGAAATCCATATTCACCGCATCGGCCGCACCGGGCGCGCCGACGAGAACGGCTGGGCGCTGAGCCTGTGCAGCACGGGGGAGCGAAACCGCATTATCGGCATCGCAAAGATGATGCGCATCGAACCGGAGTGGCATGAGCTGGGCGAATTGCCAAGTGCCGACGAAGCACCGCTGGTGCCGCCAATGGTGACGCTGCTGATACTCGGCGGGCGCAAGGAGAAAATCCGCCCTGGCGACGTGCTGGGCGCGCTCACCGGCGAAGCGGGCTTCACGCGCGAACAGGTCGGCAAGATCACGGTGACCGACCAGTCCACCTATGTCGCCGTCGCGCGCAACATCGCACATGAAGCCGTACGCAAATTGTCGGCAGGCAAGTTGAAGGGCAAGACGGTGAAGGTGCGCGCGTTGTAGGATTTAGTGACCTTCAGCCTGCGCAGGGCGGATAGCTTTGCATCCGCCCTGCTGCTGGCTCATTTTTTAGAGTTGTATTTACCAGAAATTAAGTGTATAAAATATTCATGGTTGTCGAATACAGGTTGGGAAAAGTTAATCACTAATGGGAGGCGCCTATCGACCCCTCAGCAATGGATTCTCTGTAGTTGCTACCCAAGTCAGGACCTGATGACTGACACAGTTGGCTTCTCATAAGCCGACATATAACGCCGCATTCATGCGGCGTTAATATTTTCCCATCCATCGTGTTGCCTGCCATCTGCAATGCAGCCGCTACAGCAGAAAAACCGCCTCTACTCAAAATTTGGGACTCACTACTGAGCAAAAGTGTTCTAATCCAGCACAGCACCTCTCACCAGTCTAATCAAGCAATTACAGCAATTATTCATACCCCCGTTCCGGCTAATGTGTAAAATCCGCGCCTCACAGGAGGTACCCGTTGGAAAATCCATACAATATTCTTGGCGTTTCGCCGGCCGCTACGACCGAGGAGATCAAGAAGGCATACCGTTCTCTCGCGATGCGCCATCACCCGGACCGGAATGCGCATTCCGGCTCAGATGCCAGATTCAATGCGATCAAGACGGCGTACGAGTTGCTTTCGGACCCGAAAAAAAGAGCCGAATATAACCAGAGCCTGAACAATCGCATCATCACCGATCCGGATAATGAAGCGCGCGCTTTGTGGCATTCACTGTTCGATCGCTGCGGAGTTGCTGTTCCGCACGATGGCCACCCATCACCCTAAATACGAAACCCCATGAAAAATAATATACATGATGAATTTGCCTACCAGTCGCGCGAACTTGGCGCCCAGATCGAAGATACCCTGGGCGATCCGCCCGACCGGAAAAATTATTCGAGGGTCATTCAATCGTTGCTAGGCGAATTCGCGAAAGGCGCAGCGATCGACGATGTGAATCTGTTGAGCTTTGCGCTTGCCGACTACTTGCGCTTTGACGATCCCGCCGGGCTGCTGGCGCAATGCAGGCAATATGATAAAGGCGATGCCGCGAAAGCAATGGCGATGGTGTCATGTGCGGACGCCGAGGCCGGCAAGGCTTTGTCTACCGTTTTTGCCAGCAACCCGGAGTTGGCGCGCAAGGCGGTCATTACGGCTTTCCTGTTCAAGAACGCCAAGCGCTGGACTGCTGTGGACAATTCGCTCGAAGCCTTGCAGCAGGAAGAAGGCGGCGATGATATCGAGGATGAAGACCAACTCTCGCCGGGGCACGATTTTGAGCAATTGTTCGACGCACGCGAGGACGAGAATGAACGCTAAAACCAATTTTCCCGCGATCAGCAGGCAGGTCACTGCGCTGGTTCTGTCCGGCTCGACCAAACATGCGGAAGAGGCGATCAATGATACGGCGGAGCAATTCGGCGATCTGGCCGTAGTGGCGGTGCTGGATACGCTGGAGCCGCAAGTGGCTGCGATGCACCTGTCTTCTTTCGATGGCGGCAAGCTGTCGCTGGCTACACTGCTGATCTCGCCCAAGGCCTGGGCAGAAAGCCTGGCCTTTTTCGCCGCCACCTGGGGCGAGGATATGATCGAGGATGAGCCGGAGGTGCTGACCGAATCCCTGTTCGCGCATATCCATGGCGTCATTTTTTCCAGCGACGATGCGCAGCGGCGCACCAGACTGATCCATGAGGCGTTGTCGACCGATTGGGGGACGACGGCTTTTGCCGTGCTGTTCTCGACGGCCACCCATGAGATCATCGAACTCGCCAACGACATCCACACTCGCGGTGCACACAACAGCGGCCATACGTCTTCCGATCACGACGTGATTCCGCTCGCGCTGGAGATTGCCCGCAGCGATACGGATGCCTGGGATCGGGTGCTGTTTGAAATTTTCCCCGACTGGCAGCCCGGCGAAAACCAATTGCGGGCAAGGTCTGAAGAAGGTGATGATGACGAACATCACCATGAATATGCTTTAGCCCGAACCACCCATGATTTGCTGCTGCGCCTGCGCAAGCAAGTGCCGGGCAAATCGGCCAGAGCGCCCAAGAAAAATGCGCGCCCGAGCCTGGGTGAGGATATTTTTGCGTGATACCTAACGGTCATGGCAAACCTGCCACATCTGATGATAAAACCCGCCATGCCCGTTTCCCTCTCTCCTGGCTCTCTCCCGCAAGCGGGCGAGAGGGATGCGGTCTTGCTACGCGAGTTCCACGTTAACCGTTAGGCCAAGCGCGTTACTGAAAAGTCATCCATGAAACTCGCCCACATCACCACGCGCCTTCCCCATTTAGTGCAAGCGCTCGAAGCGCTGGGGCAACGCGCGGATCATCAGGAGGCGGCGCAGACCCTGCTTGATGAACTCAGCGGTATCACTGTACTCGTCGCCAGAAAATTCACCAATGAGCGGACGGCGGACGGCCTGCTTGAAGCGTTTCACCTGACGGTGGGTTGTATCTCGCTGGGTATCAGTCAGGTGAATATTCCGCAGGACGGCGACACTCAATTGTCCTTTCTGCTGCACCACGGTGCGGAACATGTATTCCAGATGGGATTTAGGCATATCAAGGCTTTATCCGGCCTGCCCTATACCGCGTTCGTTTCGGATTTCGATAACGACCCGTTCGTGCAGCAACGCGATATCAAGGTGCTGTTCGCGGAGATATGCCGCGCCGACCCGATCTCCACATGGACAGGCGATGACGTCTATAAAAAGGAATTGCTCGATCGCAGGAGCAACCAAAGTATCGTCGAGTGCGCAAAATGGCTGCGAAAAAAACATTACGCCGGCCCCGTCAAAGACACCGACCTCGATGCCAATGCGGTGATCTCGATCGCGGTCATTTTCGCGATCGCCGGCGTTGCACCCATCGTCGCGCGAGCCAGACAAACAGATCTCGAAACCCTGATCCAGGGAGTCCGGAAAACACCGTGGGATATTGAAGCGTGCTGGAACGCATGGCTCAAAAATATCCCGTCTGAATATCACCCCATCCTGCGTGAACGCATGGACGAATACAGAAACACCATCGTCAAAAAAATCCTGTCGAAAGCCAGAACTAAAACAGTCATCACCGAGATACAAAATTATTACGCGGGCGATGAACAGGATATCGACTATTCATGATCTATCGTCTATCGCACAGCCCTCTTTTCTGCCAGTTGACCCAAGGCGTTTTCCAAACGCATCTATGCGGGTCATTAATGAATGCGCGGGATGCCGGGCCAGGCTTTGCCCCATACTTTTTACAAGCACGCCGGCGTTATCCGTTAAAATCCGCGCAACACATTCTGGGACGCACATCATGACTACCACCCACCGATACACCCTGACCATCTCCTGTCCGGATCGAGTCGGCATCGTCGCGGCGGTGAGCGGCTTCGTCGCGCAACATGGCGGGTGGATCGTAGAAGCCAGTTACCACACCGATCTGGAAACGCAGCAGTTTTTCATGCGCCAGGAAATCAGCGCCGATTCGTTGCCGTTCGATGCGGCAGAATTGCGCACGCGCTTCGCCGCTCTGGCGGAACAATTCCGGATGACCTGGCAGGTCAGCGATTCCGCTTTCAGGAAGCGCGTTGTGCTGTTGGTCAGCCAGCACGATCACTGCCTCAACGACCTGCTGCATCGCTGGCGTAGCGGCGAACTGCGCGTGGATATCCCCTGTGTCATTTCCAATCACCAGGAGTTGCGCGGCTTTGTCGAGTGGCACGGCATCCCGTTCCATTACGTTGATATGCCAAGCAATAATGAACCGGCCAAGGCCGCCGCTTTTGCAGAAATAGCGCGGCGGTTCGATGCGGAGCGCGGCGATGTGCTGGTGCTGGCGCGCTTCATGCAGATCATTCCGCCGGATATATGCGCGCGTTATGCCGGACGCATCATCAACATCCATCACAGCTTCCTGCCTTCCTTCGTGGGCGCCAAGCCCTACCACCAGGCCTACCATCGCGGCGTGAAGCTGATCGGCGCGACCTGCCATTATGTTTCCGACGAACTGGATGCCGGCCCGATCATCGAGCAGGACACGATGCGCATCGACCACGGCGACACCGTGGATGACATGGTGCGCTATGGCAAGGATATCGAAAAGGCCGTGCTGGCCCGAGGCCTGCGCTATCACGTGGAAGACCGCGTGCTGGTGTGCGGCAACAAAACGATAGTATTCCGATAAATCCTGAAATGGCGAGGACTATGGATCCGAAAGATTACGCCTTAACCGCGCAGAACCTGCTGTTTCATGGGGTGGATTTCACAACCGTCGAATACATGCTGGAGCGCTGCTCGGTGCGAAATCTGGACGCGAGCGAGAAGCTGCTGCAACCGGACATCCCGAATCACCATCTCTACCTGATACTTGCCGGCAAGTTAAGCGTCCACCTGGGTGAGCAGGAAACGTCTGAGCACGCATCGCTGATTGCCGGTGAGTGTGCGGGGGAAATATCCATTGTAGACGGCAAGCATCCATCTGCATTGGTCGTTGCTTCCGAACCAACCCGGGTGATGTCCATTCCGCAAGACACGGTATGGTCGCTGGTTGACCATTCCCATGAGGTTGCGCGCAATCTGCTGGGTATTGTCGCCGGGCGCATGCGCAACGACAAAAACGTGCTCATTACTACGCAGAACAAGAAAGCGCAATTCGAACATCAGGCCAGCGTTGATGCGCTGACCGGGATACATAACCGGCACTGGATGGGCGATGCCTTCCCGCGTGTCCTGCACAACTGCGCGTTCAACAATTTGCCCTATGCAATCATGGTTGCGGACATCGACCATTTCAAGCGGATAAACGACACCTATGGGCATGTTGTCGGTGACGTTGCGTTAAAGGCCGTTGCCAGATGCATGGCGGAAAATCTGAGGCCGCATGATCTGCTGGTTCGCTATGGCGGAGAAGAGTTTGCGATGCTGTTGCCCGACACCGGTCTGGAAGAAGCAAGGGCCATTGCCGAACGGCTGCGGGCCACGATTGCAGACAGCGAGATACGCTGTAACGAAATTTCTTTCCGCATTACCATTTCGATCGGCATTGCCCCGGCCCGGATCGAAGAGAAACTTGAAATCCTCATCGGCGAAGCGGATCGCGCGCTTTACCGCGCAAAGGAATTGGGGCGCAATCGAGTAGAGGTATCCGGGTAATTGCCGGCAGGATACATCGCGATGCAGCGCATTCCCGATAGGGTTTGAACGGAACGCGCTCTTGTGTGCGAAGCGCAGCCAGAAGCTACTCCTGCCACGGAATTTCAGAACCAATGAATTATCCCGGATTATGATTGAACTTAAATTTTATAGCACACTCTATAAGCACCAATTTTAGGGAGGTGTTATGTTGCGTCTGCTTTTTGTATCAAGTTTGATATTGGCTGCGCCAGCTGCGTTCGCAGAAACACCCGAAAGCGTGCTGGCGTCCTTCAAGAGCGAGGCGTCGGGCGCGCCCGGTTTTCAGGGATTCTCGGCTGCGCGCGGGGAGACTTTCTTCAAGACCAAGCAGGGTGGCGAGTGGAGCTGCGCTTCCTGCCATACCGGCAATCCGGCTGCGCAGGGCAAGCACGCAAAAACTGGCAAGGTCATCAAGCCCTTGGCGCCGTCCGCCAATGCTGAACGCTTCACTGACATGGCAAAAGTCGAGAAATGGTTCAAGCGCAACTGCAACGATGTTCTGGAGCGCGTCTGCACACCCCAGGAAAAAGGCGACATGCTCGTTTACCTGCTCGCCATTCAAAAATAAGAATACCCTGACAGGAGCAACACACCATGATTCGACGAATTTTGATTTGGGACGCGCCAACGAGGGTTTTTCACTGGTTGCAGGCGATTTCATTCGCCGGTGCCTATTTGACAGCGGAATCGGAACGCAACCGCGATATACATATGGCGTTCGGTTACATATTATTGGGACTGATTGTGTTCAGATTGCTGTGGGGCTTTTTGGGTACGCGCTATGCGCGGTTCAGCTCGTTCCTGTTCAAGCTCGGTGAAATCATCGCTTATCTGTTATCGCTGATCAAAGGCAAGCCCGGGCATTATCTGGGGCACAACCCGGCGGGTAGCGTGTCGGTCTGGCTGCTTCTGGCACTGGGACTTTTTTTATGCGTGACCGGCGTGATGGCGCTCCAGGATGACGCCGTCGATGCCGTGGTGGAATTGCACGGGATTGCGACCAGCATCATGCTGGCTGTGATATTGCTGCATGTAATCGGAGTGCTGGTGAGCAGCGTGCTGCATCGTGAAAACCTGGTGCGCTCGATGATCACCGGTTTCAAATCCGCCGAAACGGATGAAGGTATCCGGAGTAGTTACAATTGGCTGGGTGTCATCATGCTGGCCGCCGCTGTTGTATTCTGGTTCGTATTTTTACGGTAGACGGTCGGGCGCAAGCAAATACTGAATCTCCAAACCATAAAAAGATCTTATGGTTTGGATAAAAATAACTGACTATCGTTTATATGTAGATGCACCTATAGTGACAACTGCTGCAAGGGCTTTCCAAAATCTCAGAGCTGGCCCGAATGCAAAGCACATAATAAATTCTCCGGGCAATACACGTTTGAAATGCAAGCAGGAAGTTTTCTGCGCAACGCGGTTGTCGGGATGATATGCGGATTTTTAGGGGTTCCCTCAAGGAATAATTATTAGCTAAAGGAGTAATCAATGAAGTGCAATGCGAGGTTAAAAAATATTGCCGCCAGTGCCTGTCTGGCGGCTATATCGGGAATGGTTTATGCGGATGATACCGTGCAGGATATCGTAATTCCGTCCATGGCCAGCACCTACACCGGCGGTTCGAGATCCTACATGCTGGCGTTGAATGATACCGGTGCCGTAAAGGAGCAGGCTGGCGCAACGCCCGCAATGCAAACGGCAGAATTTGAACCTCCGATGTTTTCGGGCAGCAACGCCCACAAGTATCTGGGTTTGGGAACGCTGGCACTGGTCGTTGCAACGGCGATTGCCCCGAAGCCTGCAGAGATTGAAGACAGAGCACCGACTCAGGCAGAGCTGGATGCACAAAAATCAAGCACCCACGCAAAATTGGGCCGCGCCGCCGCCGCTCTGGCTGCGGCTACGGTAACGACCGGGTTGCTGGCCCACTGGGATGACTTTCATCTGGAAGACGGCTGGACCGACCCGGACAACCTGCACGCTTTGCTCGGCACGGCGGGTGCGCTGGCGATGCTCGCTGCCGTATCCCAGGCGCCTGAAGGCGGGCATGCGGGAACAGGGATGGCCGGCGGTATCGCCATGGGTATTGCGATCAAATTGACCTGGTAACGGAGCGAGATAATGTCAAAAAAACTGAAAGTTGTTGCATTGTTGGCGGGCGTTCTGTTGACGAATGGCACTTATGCCCAGGCAGAAGAAAACTTTGGAAAGTGGCTGATTAATTTCCAGCGCACCAAAGAGGTGAAACCGGTCACCGACAAGCAGTACCTGAAGGAATGCGGCGATTGCCACTTCGCCTACCAACCGGGTTTGCTGCCGGCCAGATCATGGGAGAAGTTGCTGACGGCTGACGCATTGAAGAACCACTTTGGCGACAATGCCGAGCTTGACAGGGACACGCTGCAAGCCATTCATGATTACGCGGTGGAAAACGCAGCAGACAAATCCTTCTACAAGCGATCGCGCAAGATTGCACTCGCCACGGCAGAAGGCGAGGCACCGCTGCGCATCATCGAGGTGCGTTATATCAAGCGCAAACACCAGGATATTCCGGAGAAAATGGTCAAGGGCAACCAGGACGTGAAGTCGCTGAGCCATTGCAACAAGTGCCACACACAAGCCGACAAGGGCGTATTCGATGAGGATACGGTTTCAATCCCGAATTATCCCGATTGGGACGATTGATTTGGCAGAGGTTACGCTAAGCTTCACACGCCTTTGAGATTGACTCATGCTCATCCCGAATGGTGAGCGTGAACAGCCGCAACAGTTGGAATTAGCATTTTACACAGCAGTCAGTTAGTTAGGCGACACATTCACCAATAGTCGAAATCATTGCTTAAGCCAAAGCGTCGATGTAGGAGCCCGATTTATCGGGCGATTTTAAGATTGGCTATCGCCCGATAAATCGGGTTCCTACACATGAACAACAATTTTTTGTAGCTTTAATTTCTGACTGCTGAGTAATTGGCAGAAATACAAAAAGGGCTCCTGGAGCCCTTTTGTATTTTTGCCTCTTCCGGAAACCGGCGGGGATGCTGGTCCCCGCCGGCTGATCATGCTGCCTAGGCTTAGAACGTCCTGGCAGCGCCGGCCATAGCATTGCCAGCTATGTCTGTTACCCCCGTAATTGTGAGTGTATTGCCAGCCACTGTAGCCGCGCTCAAGGTAAGAGTCACGGTGGTCAGATTGGCATTCAATACCGCGTTGCTGATAACGGGTACGGATGCCGCAACCCCCTGAGTCAGTACGTAGTTAGCCAGGGTAGTAGCCGTAGCCTCATCCACAGGTTCGATAAAAGTTATCGTATACGTTGCCGCTAGACCAGCCGGGATGGTTGCAGTTGGAACCACGTTGTCCTGCACCGTTACGGGGATACTATCGGCAGATTCGACGTTGTCCGTGCTCACTGACCTCACCACGTAGGTGTACGTCAGCTTGCTCTGGCTGGAAACGAACGGAACCGTCGGCGAATTGGGCACAGCGTCGGAAAAGTTCGATGTTAGAGTCGATGGCTGACCGGCCACCGGTTGAACGAGCTGCAACTGCCCGCTGGCACCGGCAAAGTTTTGCGCACGATACACATTGTAGGCTTTCGCGCCGGATACCGGCAGCCAGTTCAGCAGAACAGTGGGGCTGTTGTAGTTAAGGCTTGCGCTGTTGGTCACGGTAACGGCCGCCGGTGCGGCCGGGGTTGTCGAACCGTTGGTGGTGAAGGAAAGCACACCCTTTCCTGCCGTGGCAATGTTGGTCACTGCGTTGTTGTTTGCATCCCTGAGAGCCGTGCCGGTGCCTGCCAGGCTGACAGAGTATCTGGATGAGGCGGCCAAAGCCGGGATGTTCACCGTCAACTGGGTGGAAGTCGCATTCCAGGACAGGCTGCGGGCGATATTGCTGGCCTTGGCGCCGTTGAAGTTGACTGCTACGGTATTGTAGAGACCTGTTGGAACAGAAGGGCTGGTACTGGTATCGGCCGTCTGCAGGATGGGTTCGCTGAAGGTGAACACCACATTGGTCGCGGCAGGCGCGATGTCGGCATTCTGTTCCGGCGTCACGCTGATGATCGTCGGAGCAAGAACGTCGGTGGAAGCCACAAAGACCGCGTCATTCCCCTGAATAGACAGGGTTCTGGTTTCGCCATCGGCAGGCGAAGTCACGTTTGCGGTGCCCCTGAAGGTCTGGGCGGCGTTCCATGCATCGATGCGGAAGTTCCGGAGGGACTCGATGTTGGCGAAGGTAAAACCGCCGCTCGCGTCGGTGGTTGTGCTTCCAACGATGTTTTCAGCGGCGCCCGTCCCGCCGGTAGTCGTAGCTGAGTTGGCTGAACCCAGGGAGACCAGCTTGACGGTATAGCCGGCAGCTACCGGCTGCCTGGTCACGCTGTCTGCAACCACGCCGGTAATGTTGGCAGCCAGTTTGCCCACCAGGAAATCGACCGTCGCGACCAGGCCGGTGACTGGAGTCGCAGTGCCGGTAGCGGTATAAAGCGGCGTAAACGTTACGGGAATGGTCTGGTAGAAGAAATCCGGGTAACGCGGAGTCGCGGTGGCGCTGGCCATGTTGACGGGAGAAGAAACGCTACGCAAGTTGATATTCACGGGAAAGGACGCGGCATTGACATTGTTGTTCGCGTCAACGGGAACCACGACGTTTGCGATGACGAATTCACCTTGTGCATTGGTGGTTGCCGTGGCTACGCCAATGTCCACCAGCGCACCGGCGATAGGCTGTTGCGTCACGCTGTCACGCAGGCTGCCCTGGATGGTCCCGGTGGGTTGTGCTGCGCCTATGGCTCCTGTGTCGCCCTTGGGGCCCTGGCATCCCGACAGACCGAATGACAAGCCTAACAGCGCCGTTACAATAAGTGCGCGTGTGTGCAGCGATGCTGCGCCAACTAATTTAGAAAGCTCCATTATTGTCTCCTCAAGAATTTGGTTAAGGCCGTAGCTTTAAACGCGAACGACCGTGCTACTCTACCGATTGAAGCGGGGTTATGCAACGTTGGTGCACCTCTAACACTTTGCTTTTATTCTCTTCTCAAGGAGTGCGTAACGTGCGGTGGTCTGAAAGCAAAGAAAAACAATACGTAATAATAATTTGCGCCATAGGCTGCTGCGCTCTGGGCGCAACTGCCGAGGCATGGGCTGCGGATGGGTTGAAGCCTGATCAGCAGGATGTAATCGAGCGTTGGGAATGGGTGGAGCCGGTCGACCAGCGTGCTTCGACGGATAAGCCGTTTGAATTTTCCCTGGGAGCCGGTTATCGCAAAGATCATCTCGATTGGAGTATTGCAGGCGGATCGGTGAATGTTTTATCTGAACTTAAATGGGAAAACCTGAAAATTGCGCAAATAAGCGCGGCAGCCAGACTGAATATCGACGCTGACTGGAGCTTGCGCGGAAAGCTTGCTTATGGCCGCATCAATTCCGGCAGCAACCAGGATTCCGACTATGACGGGAATAACCGCACCCTGGAGTTTTCGCGCTCCAATAACAGGGGCGGCGGCGTGGTGCGTGATGGCAGCTTATGCCTGGGAAGAACGCTGCGCCTGTTGAATTACGATGGCGAGAATTTTCTGTCTGTAACCCCGTCGGCCGGCCTGTCGATAAACCGGCAGAATCTGACGATGACACAAGGATTCCAGACGCTGCCTGCAACGGGTCCTTTCCCAGGGTTGGACAGCAGCTACGATGCCAAATGGCAAGGTCCATGGGTGGGTGTAGAGGCTCTGCTGGAAAGTAACAGCGATTGGTCACTGACCGTTAGCGGGGAATATCATTGGGTTGACTATACGGCTAATGCAAACTGGAATTTGCGCCCCGAATTTTCTCATCCGGTGAGTTTTGTTCATACCGCGATAGGTCAGGGAATCCTGCTTGCTGCGGGAGCAACCTACCGTGCCAGTAAAGATTGGAGAGTTGGTTTTTCTGTGGAAGCACAGCAATGGAATACCGGGGAGGGCATCGACAAAACCTTTTTTTCCGATGGCACGGTGGGCTACTCTCGCCTCAATGGGGTGAACTGGGAATCAACTGCGATTAATCTTGGAGTGCATTACCGCTTCTAGCGTTGCCGGGTAAAGCGCCGCAAGTTTTTCCTTGTCGCAAACCATCCGCGACCGTCGGATAATGCAGCTTCACCTTCAACTCACGTTTCATGCGCTGATTGGTCAGCCGCCTGGACTCGTTGATGAACGACAGCAGCGATTCCGGCAACACACGCTGAGCCTCGGCATGGCTGATACGCGGAACGCGCTGCAGGCCGGACGCATCGGCCACACTGTCGAGATATTCACCCATCTTCAGCGGTCTGTCGTCGCTGGCGTGATACACGCGGCAAGCCGCGCCGTATCTCAAAGCCGCCGCGGCGATGCGCGCCAGATCATCGGCATGAATCAGATTAGTGCAGCTATCCTCACTGTCGATGATGCAAGGTGTGCCCTGCTGCAATCTGTTCAGCGGCAGGCGGTCTGCCGCATAGATGCCAGGCACGCGCAAAATGCTGGCCGTAACCCGGTTGCGCCTTGCCCAGATGCGAATCTGCGATTCGGCATTTGCGCGCAGTTGTGAGCGCGTTGTCTGCGCATTCAACGGATGCGTTTCATTCACCCGCGCGCCGTGACAATCGCCATATACCCCGCTGGTGCTGATATACACCAGTCGCTTCGGCAATGTGCCGCGCGACAGCGCACTGAGCAGGTTGCGCGTACGCGTATCGTGTGTGCCGATGTTCCGGGGGGGTGCGAAGTGCAGCACCGCATCCGCCATTCCGGCGATACGCGCGAGGCTGGCACGGTCATCCAGATCGTCCTGCAGCGGCATGACACCCAAGGCACGCAATGCCGGGGAGTAAGCTGCATTGCGCAGCAAAGCAAACACCCGGTAGCGGCGTACCAGCAAAGGGATGGTGCGCATTGCCACGTCACCACAACCGATAATCAGCAAGCGTTTCATGGATGGCCAGTTCAGAGGTTCGCCGGATTATGCGTTAAAATTCGCATTTTCGCGCAACTGGCAATTTACAACATGACCTTTCAAACTACCATCCAGCCTAGCGGCCACAGCTTTCCCATCGAAGCACACGAAACCATACTCGAAGCGGCGCTCAAGCATGGCTACATCCTGCCGTATAGCTGCCGCGACGGCGTGTGCGGCGAGTGCAAAGGGAAGATACTGGAAGGCGGGGTGGATTATGGCAAGTATCAGGCCGGCACCCTGACGGATGCGGAAAAAATGGCGGGCATGGCCTTGTTCTGCTGCGCCAGGCCTCTGTCCAACCTGGTGATCGAATGCCGCGAGGTGAATGCCGTCAGCGATATACCGGTGAAAACCCTGCCGTGCCGCGTGCAGAAAATGGAAAGGCTGGCGGAGGACGTGATGCTGCTGCAGCTCAAGCTGCCGACCAATGAACGGCTGCAATTCCTTCCCGGCCAATACATCAGCATCCTGCTGAAAGATCAGAAGCCGCGCAGTTTTTCGCTGGCCAACGCGCCGCACAACGAGGAGTTTCTTGAACTGCATATTCGCAACATCGCAGGCGGCACATTTACGAGCCATGTGTTCAGCGAAATGCATGAGCGCGACATGCTGCGCTTCAAGGGCCCGCTCGGAACGTTCTTCCTGCGCGAAGACTCGGATAAACCGGTCATCCTTGTCGCCAGCGGCACCGGTTTTGCCCCGATCAAGGCAATCACCGAGCACGCGCTGCACATTGGCCTGAAACGGCCGATGCATCTCTATTGGGGTGCGCGCAAACTGGCAGACTTGTACATGCTGGAAAAGGCAAGGCAATGGGAAAGCGGCGGCATCAAATTTACGCCGGTGCTTTCCGAGCCGCTGCCAGGTGACAATTGGCAAGGAAGAATCGGCCTGGTGCACCAGGCGGTGCTGGATGATTTCTGTGACCTGTCCGGCTTTGAAGTCTACGCCTGCGGCGCGCCGGTCATGGTGGAGGCCGCGCGTCGCGACTATACCGCTTTGCGCGGACTGCCGAAAGATGCGTTCTTTTCGGACATGTTCACCTTTACGCCGAAAGAATAATTCCGTTTCGTTCGGGGAAAAATCAGAACTTGCCCAGGCGTTTGTCTGACATACGCACGCAGGGGGAGCAACAATGCTATCCCTTGTTTTTCTTCCTAGTGAAACTGCATTGCCTTCTGGAAATGGGCAAGCGCCTGTTCGTGCTTGCCCATCTTTTCGGCGAGCTGGCCCAGAGCGGTAAAGGCGGCATGGCTGGGTTCCAGGCTGATGCTGGCATCAAGGTAGTTCTGGGCTTTGCCCCACAGTTTTTGATGCAGGCATAATTTCCCGAGCGCAAGCAACAGTCCGGCATCCTGCTGGTGCAGGTTGAGCCATTTCTCGGCCTGTTCGATCTGTGCAACCGCATTATCGGATTGGCAGTCGCCATACAACGCCACCAACTCGCTGTCCCATTGCGCGTTCAGGATATCCGCGAGCAGTTGCTGCGCACTCCTGCAATCGCCCAGCTGGCCGAACGCCCGAGCGCCGGCCGCCGCAATCTTGCTGCGTTGCTTGAATTCGTCAGGAATGGATTTCCACAGCGCACGCAGCGCGGCGATTTCCTGAGCCTGTCCGCGCAACTTCTCCAGCCATGCCTGTTGGCGCAGTTGATCGACGGCGAGCTTGTCGATGGCGTTGCGCTTCTCCAGTTGCATTATCACATCCAGCACAGCGTCCCAGTTGCGCGCCTGTTGTTGCGCCTTCAATTCCAGGCCAAGCGCGCCAACATGTTTGTGTATGCCCGACTCGCTTAATTCCTTCAGCGAGTTGAGCGCAGATTGCGGCTGTTTCTGGTCGAGCTGGAACTGGGTCTTCGCCATCAGACGCATCGTGGTATCGCCCACAGACTTGCCGCCGGTATCGGCGAGATAAGCATCGCGTTTGTCGAACTCGCGTAATTCGTGCGCTGCGCGCGCCGCGATAATTGAATGCAGCGCGGAGGTGTCGCCCAATTCCATCGCATGCGCAGAGGCCTTTTCCGCCGCAGCATAGCGTCCCTCAAAAAAAGCGCCGAGCGCATCGTCCAGCAACTTGCGTGATTTGCCCTGCGCGCGTTCCAGACGATATTTCTTCACATACGACGGCAGCTGTATCGCAGCAAGCGTCAGCCGCACCAAACCATAGCCGAGTATAAAAGTGAGCATGTACAAAGCGACGAACAGGGTAAGCGACAGCTCGACACGATAGGGTGGATACACCAGCAACACGTAGGCCGGGTTGTGCGACGAAGTGGCCAGCGCGACTGCGGCGGCGAATAGCAGCAGTATCCAGAACAGGTATTTCATCGCGACATCCTGGGACGCGGATCGTTTGGACGTGCCTCGAAACTCGCCTTTGGCTCGATTTCTCGCGTCAAACGATAGTTGCGCACGGCCTGCAAGCTCGGGCTGATATCCGGCAGTTCGATGCGGATGCTGGAGGAGGCCAATTTTTTCAGCCCGGACAGCATCCGCATGCCCTCGTTCGATTTGCCGTCAAAATAGCGTGCCGTCCATAGCTGCGCGGTTTTCAGTTCCTGCCTGAAACTCTCCTCGTCATGCGACATCAGCGCAAGGCGTGCCGACATCAAACGCAGTTTGAGGTTTTCGCGCAGAAAAAACTCCTGATCGGGCGGCAACAGCGGAATCTCCGCTTTGCCGGTGTTTTCGATGCGCACCAGTTGCATCATCTCCTGCCCGACTTCGCGCAGCAACCTTTGCCAAATCGTTTCATCTTTTGAAGTGGCAGTTTGCGCAGCCGCTTGCGGCGCCGCGCGTTGCTGATAGGCCAACGGTAACTTATCCACAGAGGCCATCAGATTATCAAGTTGATAATTGACGCCGGCAATATCCACGCTGGGAAGCGCCCGCAACTTGTCAATATCCTGGCTGATGGTTTTGCGCAGTCCATTGAAAGCAGGCCGGTTCATGCGCTGCAAAAGCGCATCGGCACTCTGCATCGCGATCATTGCAACCTTCACATTGGCCGACAATTGTAATTGCTGCGCGGCGATCAGCAGCATTTGCTCGACTTCCGCCAGTGCGGATTCATCGCGGCTTACCGACATGTCCGCATACAAGGCTTCAAGCGCGGCGCGCTGATTCTGCGCCTCGGCATAGCGCGTTTCCAGCATTGCCACTTTGGCGGAGAGTTCGCGTACCTGGTCCTGGCTTTGCGTCAGCAAAATCTGATTGGCCTTGCTGCCGCCGTCCATCTCGGCAATTTTCTTTGCCAGTTGCTGCTGCATGTCACTGATGGCGCGATGTCCGGCCTGCCATTGCCACAGGAAAATCACCGCCAGCACTGCCAGAGTCATTTGTGTGATGCTGATGTGCGATAACGCACCCGTCATCCCGGTTTTATGTGCCGGGCGCGGCTGGCCGGACAATGCCGGTGTTTCCGGTTCGATGTTTACCGGCTCAATGTTTTCAGGTTGTGGAGTTTGCTCACTCATTCAATACCTTTCGGGTAACAGAGGACAGATGACAGAGGACAGAGGACAGAATGTTGTGCGGCATTGCCGCGATTTACATTTTTTTGGTTGTGCCGCCATGTGGCACTCAAGAATCTGTCCTCAGTCCTCTGTCCTCTGAACCCCATGCTACCAAAGCCGATAGCAAGCCGTCATCACCTGCATCTGTTAATTGCACCCGAAGCCAGCCTTGTTGGCGCGCCAATTCGGCAATACGCTTATGCGGCACGAATAACGGTATGCCGCACAGGCGGTCACCTTGGGCATCGCCGAGCATTTGCCACAGATAGACCAACGCCTCGCTGCTCGTCACTGTTATCGCATCCGGCGCGGCTTCCAGCAATGCTCTTGCGTCCCACTGCGGCTTGCTGCGCTGGTAGCAGACGGCATATTCCACCGCTGCACCGCGAGCCTTGAGCGCATCGCCCAGAAACTCGCGTCCGCCATCACCGCGAAAAATGATCACGCGCCATCCGGCAATATTCTGCATTTCAGGCAGTGCCAGCAGTCCTTCGCTGTCGAAACGTTCGGTCGGCGCGATAACATTGGCGATACCCAATTGGTGCAACACTTTCGCACTGCCCTGTCCGACCGTGGCAATACGCAAGGCAGGCGGTAGCGACACGTTACCGGCGAAGCCAGCCGATTGCGGGAGCTGCCGCCCGTCCGCCCTTCCCCTGTCGGATGGTTCTATCACAATATTTTGGGGCGGACATGGAATATCACCCTCAGCACGTATCGCCGCGATGCCGTACTTCACCGCATTCGGGCTGACGAAAACGGCTAGATTGAATTGCGCGAGGCGGGACACCTGTTCGTGCAGCGTTCCGGCATCCTGCACCGGCGCAATTTCCAGCAACGGAAACCGCAGCGGAATACCACCCGCCTGCTCAATTCGCTGCGCAAGCAGCACCGCCTGGTCACGCGGTCGTGTGACCAGGATTTTCAAGCCGGCAAGCGGTTTTTCAGGCATTCCCGGCTTGCGTCTGCTCAAACATTCAGAGAGGCGAGGATTTCTTCTGCGCCCAGCGCACGCAATGCATCGGCAACCCGATTGCCCAGCGCTTCCGGGTCAGAGATGTTACCGAACAACTCGGTATGTGCCATGCGTTTGCCATCCGGGCTGGCGACAAAGCCGCGCATGCGCAGCTTGCCGTTCCGCACTTCGGCAAAGCCGCCCAGCGGGACCTGGCAACTGCCCGCCAGTGCACGGCTCATGGCGCGTTCAGCCAGCACGCAGGCGGCGGTATCGGGATGATGCAGCGGTTGCAGCAAAGCGATTACATCGGCGCGGTCGGCGCGGCATTCGATGCCGAGCGCGCCTTGCCCGACGGCGGGCAGGCTGTCTTCGCTGGTAATCAGTGCGCGGATGCGATTACCCAGACCCAGCCGTTTCAGTCCGGCAGCGGCAAGGATGATGGCGGCATATTGCCCCTCGTCCAGTTTGCGCAAACGGGTTTGCACGTTGCCGCGCAACGGCTCGATCTTCAAATGCGGAAAGCGTGCGCGCAGCTGGCTCTCGCGGCGCAGACTGGACGTGCCCACCACACTGCCGGGCGGCAATGCGGCCAGATTTTCATATCGGCTTGAGACAAATGCATCGTGCGGATCTTCGCGCTCGCCGATGGCGGCCAGCACAAATCCTTCCGGCAAGTGCATCGGCACATCTTTCAGCGAGTGTACGGCGAGGTCCGCGCGCCCGTCTTCCAGTGCGGTTTCCAGCTCCTTTACGAACAAGCCTTTGCCGCCGATTTTAGACAGCGTCACATCGAGAATCTGGTCGCCTTGCGTGGTCATGCCCAGGATGCTGACTTCGGTTTGCGGATATAATGCGCGCAGCCTGTCCCGGATGTGCTCGGCTTGCCACATGGCCAGCGCGCTTTCACGCGAAGCGATCACTAAACGAGAAGGGGAGGCTGGCGCAGACAACGGTGATGCTGAAGGTGCTTGGTTCATCGTATTTCCTGAATTTTATTGACCATATACGGCGTATTCTAACATGAGGAGCGTCGCGCTTTTCCGCATGTAATATGAAGAATCTGATTGTCACCCCCGCCGATATTTCCAGCAAGGATTTGCCGCTGCGCGAAGATGTGCGCCTGCTTGGACGCATATTTGGCGAGACGCTGCGCGAGCAGGAAGGCGAAGAATCTTATGTGCTGATCGAGAATGTGCGCCGTGCCGCGGTTCGTTTCCGCAAGTCGCAGGACGACCGCGACCGCGTGCAACTCGAACAAACGCTGGACGCGCTGACACCCGGCGAAACGCTGGCGGTGGTGCGCGCCTTCAGCTATTTTTCGCAGCTGTCCAATATCGCCGAAGATCTGCATCACAACCGCCGTCATCGCGCGGATCTCAAGGCGGGAAGCGCGCCGAAAGACGGCAGTCTGCTGCTGGCGCTGGAACGCATCGAAGAAAAGCATATCAGCAGGGAAACGCTGCAAACCTTTCTGGACAGCGCGCTGATCTCACCGGTGTTGACCGCCCATCCTACCGAAGTGCAGCGCAAGAGTATTCTCGATTGCCAGCTGGTTATTTCGCGTTTGCTCTCCGAACGCGACCGCGTGGACATGACGCCAGAGGAGCTCGCCGAGAACGAGGAAGCGCTGCATCGCTTCGTGCTGGTGCTGTGGCAGACGCGCATGCTGCGCACCTCCAAGCTGACCGTGCGCGACGAAATCAAGAATGGCCTGGAGTATTACCGCTACACCTTCCTCAATGAAATCCCGAAGATTTACGCCAGCCTGGAAAAACAACTGGAGGCGCGCTTCGACAAGGATATTCATATTCCGCAGCTGTTGCGCGTGGGCAGCTGGATCGGCGGCGACCGCGACGGCAATCCTTACGTTACCTGCGATGTGATGCTGGATGCGGTACAACAGCATTCCGCACTGGCATTCGAGCATTACCTCAACGAGACGCATATCCTCGGCAGGCGCCTGAGCCTGACTGATCGCCTGGTCGAGGTCAGCGACGAATTGCGCAAGCTTGCCGAGGTTTCCCCCGACAAGGAAGCGGCACGCGAAGATGAGCCCTACCGCCGCGTACTGAACCTGGTTTATTCGCGTTTGTCAGCCACCGCAAAACTGCTCGGCCACGAGATTGTGCATCTGCCGCCGCTTGGCAGGGATGCACGGCCCTATGTTACCCCGCAGGAATTTATTGCCGATCTGGATGTCATGATCGACTCGTTGTTCAAGCACGGTGCGGTGTACCTGGCACGCGGCCGGCTCGCCAACCTGCGCCGCGCCGCAGAGGTGTTTGGTTTTCATCTCGCGCCGCTGGACATGCGCCAGCACAGCGCGATTCACGAGCAGACTGTCAGCGAGCTGTTCTCGCACAACTCCGGCAAGGCCAACTACAAAGACCTGGATGAGTCCGCGCGCCGCGAGGTATTGCTGGCCGCATTGCAGGCCGGCAAACCGCTGCTTTCCGACATCGGGCAATATACGACGGTCTCGCAAAGCGAGTTGCGCATCATGCAGGCCGCCGCACAAATCCATCAACGCTTCGGCCGCGACGCGCTGCCCAACCACATCATCTCCAAGACCGATGCGGTGAGCGATATGCTGGAGCTCGCCCTGATGTTGCAACAGGTGGGACTGCTGGAAGGCGGCGAGAATCCGGTGTTGCATATCAACATCATTCCGTTGTTCGAAACCATCGAAGACCTGCGCGGCTGCGCGACCATCATGGACGAACTATTTTCGCTGGCCTACTACCGCAAGTTGCTGGCAAGCCGCGGCAATATGCAGGAAGTGATGCTTGGCTATTCCGACAGCAACAAGGACGGGGGCTACCTCACCTCAAACTGGGAGCTGTACAAAGCCGAGGTAGAACTGGCAAAAGTGTTCACCAGACACGGCATCGAGTTGCGCCTGTTCCACGGGCGTGGCGGCACCGTCGGGCGCGGCGGCGGCCCCAGCTACGACGCGATTCTGGCGCAGCCGCCGGGCAGCGTGAACGGGCAGATACGCATCACCGAGCAAGGCGAAGTGATTGCCAGCAAATATTCGAACCCGGAAATCGGACGGCGCAATCTGGAGACGCTGATCGCCGCGACCATGGAAGCCACGCTGCTGCATCACCACGGCGCGGACAGCACGATGCCGGAATATCACCGCATCATGGAGGCATTGAGCCGTGATGCTTTTGCCGCCTACCGCAAACTGGTGTATGAAACGCCCGGCTTCACCGAATATTTTTTCACGACCACGCCGATTCGCGAAATTGCCGAACTCAACATCGGCAGCCGCCCTTCGGCACGCACGGCATCGGAGCGCATCGAGGATTTGCGCGCCATCCCGTGGGTGTTCAGCTGGAGCCTGAACCGCACGCTGTTGCCGGGCTGGTTCGGTTTCGGCAGCGCGGTCAAGCAATTTGTGGAGCGCGAGGGCGATACCGGTTTAGCGCAGTTGCAGGCGATGTATAAAAACTGGGCGTTTTTCCGCGGGCTGATGTCCAACATGGACATGGTGCTGTCCAAGACCGATATGGGCATCGCTTCGCGTTACGCCGGGCTGGTGAAAGACGTTCCACTGCGCGAACGGATATTCGGCTCGATCAACTGCGAATGGGAAAGCACCGTGGCAATGCTGTTCGCCGTTACCGGCAACACCACGCTGCTGCAAGACAACCCGGCGTTTGCGCGCAGCCTGCTGACACGCACCACGTACATCGACCCCCTCAACCACCTGCAAGTCGCACTGCTGGAACGCCATCGTGCCGGTGACAACGATGTGCTCGTAAAACGTGCGATACACCTCACCATCAACGGCATTGCCACCGGGCTGCGCAACAGCGGATAATCCTTGCGCGGATAACATGCAGCTTTGCTTTGTCGGTTTGTAGAATGTTATGAATTCACGAGGTATGCCATGATTATAAAAATATTAATTGCTGCTCCGGTTCTGTTGCTGCTTGCTTCCTGCACTTCGCAGGGAGAAGCAAAGCTGGATAGCCTGTTGAATGTTGCGAACAGCAGCAGCGGCAAAAACCTTGCCAAGATCGCCTCCAGCAAAGACGCCAAAGCCACGGCAAAGTCCATGCTTGAACACAAACGCGAAGTGTGGAAAGACGACCCTGTCCAGCTGGTTCGTGACCTGCGCGAGGCAAAGCGCGACTATGAAAAACTGAGGGCAGCCTTATCCGGCAACGTGAAAAAGAAATGGGGCAAAGGGGAAATGCGCTTGCCGGAGAGCAAGACCTACGTCAAATATACCCGTCAATACAAAAGCCGCGCTATCGTGAATTTTGAGCAAGGCGAGATCATCGTTGAAACTCTGGAAGAGAACGCCGCAGCCAGCCTGAAAAACGCCATCATCTCCACGCTGCTCACGCCGGAAGATCCCGCTTCGGTCGATGTGTTTTCCGACAGCGCCGTCAAAACGGACAGCAAGAGCAGCCCGTTCCTGCTGGGCCTGGTTCTGGATGATGGCGGGAAAGAAATCGCCACGCCTGCTTCTGCCGCCAGTTTCGCCGACAAATTATTGCCGGCCGCCAGGACGCGCAGGATTCAAACCGAAAACGGCGAAAAATCAGTACGCTTCGTCACCTTCGCGATGATTGCGAACTTCGAGGATAAAAAGGCGCAAAAATATCTCCAGTCGGTGCGCAAGTATGCCAGGCAGTACAACGTCAGCCCCAGCCTGGTGCTCGGCGTCATCAAAAGCGAAAGCAGCTTCAACCCGCATGCGGTCAGCGGAGCTCCTGCCTACGGGCTGATGCAACTGGTTCCCACCAGCGGCGGGCGAGAAGCATACCGCCGCGCAAAAAACCAGGACATTGCGCCTTCTACAAGCTACTTGCTCGATCCGGAAAACAACATCGAACTTGGCGCCGCTTATCTGAGCGTCCTCACCTACGACCAACTGGATAAAGTGGGTGACCGGGCATCGCGCGATTACTGCGTCATTTCTGCCTACAACACCGGGCCGAGCAACGTGATGCGCGCCTTTACCGACGCCAAAGGCAAGCAGCGTTTTGAGCAAGGCTTTCAACGAATCAACAGCCTGAGTCCGGCGCAGGTATTTCAGACGCTGCGTGAAAAACTTCCTTATGAAGAAACCAGAAAATATCTGCCCACAGTCAATACCAATCGCAAGCGTTATTACAGCATCGACAAAACAATAGTCGCGGACGACAATAATCCGCCGTCCATGCCCTAGGGAAGTGCAGGTGTATGTGCCGAAGGCTGCCCCGGATTCCAATTCATTCCATCCGGGCTCGCCCAAGATAATTTGCGATTGGGCCAGACTTGTTGCACCTTGTTTGTTTCCACTATTAACTCAGGAGTGACGATCATGAATAGAGTTGTTTATCTGCTGTTGTCTGCCGCTGTTGCGACAAGCATGACAGCCTGCGGAAGCGCGCCCGCCGAAACAAACGATGCCGCTGGGCAGAGAAGCCGTGCTGAAAATGCACAGAACGAGTTGGGAGCCGAGGTTTCAAGGCAAAAAGCAGAGAGCGAAAAACACAAGGACTGATTTCCTGGCGTTCCCATGCTCCGCTCGGGAACGAGGTTTTGACGCTCTGCGTCAGTGCAGTGCCAGCAGAAAGACGTTTTCCTGCAACCTGCTCAGGCCGCGTTCCCGGAAGCGCGGATTTTGCGGCAACACGTCCAGTTGCGCCAGCAGGCGTACCTCGGCGCGCCCGAGATAGAGTGCCTCCACCTCGCCCGCAGAGACCGCAAATGGCGGTCCCGGCATTTCCGGCTGGGGATAGTCGAAGGTGATGAGCAGGATTTGCGTTTTCGCCGGCAGGATGCTCACCAGGTGTCGGGCATAGCGTTCGCGCATTTCAGGCGGCAGCGCGATCAGCGAAGCCCGGTCGTACACCGAGCTTGCCTGCGCCAGATCATCTTTGCCCAGATCGAAAAAATCGCTGCACAGAATACGGATGCCATCCGCTTCATAGCAGTCGAATTTTCCGGCGGTGACGCGCTGCGGGGCCAAACAGTTTTCCCTGAAAAACGCCTGCACCGCGATGGCGCTCAGTTCGACGCCCAGCACCCGGTGTCCCTGCTTGCGCAGCCATAGCATGTCGCGGCTTTTGCCGCACAGCGGCACGAATACCTCGCCTTTGTGGGCAGGATGCAAATCCTGCCAGTATTGACACAAATAAGGATTGATCTCGTTCTGGTGAAAACCGATCTCTTCCCGCTCCCAGCGCTCCAGCCAAAATTCACTTTTCATTTTTTGCACCTGCAGGTAGAGTAGAGAGCAGGCTCTCGCCTGCCCTCCCTCATCAAACCGTACGTGCGGTTCTCCCGCATACGGCTTTCCGATGTTCTTCTC
>MGWZ01000055.1 GCA_001801175.1 Gallionellales bacterium RIFCSPLOWO2_02_FULL_57_47 | reverse complement strand
TGGGGAACAGGTCATTTCTGTCAACTGCCTACACGCTTAAAACCAATCTCATACTGATGTTCGGAGCGACAGTACCGCAAAGCGGTTTAGTCCAACGACCCAAAGGAGTCGTTTAAAATTCAATAAACAATCAGTATTTATAATTCAAACAGTCCAACTTCTCGATAACATCAACGATAAATGGCCTATCTTGTTCCGCATTAAAACGAACACGGAAACACTGACTTCTACTTAGCTCTTCATCACAATATATAAAATCTAAATCTTTAAATGAATTGTCGTCAGGGTCAATGACCTCATATCGATACTCGTAAGTCTTGGCTCGATTTACATACTTCCTTGACACTATCCTTATTTTTATTTCTTGCCCGCAAACCGGAATACAACCCCTTTTAGTTTTTCGATCTGACCACTTCCTTGTCGTATCACTATGTGAAAGTGGTCTGTTAAATGGCATTGATGCTGACGTCTTAGCTAATTTATCTGCAACTTTATTATGTAGATTGTTTTTGTGAGCTTTAACCCATTCAACATCTACATTAATTGGACATTTCTTAACTTCTCTTCTTAGTCTCTTCCATAATTCAATATTTTTAACTGGCATATTGTTTGACCCAAGCCATCTTTTATTTGGCCATATATTCATAGCCAAGAAAAAACAATTTTTCACGAATCTAGAATCAGTAAAAATAAGGATCCTTTTAAATCGCTTTAAATCACTAAAGATTCTCTCCGCCTCTTGGAGTGCAACAGTACAAGCTTCAATTTCCATTTCATCAATAGTCGCTTCTTCCCACCCTGTTGGTGCGTAATCTGCAGTTTCTTCATCCCCAGATTCATTAACCCACACAAGATGTACACCGACACCGGCGGCTCTTTGCTTATCTGGATAAGATGAGCCGTCGGTAAAAATATTTAAAGCATATTCATCAATAATGCCTTGACCTGAAATCAATTAAATATACCCTCTGAAGTTTGAATACCGTTTCTAGCACGCAGCGGTATTTCATGTTGCCATATTGCCAGCCAGGAAGCGGCACCTCACGACATGCGGCACTCGACCCATTCTGGTCAGCCGAGTTTCCAAATATCAGTCGTTCAATGGGCCAGTGTAGAAGAGCCGTGGCCGCATTCCATCAGTAGTACCCCCCTCCCCAATACTTTTTGCGGGAGCGTCCAGCTGAAACTGATCTAGGCCGAGGTGCTGTCTTGGGCTCATCCTTGCAGCTCATACAAACACGACCATAAGCCCCAGCGCCTTTCGCTAGTTCTGGGTCAAAGAACTCCGCTAATGGCAAAATATCTTCACACCTGCTACAGACCTTGGAATCGCCATTTGCAAGGCCCTCGGTGTGAGCCTTGATCTGGTCAAGACTCTTCAACGGCTTTCTTATCGAAACATCTTCGACCAGTTGGTAAAGCCGTGCCGACAGTGTCGTGATCGGATCGTCGCCAAGGTTGAAACGATTGAGGCGTAGGAACTTGTATCCGTAGGACTCGATGATGAACTGGCGCTCGATATCCGAGGCCTTGTAGAACTGATCGTAGTTCGCTGACGTGACCTTGTCGCGGCTCACGAAATGCTCGGCAAAGCCGTCATACTCGATGATCACACGAACCTGCTCATCCTCCCCATAGTAGGTCAGGAGGAAGTCGGCACGGAACGCTGGATGGTGGTAGTTGGGGTCAAGCTGCTTGAGGTAATCGCCAACGGGGAACTGTGGCATTAGCTCAAGCTGGTCGATGTTGCTTTGATAGAAAGCGCTTTTCTGAACCCAGTCCAGCACTTTGGCTTCCATCGGAGATTCGACCACGGCATCTTTCAGGTCGGCGCGACGAGTCAGCACGTTTTCGTAATGGCGAAGCGCTTTCCCAATGCTGCCACGGAACGCTTCTATAGGCTTGGAGAGAACGAACAACATCCCTTCCTGGGCACGTGAGAAGCCGACATTTAACCGCTGAACCTTCAGAGCCTCTTCGATGCGATCCTTATCCTGCTCCAGAGAGGCTGGGAACACGTAGTTCAGCACGTCATGATCCTTGGTTGCGACCATCGAATAGATGATGAGCTCCCGCTCTTCGCCCTGGCAAGTATCGAACGTCATAATCTTCATGCGCAACTCGCGCTCGAAGCGATCTCCATCCGAATCGTCTTTCAAGAAGTGGGATAAATACACTTGCTGTTCCGTGAACGGTGTGATGACTCCAATCGTGGGCGGCGAGTCCAGCTCCAACAGCTTTTTCAGTTCCGCAAGAATGAACTCCGCCTCCACCGTGTTCGAGTTGCGTTTCTTCTCGACCCGACCATCATGATTCAAGACCTCGAATCGGATTACCTCCGTGATGGGCTTGGATCGAATCTTGATGGCCTGTAGTCGCCCCTCGTAGAAGTTCACCGATGAAAAACTGATGAGCTCCTGGTAGCCACGAAAATGTTTCTTCAACATGATTTCGGCATTGGCGATCAGCTTGAAGAAATCCAGCACCGATTTCTTAACGTCGAACTGCTTGAGCCGCTGGATCCGGTCCGCCGAATCCGATACCTTGCGACGGAAGAAAGTTTCGAGCTCCGTGGTATAGGTCGCATTCCGTTCTTTGGAGGCCTGCTGTGATTTCACGTTCGAGAACTGCTTCTCATCACCGAACACAATGACCCGTTTGGCCCTCAACAGCGCGGGAAGGGCTTGGGCGATGGAGACCTGTGAAGCCTCGTCGATTACCACCACATCGAAGGACTGATACTTCAGGGGGACGTATTGGGCGTATTCGCGGATTCCCGCAATGATGCATGGAAACGCCTGACTGAAACGGTCGAACTCCTCGGTGGGAAACTGCTTTTTGGCTTTTATAACGGCCCCAAGCGAACGGGCCAAGGCTTTGTTGTTTTCCACGAACTTGATGAATTTGTGATCGATCTCTCGGCTCATGCGCGAGGCGTGCAAGGTTTCCAGTCGGGTCTTGTCGTTTACGTAGTCGAAGGATGGTGCCGAAGCCAGCGTGTTAGATATCCGCTCCCATTGGATCGCATATTTGGCGATCATCCGCACCAGATTCAGAATCTGATTAAGACTGCCCACCTGTTCCTTGGAAGGCCAGCCTTCGGGCATGGCTTTCTGGTAGGTCGCAACCAGTTCTCCCAGATGGGAAAGCCCGTCTGGAGGATTGGCCCCACTAATCAGGTGTTGGTAGACCAAGTTTTCGTGTTCTGGTTTTACCTTGTGCTGGATGGCGCTCTGCTTCAATGCCTCCAAGACTGAAACTATCTTCCGCAGTTCGTTGACACGAAGGTGGAGGTCTAGGTTGTTGGAGCACTCCAGTTTCTGGATAAGCCGTTGCGTGATCGCATTCGCTTTCCCCTTGACGAAAAAATAGCCGAATATGGGCCATTTGGCTTGTTCGTATTCGTTGATGAACTGGGATAGGACGGAAATCTCACTAGAATGGATGGCAGGAAACAAAGCTAAGCTGGGTTGACGGTGCCCGTTTGAAATCATATGCTGGGTCGAACTGGCAATACAAACCTCTTCCAGCAGAACGGTTGCCGAGCGCCAGTCATCCCCAAGGAAGCTCATATATTCCTTGATTTTGTCCGAAGAAATCTTCTCCATGCAGGCTGTGATTTTCTGGAAATGCGGTAGCGACTCTTTCTGTTTGCGGATATTTAGGGTGATGCCCTTGGCCGCTTTTTCGATCTGTGCTTCGAGTTGATGGAGTTCCTCCACATCCTTCAGACTTACTGAAGTGTAAGCACTGATGGTCTGCTCGACCTTGCTCCGCAGGTCGGCGTGGGTTTCCTTGGTTTCCGCATCCAGATGTGCAGCATTGGCCTTCTGGGCACGATCCTGCTCCTTGATCCGTTCGAGCGTGGCCGTCGCCATCAGTTTCGGATAAGAGTTTGTCTTGCCCAGTCGCAAGATTGGGTTTGGGAAGTCCCCTCCCGCATGGCGAACCTTCTCCAGAGTTTGGGCCAGCTTATCTTCCACCACATCTAGGGCCTCGTTCTTGTCCGACAGAATGAGGATGTTCTGTCCGTTGAGGATGGAATCGAAAGCGATGGCCGAAATGGTGTGGCTCTTCCCCGTGCCTGGCGGGCCTTGGACGATGATGTAGTTACAGTCTGGAGTTTTGAGAGCGATCTGGATTTTCCGTTGCTCTTCATTCATTGGAATGGGCGAGGCAAAAATCAGCCGGTCGGGCGTTAAGACACCATCCCACTCGGCTTCGATGGCGGGGATAGAGTTGTGAGGTTCTTCGAGGATCATACCGCGCACGATGTTGGTAAACATCTGCTGTGCCATCAGGTTGTCTTGCTCAATCGCCGTCAGCAACGCCTCGTAGTCGGACAGAATGGATTCATCGGAGCGGTCGAAGACGGCAAAATACATACTGGTGGACATCTGTAGTGTCGAGTTGCTCACCTTCTTCATTCGAGCCGCCGTGAAATCGATTTCCGAAGCCAAGTCGATGGCTTTCACCATGCCTTGTGTCAGGCGTTGTGCTGCCTCGGAGAAGGAATCGGTTTCATCCAGATAGAGGATACGATCCAGCACCGGGGATATGAAAGTTCGGCCATTCTGAGCGCTGATCTCTTGTGCGATCCAATCCAAAGCCCGTTTGTTCACATAGAGGTGTGGGTCGGCGCGAAGGTTAAAAGCCGAGCCACTTCCCTCGAACTCCACTTCCAGCGGGATGTAGAACATCGGAAAGTTCGTTGTGCCGAAGCGGATATCACCCAAGTATAAGTAGAGCGCTTGATTCTCCGTTGTGCTCAGGGTATTTTCCAGATCGCGGAGTTCAAGGAAAACATCTGCGGTCGCAAACTCGTCGAAGAATCTCAATACGCTCTGACGTACTTCAGGTGGCGAAAAGAACTCATCAAGCACGGCGGTGAATGCGGTCTTGTCGCCCGTCGTGATTAACGTATTCAGCGCGGTCGGGAACTGCTCGATGGCGGGAATGGTGATGGTGTCGGAAAGATCGGCCTCGATGTCGTACACCGACTCCACGGCGGAATATGACCATTGCTTGAACGGCTCCTCCAGCAAGGAGAGCAGGAGCAGAACGATTCTCTGGCCCGCCTCTTCAACAAACCTGATCGACACATCATCAACATATTTTTCAGCATGCTTGGAACCATCAATCCGCTTGCTTTCAGCATAGGACAGCGCACTGGCACGGATCGCCGCAAAGGCCTCGTCGGGAATGGCCTCGACCTGTTGCCGGATGAGATCACGCAACGTCGGCGACAGCGGGGAAGTGTATCGCCCCTTAGGAATGGAAAACTCGAATCCCTTGGAGATGGGGGCTTGTATTTTCTTGATGAGCGCTTCGTAGAGCGCAGGATATTTGCGGAGTGGCACCCC
Source organism: Gallionellales bacterium RIFCSPLOWO2_02_FULL_57_47 (assembly GCA_001801175.1). Classification (GTDB taxonomy): domain Bacteria; phylum Pseudomonadota; class Gammaproteobacteria; order Burkholderiales; family Gallionellaceae; genus Gallionella. The sequence continues at coordinate 8,228 of MGWZ01000055.1, read as the reverse complement.
CATTCTGAAACCAGTATCACTCTTGAAAACGATCCGCCTTCGGGGGGCTTGTTGACGCTTGAAATCGGTCTGGATGAAATCCTGAAAATACCGGAGTACCTGTTTGGCAAAGCCAGCGATGCCGTCTTTCTCGACAGTAGGTTCTTGCTCTGGGATTTTGGGTTCTGTATCCACGGTTGGCTGAAATAAGTTGAGCTTGTTTCTATGAAATACAGCGAATCATGTCATCAAGGGTGTGCGCTAACGAGCCATGGTACTTCGATATCGCTTCGAGGGAAAGCTATTTGAAAGCATCGCCAAAGTCATCAACGTGAGACTGCTTCTAGCACATACCGGCCATAAGGCAGCCTGGATTCCACCGGCAGCAACGGCCGAGAACCGGGCGGTCATAACAATCTTCTTGATCGACTCCTATTGGCACAAAACTGCATTTGATTTCTTGAATTAACCTTCCACCAAGCGGTCTTTCAATTATTTAGTCGACGGACAACTAAACAACTTTCAGCAACACCAGCGCCGCGCCGCGTCGCTGGTGTTGCCGTGCAGGTCGAGGCTGTCCTGCACCGGCCAGTGGCCGCGCCGCAGTTTGCGCAGGGTCATGCGCGACACGCCGTTGCGCAGCAACTCATCGGGGGCAATTTCGGCGGCGAAGTCGGACAGTGTGTCGGGGATTGCAGAAGTCGGGGCGGGAGCGCGCAGCAAGGGTTTGCGCGGCGGTTTTTGCGGATCGATGCGGTTCTGGTCGGGCAGCGGTTTAACTGCGCCGACTGCCGCAAGGAACAGCGCGGCATCTTCGGGTTCTGCCTGGTCGGGTTTATTGGTCAAGGTACTTTTCACGGCATTGCATGCTCGGTTGTGCGGGGGGGTTTCTTAATCAAAAAAATAACGCTGGAAAGTACCGGAGTCGATTTGTTTTGCTGCCAAAAAGAGATTTTCAACGGAATTGACACAAAACCGTCATTGCTTTTTCCGCACAGCGGTCGGTCAAACGTGCTTGCTTTCTTGTGTTTTGAGGCCAGAGATCAATTTTTCAATATTGAATGGCTTATGTATCACTGGCCAATCACAATTCACCGCTACCCGGATGAAATTGCTCGATGTGTCCCCAGTCACCAGCACCGCATTAACTGGCTTGCCCTGCATTTGACGGAGCAGATTCAGGAATTGAATTCCATTGAGCTTACCGCCCAGCATGTAATCAACGATGTAGTAATCGTTGTGTTCGATGTCAGCGTGAAGCAAAGCATCTTCAGCGCTATGGAAGCATGTCACCTCCCCGCCCATTGCCTCCAGCCAGATGGTCATGGCCTGCATCACCAGTGCATCATCTTCCAGCACAATAAAGCGCTTGCCTCGTGCGAACGATTCGTTGGCAACATCTTCCTGCAGAACCGCAGCAGCGCCCCGTTGCGCCGCTCCGCTTGAAGTTGCATCCAAAGGCAGGCGAAACTCGAAGACCGAGCCTCGCCCAATCTGTGAGCGGCATCGAATGTCACTTCCCAACAGCGCTGTTGTGCGCTTGACAATTGCCAGACCAAGCCCCAACCCGCTCGACCTGTCGCGCTGCTGGTTGTCGATCTGATAAAATTCGTCGAAAATATGTTTGATGTCTTCATCCGAAATACCCATGCCGGTATCCCATACCTGAAACAACACATTGTTCCCGCGTTTTCTGGCACTGATCAGGATGGCGCCCTTCGATGTGTACTTGATCGCATTCGAAACAAGGTTCATCAATATTGAATTGAGCAAACCGAAGTCGCTGCGAACGACCAGCGTTTCTCTCGTCGGGAAGTACAGCCTGAAACCAAGACGTTTCTCGCCGGCCATCTGCGTATAGGATTGTTCCAGCCAGCAAAATATCTCGGCCAACTTGACCGGTGCAAAATTTGGCTTGATCACGCCAGAATCCAGCTTCGATATATTCAGCAAGGAATCGAGCAGACCGCCAAAAGTGGTCATCGACTGGTCCAATTGCTGGATGGTGTTCTCCTGTTGAGGGGTTAATGCAGAAAACTTGAGGGCGCCAATGAACAGGCTGGCTGCTGCCAGTGGCTGCCTCAGATCATGCCCCGCCGCGGCAAAGAAGCGGGTCTTGGCGAGTTCCTTTTCTTCAAGCTGGCGCATTGATTTGGCGAGCGCTTCCTCGGTCTGCCTGCGCTCGGTGGTGTCGATACCGACACACACCATGAATTCCATGCTACCGTCGGCGTCAAGAAGCTGAGTGTTGCTCCACTCGATCAGGTGGCGTTTGCCGCTCTTGCTCAGCCAGAAATTGGCATGCTGCCCCACCATTCCATTTGAGTTCTGCGCCAATGGTTCGGCGGCATTTCGGGGACTGTTGCGGTCATCCTCCGGCGGCAGCAGTATGTCCCACAAGTATCGGCCTTCGACTTCGTCAAAGGTGTATCCACTTAGCTTCTCGCAAGCCTGGTTGAAACGCACGATGCACCCATGCTTATCCAGCACCACCACCAGCACTCCTGCCTGATCGATGACCGAATCAGCCAGCTTCTGCGAACGTGATTCACTCTCACGCAGCTGCCTGACCGTAATCAAGGCGCTCAAGGCGTCAGTAATCCTGAAAGCAATCGTGGTGAACAGTTTCAGATCAATTTCATCGTGCACCACTGCACTTGAACAGTGGTGCAGACCGAGCAACCACGCCTTCCCGATTTTCGGCCGCAGCGCTATTGCCAATTGGGATTTGACCGAGAAACGCGTCGCAACGGGCGATGGGGTGGGATAGCCGGTTTCGAAGCAATATTGGATCGTGCCATTGGCCCCGAGCATTTCGCGCATTATCCCGGCCACTTCGTAATCCATCGGGAAATCCACGCCCTGTTCGAATAACCCGGGCCATTCCGGACGACAGCGCTCCATCGGGACACCCCAGGAGGGAGCATCGGGATCGCACGGGTACAGGAACCAGGCGCGATCCGCATTGAATACCTCAAGTATCAGGTCGAGAGAGCCTCTCAGGAGGTCCTGTAAGTTATTGCTTGCCAGACTGATTTGCGTAATCCGGTCCAGCAACTCCAATTGCCGAAGGCGAAGCTCAATATCGGAGGGTATCTGCTCTGATGTCATTATTAAATTTGCGATTGAATCTGTTCGTAACTCATGGAGCATTTCTGCAGTTGGCGGCGCAGACGATATATTACACAGCAGTCAGTTATTTAGGCGACACATGTACCAATAATCGAAATCGTTGCTTAAGCCAAAGCGTCGTTGTAGGAGCCCGATTTATCGGGCGATTTCAAGATTGGCTATCGCCCGATAAATCGGGCTCCTACACATGGATATCAATTTTTTGTAGCTTTAATTTCTGACTACTGAATAATTATCGTCTAACTGCCACTTGTGGCATATTCCGTTGAAAAAATCGCTTTCACAAGTTGCACTTCCAAGTCAAATCCGCCCATCTTGCTTTGTGCAAGTTTTCAACAGAATAGGTGCAAAGCGGCCCTGCAACTATTCTATGTGCGGACCTATAACCTTGAGCAACACCAGTGCCGCACCGCTGCCGCCGTCCCTGGGCGGCGCGTCGCACCAGGCCAGCACGTCCGGGCGCTGCGACAGCCAGTGGCGCGTAAGTTTGCGCAGCACCGCTTCGCCGCTTGGACTGTTCATTCCCTTGCCATGGATCACCAGCACGCAGCGCAAGCCGCGCTGCGCGGCCTCATGCAAGAACTCCTGCAACAGTCTGCGCGCCGCGTCGCTGGTGTTGCCGTGCAGGTCGAGGCTGTCCTGCACCGGCCAGTGGCCGCGCCGCAGTTTGCGCAGGGTCATGCGCGACACGCCGTTGCGCAGCAACTCATCGGGGGTGTTTTCGGGGGCGAAGTCGGACAGCGTGTCGGGGATTGCGGGAGGTTGGGCGGGTGCGCGCAGCAAAGGTTTGCGCGGCGGTTTTTGCGGATCGATGCGGTTCTGGTCGGGCAGCGGTTTAACTGCGCCGACTGCCGCAAGGAACAGCGCGGCATCTTCGGGTTCGGCCTGGTCGGGTTTATTGGTCAAGGTACTTTTCACGGCATTGCATGCTCAGAAGTTGTGCAGGGGTTTTTCTTAATCAAAAAATAATGTTGAACAATAATCCCCTCTACCTAAACCATCTCCCCGCACGCGGGGAAAGTGAATATTAATTCGTTGGTTAAATCCTGCCCGGTGAGGCGGGAAACTTGCCGCATCCGGCGCCACCATGCAGCCGGTCGCCGCGCTGGTGCAGGCATGGCGGTAGATTTGTCCTGCACGTCACCTGCCGCGCTCCTGCACCGGCATCATTGGTTTACGTTTGAACCAGAAATGGAATCAATAGCCCAGGAATTCAAACTCCGCCACCAGCATGTGGTGGTCCGAGGCCATTGTCGGTTTTACGGCGTAGCGCACCGGATGCAGGTGTCTACTATAGAAAATGTGGTCGAGCACGTAGGGGCGGCGGCGCCAGGTAATTTCTTCCTTCTGTGTGGTCTGATAGCCGACTTCGGCAAATTGCCTGACCAGCGAGTCGTGATCGCTGACGTTGAAATCTCCGCTGATCAGCGTGGGGCCGTCCGAGCGGCGCAACTGTCTGGCGACCAGTTGGCGCTGTTCGGTGTGATGCTCGCTTGATGAATTGAGCATGAAGTGCGCCAGAAGGTGGGTATTGAAAAGCTGGAGTTCGCGGCCGGCAACCGTGGTCTTTGCGCCGATAAGAAGGCGGTCGGTAGGTGTTTTTTCTTCACCCTGAAATTCGAACTCGATTGGCGGCGACGGCAGGTCGTACCGAAAAGCATCGCGCAACGGTGTTTTTGAAAAAATCGCCAGCCCGATGCCGAATGGCAATTCGCGAGGGTCGGCTTTCGGATAGGAAAAATAACTGTGATAACCTTTGAGCGCCGCTTTCAGCCGGGTGTAATTGGGCGGCGGATCGAGTTGCACGCCGTCAGGCTGGGCATGCTCAACTTCCTGCAGCATTACCACATCAGCATTGTGGCTGAGGATTTCCGAGATGGTCAGTTCGAGGTTGACAGGCGCACCGTCGGGATCTGCATCATCCCAACTTTGGCCGAACTGCATATTGAACTGAAGTACTTTGAATGTGCTCATGGGTGCTGCACGACATTATCAAATTGCCTACATGATAGCGTGACAGAAGCAAAAAAAGAAATCATGTAGCTTGCCAAGCTGCCGGTCGAAGCCGGCAGCCGCTCTTTAAGCACCAGAAAACAGGTGTGAACACAATCAACGTGCCGCTAAACGCTGTGCAATTTCCGCCACATGTTTTCCTTGAAAGCGCGCGATACCGAGTTCGTTGGCCGATGGCATGCGTTTGCCGTCGCCGCCGGCGATGGTGCTGGCCCCGTAGGGCGAGCCGCCGGTAATTTCGTCGATGCGCATCTGGTCGGCGCAGGAATAGGGCACGCCAACGATCACCATGCCCTGGTGTAGCAGCGTGGTGTGGAACGAGAGGATGGTGCTTTCCTGCCCGCCGTGCTGGGTGGCGCTGGAAGTAAATACGCTGCCGACCTTGCCGATCAGCGAGCCTTTCATCCACAACCCGCCGGTCTGGTCGAGGAAATTGCGCATCTGCGCGGTCATGTTGCCAAACCGGGTCGGGGTGCCGAAGATAATCGCATCATAGTTTGCAAGCTCATCGACGGTGGCGATCGGGGCGGGCTGGTCGAGTTTCACTCCTATCGCCCGCGCCTTGTCTTCGGGAATGGTTTCCGGCACGCGCTTGACCACGGCATCCGCACCTTCAACCTGGCGCACGCCTTCGGCCACGGCCTGCGCCATCACTTCGATATGCCCGTACATACTGTAATAGAGAACAAGAACTTTGGTCATGATCAGCTCCTTTGGTCTGTGGGGTTGTGAGGTATTCAGTCGATTACGTTCGCCGCTGGCATTCTTTCTGACCAGGGCATACATGAACAACATAACCGGCTATATTGTTAATCTGGCACCTTTTTTAGAAGGAAGTCAAGCCGTAAATTCTGAGATGAATTACCTCGAAATTTAAGCAAAGTAACCGAAAAATATGTCGGGAGGATACGTTGACTCGAATTGTTGGCTTGCTTGACGGAGAAGCTTGCGGCGAGTATGTTTTACCTGCTGGTGCTGGCGGTTTAAGCAGATCGAGAAATTGAAACAACCTCGATGGAGGCAACACCATGAAGCTAACCTATGCAGCAATCCGCGATGGAAATACCATTAAAAAATGGTTCATCCGCCCTTCTGGTTTTAACAAAAGACCAGGGACTTCAAATTCCTGCGTGATGCAAAAAATAGGGAACGAGTTGCCGCTGTTGTCCGGGTTTGCATTTTTCCTTTTTGTTTCCGGCCCGGCATGCGCAAATTCCATATGGGATTTTCAGGAACCTGTCACCCCCGTTGCCCGTGATTCGATCACGGCGAGCGTAGATTTTCTGCGCATCATCATGGTCATCTATGTCGTCGTTTTTGCCATCTTCGCCTACTCCATTTTCAAGCATCGCAAAAGCTCTGGCGCTCAACCGGGAACATTTACCGGGCCCGCTACCAGGTGGCAGTGGGCCTTGGCCATTTCCCCTTTTCTGCTGCTGATCTACATCGATTACATCTGGATGGGCATTCCCGCTTTCCATGCCATTGTCAAAATGGAAGACACCAGGACGGCTGCTGAAATGGTGGTCAAGGTGACTGCCAGCCAGTGGAAATGGCAGTACGAATATCCGGAAGAGGGCATCAAATTCATCAGCGCCAGTGCGACCACACAAGACCAGATACATAACAAAAAGACCAAGGGCGAGCACTATCTGCTGGAAGTGGATAACCCGCTGATACTGCCCGTCAACAAGAAGGTGCGCATCCTGCTGACCTCCACCGATGTGATCCACTCCTGGTGGGTGCCTTCTTTCGGCGTCAAGCGCGACGCCGTCCCCGGTTATCTGCGCGAGATGTGGGTGAACATCGAGAAGCCCGGGACTTACCGCGGCCAATGCGCCCAATTGTGCGGCGACGGGCACTCCTTCATGCCCATCGTGGTGGAGGCCGTTGCAGAGCCGCAATTCAGGGAGTGGGTTGCGAAGAAGAAAACGGAAGGTTCGGCGGCGAGCGCCGCTGCGGACAAAGTCTGGGGCATGGAAGAGTTGATGGCGAAAGGCGATGAAATCTATAAAAGGATTTGCGTCACCTGCCATCAGGCCGGGGGCAAAGGAGTACCCGGGGTATTCCCCGCACTGGCCGGAAGCAAACTTGTCGACGGGCCGTTCCTTGATAAAGGCGGCCATCTGGTCAAGGACGGTCATCTCGACCGGGTCATGAACGGCAAGCCCGGCACCGCGATGCAGGCCTTCAAGGATACCCTGTCCGATGCCGAGATTGCGGCAGTCGTGACTTACGAGCGCAACTCGTTCGGCAACCGCATGGGCGAAATCGTGCAGCCTTCGCAGGTCAAGGCATTGCGTTAAGGAAGCTCTGATTAAGTCCTCCGTTCGTAGTGAGCCCGTCGAACCATGAATGGAGGGGTTAATCAGATCAACGGGTTAAGTGAACCGCCCTTCGACAGGCTCAGGACGAACGGACTTATTCAGAGTTTCCTTAACATTAATCGCGTAGCGATTCGTTTGCCCCCTCGCCCGCAGGCATCAACAAGTGCTTTTCTCGTTCGCCTCCTCGCCCGCCAGCGGGAGAGGATTGAGGAGAGGGCGTTGGGAGAGGGTTGGGGAGAGGGAGGACATATGACTGAAGCTATCACGGCTGTTGCGCATGACCAGCACGAACATCCGCCCGTCGGCGTCATGCGCTGGCTGAGCACAACCAATCACAAAGATCTCGGCATCCTGTACATGAGCTTCGGCGGCATCATGTTTTTTATCGGCGGCGCCTTCATCATGGCGGTGCGCGCCGAGCTGCTATTCCCGGGCCTGCAATTGCTTTCGCCGGGCATGTACAACCAGCTGTTCACGCTGCATGCGCTGATCATGGTGTTCGGCGCGATCATGCCGTTCGCCACCGGCCTGAACAATTACCTGATTCCGCTGATGATAGGTTCGCCCGACATGGCTCTGCCGCGGGTCAACAACTGGGGATTCTGGATACTGCCGTTTGCCGCGGTTTTGCTGCTGATCCCGTTTTTCCTGCAATTCACCGGCATCGGCAGCGGCGCCAGCGGCGCGGGCTGGGTGATGCACAACACCTCACTGGATCTGCAAAGCGGAATCGGGATCGATTTTGCGATCTTCACGATTCATCTGCTGGGCCTCTCA
>MGWZ01000054.1 GCA_001801175.1 Gallionellales bacterium RIFCSPLOWO2_02_FULL_57_47 | reverse complement strand
CTGGGTGATGCACAACACCTCACTGGATCTGCAAAGCGGAATCGGGATCGATTTTGCGATCTTCACGATTCATCTGCTGGGCCTCTCATCTGTTTCCGGCGCGATCAACGTGGTGGTGACGGTGCTCAACATGCGAGCGCCGGGGATGACGCTGATGAAGATGCCGTTGTTCGTGTGGGCATGGCTGATCACCGCATTCATGTTGATCCTGGCCATGCCGGTATTCAGTGCGGCAGCCACGATGTTGCTGACCGACCGGCATTTCGGCACGCATTTCTTTGATGCCGCCAACGGCGGCGACCCGATCCTGTTGCAGCACCTGATCTGGTTCTTCGGTCATCCCGAGGTGTATATCGTGCTGTTGCCTGCGTGGGGGCTGATTCCGCACATCCTGGCGACCTTCTCGCGCAAGCCGGTCTATGGCTACAAGGCGCAGGTCTATGCGTTCTGGGCAATCTGTTTCCTCAGCTTCATCGTGTGGTCGCACCACATGCTTACTTCCGGCCTGCCGCTTGCCGCGGAGGTGTACTTCATGTATTCCACGATGGCAATTTCCATCCCCACTTCGGTCCTGGTATTTTGCTGGCTGGGCGCTATCTGGCGCGGGGCTATGACCTTCGAGACACCGATGCTGTTTGCGCTGGGCTTTGTCGCCCATTTCGGCATGGGCGCATTGACAGGCCTGATCCTGCCGGCTGTCGCAGTCAATGCGCAGTACCACAACAGCTATGTAATCGTCTCGCATTTCCATTACACATTTTTCGGCGGCGGCATTTTCGGCATGATGGCGGCAGCATACTACTGGCTGCCCAAGTTCACCGGCCACATGTTCGACGAAAAACTCGGCAGGCTGCATTTCTGGCTGACGACGATTTTTTTCAACATGACTTTCATCCCGCAATGGTTTGACGGACTGGGTGGCATGCCGCGCCATGTTGCGGACTATGCGCTCAGGTTTTCCGCATCGAACTTCATCTCTTCGGTGGGCGCATTCCTGCTGGGGCTTACGCAACTGCTGCTGGTTTATATCGTGTTCAAGTGTATGCGCGGCGGGCCGAAAGCTACCGGCCAGGTATGGGAGGGCGCGCGGGGGCTGGAGTTCACCTTGCCTTCTCCGCCTCCGTACCACACTTTTGAAACGCCGCCGGAGGTCAAATGATGAATGGGGATGATCTGATGAATGAACATGAAAAGCGGGAGCGGCGCACAGTGCAGCTGGTGTTGGCGCTGATGCTGTTTGTCGCGGTTATCTATGCGATGACTTTTCTCAAGCTGCCGGTATGGCTGCCGGCATTGAAGTGAAAGGCGGTTGCGATGAATGAAGCGCTCAGAAAAGCCAACCGGCGGTTGACGATAAAGCTGCTGTTCATGGTGGCCGCCGCCACCGGACTCGCATTTGCACTGGTGCCGTTCTATGACCTGCTGTGCAAGGCAACCGGCTTGAACGGCAAGACCGGCGGAGCAGTGCAAATTTCGCAGGCGTCGAAAGTGGATGCCGGGCGCTGGGTGACGGTGGAATTCACCAGCACCGTGATGCCGGGCATGAGCTGGGAATTCCGCCCTGCACAAACCAGGATGCGTGTGCATCCCGGCGAAGTCGCCAGAACCAGCTATCTGGCCAAAAATCCGACGAACCAGACGATGGCCGGGCAGGCGGTGCCAAGCATGAGTCCCGGGTGGACGGCCCAGCATTTCAACAAGATCGAATGCTTCTGTTTTCAGCGGCAGGAGCTGAAACCGGGTGAGGTGAGGGAAATGCCGCTGGTTTTTTTCGTCAGCCCGGAACTGCCTGCCGAGGTGAAGGAGCTCAGCCTTTCCTACACCCTGTTTCCTGTTTCCGGATGAGCGCATAATCTTACTGTGTCACAAAGCGATCAAGGGATGCAGAGCAAGGCAAAATCAGGCGAAAAAGCGGAGTTTACATATAGTAAATGAGCATTTTGAGCCTGATTTTAACGCCGCAATGCGCCCTTCAGCGCTTTGTGACACAGTAAAAATAAGGAGAACATCATGAACGAAATGCGAAGTGACAGCCATTACTATGTGCCGCCCCCGAGCTCTTACCCGATTGCAATAAATCTCGGGCTTTTCATTTTGACGCTGGGTTTCGTGTTAAGGCTCAGCGCCCTTGCCTCAGGCATCATTCCCATGCTGGCAGGGGTTGCCGCGATTCTCTATGGTGTATTCGGCTGGCTGGGAAAAATCATTTGCGAAAACGAGAGCGGCAAATACCAACCGTGGGAGGACCGCTCCTTCCGCATCGGCATGGCCTATTTCATTTTTTCCGAGATCGCATTCTTCGGTTCCTTTTTGCTGGCGCTGATGTATGTGCGCGCCTTTTCACTGCCGGAACTGGCATCGATGGATCCGCACTTCACGCTATGGCCGGATTTCAAAGGCGGATGGCCGTCGGGCGGCCCGAAGTCGCAGGCATTTACCCCCCTGGGCGCATGGGGACTCCCGGCAGTCAATGCTATCCTTATCCTGGCATCGTCGGTGTCGCTGATGTGGGCGCGCAAGGGACTATCAGCCGCCAATCGCGGCCAGATGGTTGCAGGCCTGGCGATTGCGCTTGCTTTGGGCGTGGCGTTCCTGTTGCAGCAGGCGATGGAATACAGGCATGCCGCCGAACTTGGCATCACTCTTGCCAGCGGCGTTTACGGCACGAATTTTTATATGCTGACCGGGGTGCATGGCGTGCACATGCTGGTGGGTATCATCATGCTGGGTGTGCTGCTGCTGCGCGCTTTTCACGGGCACTTCAAACCTGAAAGCCATGTGGGGCTGGACATCGTCGCGTGGTACTGGAATTTCGCCGTGGTGGTCCCGGGGCTGCTGGTGTTTATTTATTTTTACTGGCTGTAATTGAGGTTGCGCCAGACGACTTTGTCCGCATTCCTCTCTTTCAAGCTAAGGAGACTCAGATTGAATCGTCATTGCGAGGAGCGCCTTTAGCCGCGAGCGCAGCGTGGCGGGACGTGGCAATCCAGATTTCCGTTGATCCCAGATAATCCATTAGCGCGAAAACGACGTCGCAGGAGCGGCTCCTAGCCGCGATTCGCACCCAGGGCGTGCTCCTGCAAGAGCAATCGCCCGACATATGGGACTCCTGCGCCGAATATTTTCGGCTTTGTTAGCCTGATGGACTATCCGGGTTGATATCAAATAACTGGATTGCCACGCTTCCTGCCGCGCTTCGCTCGCAGCTAAAGGACAGTGACGGATTGAGTGAATAAATCTGCGTTTCCCTAAAGACGGCAACTTATCCACGAAAAACACGAAAGGCACGAAACAAACCAAGATGCCGCAATGATTTTGTCATTGATCCATTTCGTGCTTTTGCGAGCTTTCGCCTTTCGGCGAAAAGCCTGCTTGCCCCGTTTCGTGTCTTTCGTGGACCAAGTACTTTTTCCAGGTTCAATCAAACAAGCCTTATTCGTCCTGCATTTCTTTCCCGGGAAACAGCTCTTCCGTGTAACCGAACTTGGACAAGTCGCGAATGCGCATCGGATACAGAATCCCGTCCAGATGATCGCACTCGTGTTGCACCACGCGAGCATGGAATCCGCTGACAGTACGGTCGATCAGCGCGCCGTATTCGTCCGTGCCCTGGTAACGGATATGCGCATGGCGCGGCACCAGGCCGCGCAGCCCTGGCACACTCAGGCAGCCTTCCCAGTCTTCTTCCATCGCATCACCCAGCGGGGTGATCACCGGATTGATGAGCACCGTTTCCGGCACGCTCTCCGCATCGGGATAACGCGGGGCTCTTTTTTCCTTGTCAAGCAAGAGCGGCTGCACGCCGAAGATCACCACGCGCAATCCCACGCCAATTTGCGGCGCGGCCAATCCCACGCCATTCAGGGCCTGCATCGTGTCGCGCATATCAACCAGCAGCTCGTGCAATTGCTGCGTGTCAAAGTGGATGACAGGCCTGGCAATATGCAGCAAGCGCGCATCGCCCATGCGCAATACCGTCCTAACGGGCATGGTAAATATACTCCCACTGATGATGGAAACTTCCATGCCCGTTTCCCTCTCTCCTAACTTTCTGGATGAAACAACTAGCCATTCGACTAGGCAGCAAACAACCGCAGCCAAGTCGCTGGTTATCCCGCAAGCAGGAGAGAGGGACGCGGTCTCGCTGCGCGAGTTTCACTTCAATCGTCATCGCGGTTCACCACGCATTCGAGAATGCTGCGCACCCGCACCATCGCCGCAATGCTTGTGGCGTTGACGCTTTCCAAATGAATCCCCGCCGTACTGTCGCCTCGCCCGGCCGCGTAATTCGCCACCACGGCGATGGTCGCATAACTGAGATCCAGTTCTTTGGCCAGTGCGGTTTCCGGCATGCCGGTCATGCCCACCATATCCGCGCCATCGCGTTCATAACGGTTGATTTCGGCGATGCTGTCCAGGCGCGGCCCTTGCGTGGCCGCATACACGCTGCCATCCACACACGGCTGCTGTGCGGTTTGCGCGCTGCGCAATATGCGGCTGCGCAACTTGGCACTGTAGGGAAAAGTAAAATCGATATTGCTGTAAGGTTTGTCGCGTGCCTCAAAAAAAGTCGCATCACGGCCATGGGTGTAATCGATAATCTGATCCGGCACGACGATCACGCCGGGTTTAAGATCGGCGCGAATACCACCCACGGTCGTCACCGAGATGATTTCGCTGACACCCTGTTCGCGCAGCACCCAGAGGTTGGCACGATAATTCACCAGATGCGGCGGGATCGTGCGACCGTAACCGTGCCGCGCCAGAAAAATCACCTCGTGCTGATTCAGCGTGCCAAACAAAAACGCGCCGGACGGTTCTCCGTAAGGCGTGCGCATCACCTGCCGATGCGTTATTTCCAGATTTGTCAATTGCTCCAGACCACGGCCACCAATGATTGCCAACATCAGAAAACCTCCAAAAATTTACTGTGCGATTCGATAGCGGCGTTGCACGGTGCTCGCTCGTCGCCTACCCCCTTGGTATGTCTCTGTCGCTGCGCGCCGTGCGCCTTGCTCTCGAAGCGGCGGCTGCGACACGTTACTGGCGAAGCCAGCCGATTGCGGGAGCAGCCGCCAGTTGCCTTTCCCGCGCCGGATGCTACGCAACTCCGTGTCAAGGCAACCTCGCTACAATTTTTTGAGGTTTTCATTACCCTTCCTTCACCGCATAAATGGCCGGCAGGTTGCGCCATGCTCCTTCGACGTCCATGCCATAACCAAACACAAAACGATCCGGCACCTGCAAGCCGACAAAATCGGCATGGATAGGTTTGGCGTTGCCATGCAGCTTGTCGGCCAGCACCGCGCTGTAAAACCTGCTCGCGCCCAATTCCATCACGCGCTCGCGCAGCGCAGCCAGAGTGTGCCCCTCATCGAGAATATCGTCCACTACCAGTACCACTCGGCCGCGCACATTCTCGCGAGGTTCAACTTTCCAGTGCATCTTCCCGCCGTGCCGCGCATCGCCATAACGAGACACATGCACGTAATCGAAATCCAGCGGAAAGTTGAGCAGCGGCAACAACTGCCCGCTGAACACCACCGCACCGCCCATTACCGACAACACCAGCGGATATTTATCCGCCAGCGCGGCATTGATTTGTTGCGCCACACGTTGCAGAGCCGACTGCACCTGCTCGGCCGGGCATAGCAATTCAGCCTGTTGCAGGATGTCGCGTGCATGCTGAATGGATACGCTCATGGTTTAGTGCCGGCTGCCCGTTTGCCCCAAACTGTTCAGATACGCGGCAAACTCGTCGCACACTTCGGGGTGCTTGAGTCCCAGCGCCACCATCGCCTTGAGATAACCCAGCTTGGAGCCACAGTCATAACGCGTACCCTTGAAACGATAGGCAAGCATCCTCTCTTCCTGCATCAGCGCGGCAATGCCGTCGGTCAACTGGATTTCCCCGCCCGCACCGGCCTGCACTTTTGCCAGGTGATGAAAGATGCGCGGCGTGAGGATGTAGCGTCCCACCACGGCCAGTGTCGACGGTGCGTCTGCCGGTTTGGGTTTTTCGACAATGGCACTCACCTGCTCCAGATCATCTGTCAGCGGCGTGCTGCGGACGATGCCGTATTGGTAGGTCAGCTCGCGCGGCACCTCCTGCACGCCCAGGATCGAGCACTGGTATTGCCGGAATATTTCCGCCATCTGTTTGATGATGGGCGGTTCGCCATCGATCAAATCGTCTGCCAGGATCACCGCGAACGGCTCATCCTGCACCACCGGTTTTGCGCACAACACCGCATGCCCCAGACCCAGCGGCTCAGACTGGCGGATGTAGATACAATTGATATGACTGGGAATAACCTCCTGAACCAGACTCAACAATTTATCCTTGTTGTTCGCGGCAAGCTCCGCCTCCAGTTCGTAGGCCTTGTCGAAATGATCTTCGATCGCGCGCTTGTTTCGTCCGGTAATGAACACCATATCGGTAATCCCCGCTGCCACCGCCTCTTCCACCGCATACTGGATCAGCGGCTTGTCCACGACCGGCATCATTTCCTTCGGGCTGGCCTTGGTGGCCGGCAGGAAGCGACTGCCCATGCCGGCTACGGGAAAAACAGCTTTCGTTATTTGTTTCACTATGCAACCTCCATCATCTTTGCGTAACTTAGCCCCTCTCACGCAAGCGGGAGAGGGGTAGGGGTGAGGGGATATGCTATGAAATGCGGTTCTATCGGCTCATAGACCCTCATCCCCAGCCCTTCTCCCGCAGGCGGGAGAAGGGAGTGCACAACCCCCGCCGTTTCAAATCGATTTAAATAACGCCAAAAACTGCTGCTCATCCAGCACCGCCACACCCAGCTCCTTTGCCTTGTCCAGCTTGCTGCCTGCCTCGGCGCCGGCCACCACATAGTCGGTTTTCTTCGACACGCTGCCGCTGACTTTTGCGCCCAGTGTTTCCAGATTTTCCTTGGCCTGATCGCGCGTCATGGTAGCGAGCGTGCCGGTCAAGACGAAGGTTTTGCCGCTGAGAGGCGATTCTCGCACAGCCTGTACTTCATGTTCCACCCATTGCACGCCGTGGGCGCGCAGCGCCTTGACAACTTCGATGTTATGCGGCTCAGAGAAAAACGCGACTATGCTTTGCGCAACGACGGGGCCGACATCGTTTACCTGTCGCAGGCTCTCATCGCCGGCTTTCATCAGGCTCCCCAGCGCGCCGAAGTGGCGCGCCAGGTCTTTTGCCGTCGCCTCGCCGACGTTGCGGATGCCGAGCGCGTAGATGAAGCGAGCCAGCGAGGTGCGCTTGCTGTGTTCGATCGCGTCCAGCAGATTCTGTGCGGATTTCTCGCCCATGCGATCGAGAGCCGCCAGCGTTGGCAAATCCAGCTTCCGCTTGTCATAGATGTCGGCGGGCGTATCGACGAGATGCGCATCCACCAGTTGATCGACCAGTTTGTAGCCCAGCCCTTCGATGTCCATCGCGCGGCGGCTGGCGAAATGCAGCAGCGCCTGTTTGCGCTGCGCCGGACAGAACAGCCCGCCGGTGCAGCGCCAATCGGCCTCGCCCTCCTCGCGCACAATGCGGCTGCCGCACACCGGGCATTTTCCGTGCAGGAGTTTGAACAAATCAAATGGCTCACCGGCATTCGCCGGACGCTGGTCGATGACCACACCCACCACTTCCGGGATCACGTCGCCCGCGCGGCGCACGATCACGGTGTCGCCGATGCGCACGTCCTTGCGCCGCGTCTCGTCCTCGTTGTGCAGCGTGGCGTTGGAAACCGTCGTGCCGCCGACGAACACCGGTTCCAGCTTGGCCACCGGAGTCAGCTTGCCGGTGCGCCCGACCTGGATGTCGATGTCGCGCACCACGGTGAGCTGCTCTTCCGCCGGGTATTTGTGCGCGCAGGCCCAGCGCGGCTCGCGCGAGACGAAACCGAGCTCGGCCTGCAGCGCGAGGCTGTTGACTTTGTAAACCACGCCGTCGATGTCGAACGGCAACTGGTCCCGCTTTTCCGCAATGCGGCGGTGGAATTCCACCAGCCCCTGCACACCGCGCACCACCGCGCGCTCCTCGCTTACCGGCACGCCGATCTTTGCCAGCGCATCCAGCACCGCGCTGTGCGTCGCAGGCAGCGCCCAGCCGCGCGCCTCGCCCAGGCCGTAGGCGAAGAAAGACAGCGGACGGCGGGCGGCCAGCGCCGGGTCTAGCTGGCGGATGCTGCCCGCCGCTCCGTTGCGCGGATTCACCAGCGTGGGCAGCCCCTGCGCCCTCTGTTTCTCGTTGTAGCGCTCGAAATCCCGGCGCGACATGTACACCTCGCCGCGCACTTCCAGTACCTCCGCGTCACAGCCTTTCAGATGCAGCGGAATGCAGTGAATCGTGCGCACGTTCTGCGTCACATCCTCGCCGGTCTCGCCATCGCCGCGCGTCGCGGCCTGCACCAGCATGCCGCGCTCGTAGCGCAGGTTGACCGCGAGGCCGTCGAATTTCAGCTCGCAGGCATACTCGACTGGCGCATCGCTCTCACCCAACCCCAGCTCCTTGCGCACCCGCGCATCGAACGCGATCGCGCCCTGGTCGCTGATGTCGGTCTCGGTGCGGATCGACAGCATGGCCACGGCATGGCGCACCGGCACGAATGCATCGAGCGGCTTGCCGCCGACGCGCCGGGTGGGCGAATCGGGAGCGGCGAGTTCGGGATGCTGTGCTTCAAGGGTCTGTAATTCGCGGAACAGCTTGTCGTATTCCGCATCCGGAATGTCCGGCGCATCCAGCACATAGTAGGCATGGTTGTGCCGTTCGATTTCGGCACGCAGCCGCGCGATGCGTGCTTTTGCGTCAAATGTCATCGCGTAGCGATTCCTCGTCCCTCTCTCCCTCCGGGATAACCAGCGACTTGCCCGCCTGCGGGCTTAGTCGAATGGCTAGTAGTCCCACCAGAGAGCAGGAGAGAGGGAAGGGCGGCAATAGAATTCGACACTAACAAAGCCCTATCCATCAGGAGAACAATCTGAGAGCCTGGGCGCTGCCCGGCACAATCCCGTTGTCGCGCATCTTTGTTTCCACCTCGACAATCCTTGCGCGGATGCGCGCCACTCCGTTCTCGCTCAACAACACGCGAAGATCGTCCACCATGTCAACCTGCAATTCCCTGGCGAGCTCGTGCGCAACGTTTATCATCCGGTCGAACTGTAATGCAGGATCTTCCACACGCGGCACATCCAGCAGCAATGTGATGCCTGCCGTGTCAAATGTCTCCAGCGTGTGATGCTGAAAGGGTTTTGTATCCAGGTTGATCAGGCTGAACAGGCTGTGCCTGTGCGCATTCAGCAAATGGAAGGCCCCGTCCGATTCCAGCGTCATGCCCGACAAGGCGGCAGCTTGCGCAATCTTTGCCCCCGGCAGCAAACGCGTGCCGGGCGGCACCAGATTTACTCCAACCATCTGATCCACCTCGGCGCAAAATGCATCCATTTCAACAGCGTGCTGGTGTGTTTGGTCAAGGTCGGGAACGGTCGTGTTCGCCTTGATGTTCCTGGCAACTCCCAGAACCAGATCACGGAAATCCGCCAATTTCGCCGCGCTGATTGCGCCGCCCCGGTCCACCAGTTGCAGCGCAATCCGCAAACGCGCATACAAGGTCTGGCTTTCGGCGATGGCGCGCTCCCATTGCGCAGAATTCAATGCCATTCCGCACACATGCACCGGTTTGCCGAAGTCGAATTTGCGCTGCCAGAAGCCGTCCAGCACGGCGGCGGGACTGGCTTCATTCAGATGCAATTCGATGATGAAATCGCTGCGCGCATCCAGCAGCGCACATGATCCATCCAGCGAGGCGGCAGCAGAATCGGCTGGCGAAACCGCCTCGCCCAGCGCCCCCCCGACCATCTCCGCCAATGCCGCTTCCCGAATCTGGCCGGTGCCGGCCTTCTGATACAACGCATCCGCATGGCTCGTCTTGAATGCCGCGCCAAACTTGCGACGATACCGCCTTTGCTGCCACCAGCCGAAAGCATACACCGCGACGATCACGCCGAAACCGACTGCCAGCAAAGCTGCCTGTAATTCACTCATGTTTTGTACACCAGATTGCGCGCATCATGCGAAGAGTTTATACGTGAATTATCTCAAGCGGTGTAGAAAATGGCTATAACCAATGGCTGCCGCTTCAGCGGCTTGGTCAGTTAGATGATAGTTTTGTTATTACCAACCCGCGTAACGTGCAGGGCATCAATCAGCGAATCGCATTGCGCCGTATGTCACCTGATCAACTAAACCAGCGGCAGTTCCGCGTTGCTCATGCCGATGACGGCGACCTCGTCCAATGCCTTGAGAAAGTGATGTTGCTCGTGCAACTGCGCCAGCGATTCGGGATGGGCCTTGCCGCGCATCTGGGCGAGGCGCGCCTTGCTGGTGGCGGGCATTTCCCAATGCAGCCCTTGCAACAGCTCATCCGCCAAGTCCGGCTTGTTGCACACCAGCACCATATCGCAACCTGCGTTCAGCGCGGCTTCGGCGCGCTTCACGATGCCGCCCGCAACGGTGGCGCCTTCCATGCTCAGATCGTCGCTGAAGATGACGCCCTCGAAGCCCAACTGGCCGCGCAGGATTTGCTTCAGCCAGATCGGCGAAAACCCCGCCGGGCGGCTGTCCACCTTCGGATAGATGACATGCGCGGGCATCACCGCGGTCAGTCCGTAATCCACCATCTGCCGGAACGGGACCAGGTCGCCCATTTCGATATCGACGAAGTCGCGCTCGTCGACCGGAATGTCCAGATGCGAATCGGCCTGCACGAATCCGTGGCCGGGGAAATGCTTGCCGACCGTGTGCATCCCGCCCTGCCTCAACCCCAGCAGCAGGCTGTGCGCCAGCTCGGCGATCGCCTGCGGTTCGCGGTGAAACGCGCGATCGCCGATCACGCCGCTTTGCCCGTAATCCACATCGAGCACCGGCGTGAAACTGAAATCCACGCCGCAGGCGCGCAGCTCCGCCGCCAGCACATAGCCGACCTGCTGCGCCAGATGGCGCGCGCGCTGCGGATGCGCATCCCAAATCTTGCCGAGCTCGCGCATCGCGGGAATCTTGGTGAACCCCTCGCGGAAACGCTGCACCCGCCCGCCCTCGTGATCCACCGCAATCAGCAGCGGCGGCGTGCGCAGCGCATGGATCGCCGCAGTCAGCTCGGTCAATTGGCCCGGCGATTCATAGTTGCGCGCGAACAGGATCACACCGCCGACCAGCGGATGCCGCAATCGTTCTTCATCCTCTGCGGTGAGCTTCTTGCCCAACACATCCAGCATCACCGGCCCCAAGCCCATAAACACTCCCGATCGGTTAAATTCGAATGCGGCGGATTATAAGGCTATTGGCGGAAAAACTGCGCCAAGGCTGCGGCATCATTGAAGAATAGGCCGTTCGGCATACGTGTTGCCTCACGTAAAAAGCTGAGTGAAACCTGATTCGTTGCCTCACCTAAAAAGCTGAGTCAAATTGCACGGTTTTCATGG
>MGWZ01000053.1 GCA_001801175.1 Gallionellales bacterium RIFCSPLOWO2_02_FULL_57_47 | reverse complement strand
TTCAAGCATCGAAAAAGTCGGGCTCAAAAGGCTGACAAAGTGGAAAAAATTGGACGCTGATTAGTGGAAAGTATTGGGCGCTGTTTGACAGTCATGTGCACGTAGCACAGTAAGCGTTGCAACTTCTGGCTCACACGGTTGCACTACACCGCTCATGCGTATTAGTCCGGCCATAATTTTTGATGTCAGTGAAAAAAGATGTTCAATTCAACTGTACACTGCGGTAGACTGTTCGACGGCAGGAATTTCAGCCGAAGTAGCTAAGTTTTTGTACTGGTTTTGTCCAAAAATGGATTGAAAATGCGGTAAGTGTCTAATTCGAAACGACATTCGGCTCGATGGTGCAGAACGGGTAGTTCTCCGCCGCGATGCCCGCCTTGGTCAGCGCATTGAACAGGGTGGATTTGCCGACATTGGGCAGCCCGACGATACCGCATTTCAAACTCATTGTTATTCCTCTTCAAAAATCAGGATTGCGGATTGAGGATCGAGGATTGAGTAAAACCAGCGCACCGCTTTTAACTCGATCCTCCATCCTCGCTCCTCGATCCTCTAACTACTATGCAGCTTCAACATCGCCGCTTCGGTTTTTCCCTCGATGACCAGATGCGCTACATCCTGCGCTTTTTGCATGGCCCCGTCGATCAGCTCGCGCTCTTCGCGGCGCGGGCCATTCAACACGTAGCCGGCCACATCGGCACCCTCGCCGGGATGGCCGATGCCGATACGCAGCCGCCAGAAATCCCTGGTGCCGAGATGCGCGATGATGTCTTTCAACCCGTTATGCCCGCCGTGTCCGCCGCCCAGTTTCAGGCGCGCCACGCCCGGCGGCAAATCGAGCTCGTCATGCACCACCAGCATTTCTGCCGGAGCGACCTTGTAGAACTGCACCAGTGCGCCGACGGATCGCCCGCTGACATTCATGAAAGTCTGCGGCTTGAGCAGCAATACTTCATGACCATGCAACTGGCCGCGCGCAGTCAGGCCGTGAAACCTGGCCTCGCTCTTGAAGCCCAGATTTTGCAGGCGCGCGAGCTCATCCACCCACCGGAAGCCAACATTATGCCGGGTGGTTTCGTATTCGCGTCCGGGATTGCCCAGACCAACAATCAAACGTATCGCCGTCATGCCGTTCATAGCGCCTGAATAAAAAAACCCGCCATGGCTTTCTGCATGGCGGGTTTATGCAGCCGGTCGATTTACTTGGCTTTTTTGGCGGCAGGAGCGGCAGGGGCAGCCGCACCCGTTTTAGCAGCTCCAGCAGCAGGTGCAGGAGCCGATGCCGCCGATGCCGCTGCCGCAGCTTCGGCCTCGGCAGCCACCTCTGATTCGATCATGCCGCGAGGAACTTGCACTGTGGCCACCACCGCTTCGGCGGCATGTGTACCGTGCGCGGCAGCCTCTACGCCCTTGGGCAACTTCAGGTCGGCCACGTGGATGGAATGGCCAAGTGCCAGATGCGCCAAGTCCACTTCGATGAAGGCCGGCAGATCCTTGGGCAAACAGGTAATATCCAGATCGGTCATTACGTGGCTGATCTTGCCGCCACCAACCTTCACGCCCGGCGCGATGTCCGCATTCAGGAAGTGCAACGGCACCTTGATGTGCATTTTTTTCTTTTCATCCACGCGCTGGAAGTCGATGTGCTGCACTTGCTGGCGGAACGGATGCATCACGAAATCGCGCAACAGTACGGATTCTTTCTTGCCGTCCAGATTCAGCGTCAGGATGGAGGCGTGGAACGCTTCCGAACGCAGCTTGTAATACAGTTCGTTGTGATCGATGTCGATCATGCTCACGTCGCCTGCGCCATACACAACACCTGGCACGCGGCCGGCGTTACGCAGACGGCGGCTCGCACCCGTACCTTGCGTCATTCTGGTTGCTGCATTGATTTCGATTGTCATTTCACTTCTCCAATAAACAGAATCGTCCGCGACCAGACGATTCAACATTTGCGGCAACCGACATGGCTACCGCTAAAACTTATTCGCAGGGTGGGCAGGTATTCTGCCCACGCTGCACCAAACCGCGTGGGCACGATGAAACCGTGCCACATCCCGCGACACGTTACTGGCGAAGCCAGCCGATTGCGGGAGCGGGTGTGAGGCGGCCATTCCCGCCCCGGATGCTTCGCAACGCCGTGTCATGGCCGCCACCCTACCCCTTTTATTCGGTGAACAGCGAGCTCACCGACTCTTCACTATTGATGCGGCGTATTGTTTCCGCCAGCAATTCCGCCGTACTCAGTTGGCGGATGCGCTTGCAGTTGCGCGCGGCTTCGCCCAACGGGATGGTATCGGTGACGACCAATTCATCCATCGCGGAATTCTCGATGCGCTCAATCGCCTGACCGGACAGCACCGGATGGGTACAGTAGGCCAGCACGCGCGTGGCCCCTTTTTCCTTAAGCGCACTGGCGGCTTCGCACAGCGTGTTGGCGGTATCCACCATATCGTCCATGATCAGGCAGGTGCGCCCAGCCACGTCGCCGATGATATTCATTACCTTCGCCACGCCCGGTTTGGGGCGGCGCTTGTCGATAATCGCCAGGTCCGCTTCCAGTTGCTTCGCCAGGGCGCGGGCACGCACCACGCCGCCCACATCCGGCGATACCACGATCAGGTTCGGGTAGTTGTTCTTCCATACATCGGACAACAGAATCGGGCTGGCGTAAATGTTGTCCACCGGAATATCGAAAAACCCCTGAATCTGGTCGGAGTGCAAGTCCATCGTCAACAGGCGGTCCACACCGGCGCTGGAGAGCATATCGGCCACCAGTTTGGCGGTAATCGCGACACGCGCCGAGCGCAGCCGGCGATCCTGGCGCGCATAGCCGAAATACGGCATCGCGGCAGTGATACGCCCGGCAGAAGCGCGCTTCAGCGCATCCACCATCACCAGCACTTCCATCAGATTGTCATTGGTCGGCGCGCAGGTGGATTGCAGCACGAACACATCCTTGCCGCGCACGTTCTCAAGGAGCTCCACCATCACTTCGCCGTCAGAAAAACGGCCAACTTTGGCGCGACCGAGATGTATCTGGAGGCGCTGCGCGACAGCCGTGGCGAGCTTAGGATTGGCATTTCCGGTGAACACCATCAAGCTGTCAAATGACACGCGCATCCCCTAAAAAAATCAAAAAAACCAGGAACTACATCATGGTTCCGGCCGTTTGCTTCGCGCACATTAGTCTGCGCCGAAACCACGTATTGGCTGGGGAGGTAGGGATCGAACCTACGAATGCCGGAATCAAAATCCGGTGCCTTACCACTTGGCGACTCCCCATCTGTACGGGCGATTCATGAATCGCCCCCACGTCAATCAAGCACCCAATCATGCAACGGATGCCTTGCTAAACCTTGCGCGACTACACCGCGCATCCCGTGCGGCAGCTGCCGCAACACTGCTTCAGCCTGGCTGCGGCTGGCAAACTCGGCAAACACGCATGCGCCAGACCCGGTCATCATCGCTTTCCCGAAGTTACCCAGCCAAGTTATATAACGCCCGACTTCCGGGTAGAGCCCACACACCACAGATTGCAGATCGTTGCGAAGTTGCTGTTCGAATGGCCGCTCCGACACGGTGGGGCGGAGCCCCTCGGTGCGGGAGGAGCGGCCTGGCAACTGCTCCCGCAAGCGGCTGACTTCGTCATAACCAGCGACTTGGCGGGCGTCGTTGGCTCGCCTAGTCGAATGGCTAGTAGTTCTACCAGTAACGTGTCGCAGTTGCCACTTTGCGAGGGCGCGCATTGTGATGGAAACCGTATCCCGTGTCAATTCCGGATGCGCAAAAATCTCTGCGGTCGGCACGTGAACCGGCGGAAACAGCACCACATACCATGCATCCGCCAAAGGATAAGCCTGGAGCTTCTCGCCGACGCCCTCGGCAAACGCATTTTCGCCGAAGATGAACACCGGCACATCCGCCCCCAGGCGCAGGCCGAGTTCCATCAAACGCGGGCGCGACAGACCCAGCGACCACAAACGGTTCAGCGCGATCAGCGTGGTCGCCGCATCCGAACTGCCGCCGCCCAGGCCGCCGCCCATCGGGATGCGCTTTTCAACCGCGATGTCGACCCCCAGTGCGCATCCGGTCTCGCCTTGCAGCAGGCGGGCGGCGCGCACGCATAGATCCTGCTCCTCCGCGACGCCCTCGACTGCATTGGTGCGCCGCACCGCGCCGTCCTCGCGCAGGCTGAAATGCAGCGTGTCATGCAGGTCGATGAAGCGGAACAGGGTTTGCAGCAGGTGGTAGCCGTCCGGCCTGCGCCCGACAACATGCAGGAACAGGTTGAGTTTGGCCGGGGCGGGGCAGGTCAGTTTCATCTGGAAGCTCTCATTGCGGATTCCACTCCCACTCGTCGATCAGCAATTGCACCTGCAAATCTTCATGGGTTAACCGCAAGCGCTTCGGCAGGCTGTCCGGCCTGTCGCCGTCGTAGCCCAGGTAGCGCACTTCCCAGCCATCCTGATACAGCACAGTGATCTGACCATTGCCATCGCGCTCGATTTGCGCCGGGCTTCCCGCTTCCGTCAAACCCAGCACCCAATGGTGCAGGCCCTTCAACGGCAAATACCATCCCAGCACTTGCTGCATCAGCGACTCTGCGCTTCCGTCCCGGTAATGTTTATCGCCATCATCCAGCGTCGTATGCCGGGCATCGCTATATATCCGTGCGGCGGTCTGTCCAAGCGGTGCAAGCAGCAGGACTTCATCCGCTTGCGGACGGTGCGTCCAGCGCAGGCCTGCGGAATGGCGGTTTCCCTGATGATTGACCGAGATGCGCCCGTTCAGCGCAAACGGGGCCAGTTCAGATTGAGCGGGTCGCGCGACCATGTGGGGCGCGGGCTGGAGCAAGGCGCAGCCGCCCAGCAACGTGGCAACAAGAATCGGGAGCAAACGTATCAATGGAACCTCAAGGCATGAACCGCTTCATCACTGCCTGAAGTTGAGCATTCCCCTGATTGGCCTTGAGACTGTCCCGCCAGATCTTTTTGGCCTCCTCTTTGTCGCCGCGTTGCCACAACACTTCGCCCAGATGCGCGGCGATTTCGGGATCGGGATTGGCGGCATACGCGCGCCGCAGCAGCTTCACGCTCTCGTCAAAATTGCCGCTGCGGTAATGGCCCCAACCCACGCTATCCATGATCGCCGGATCATCCGGGGCGAGTTGCAGAGCCTTTTCCACCAGTTCCATCGCTTCCGGGATGCGTTCCCTGCGTTCCAGCAGGCTGTAGCCCAGGGCATTGTAAGCGTGCGCATGATCGGGTTTGATCTGGATCAGCTTGCGCATCAACTTCTCGAATACCTCGTGCTCGCCATTCAAGTCCGCCGCCATCCCGGTTTCATAAAGCAGATCGGGGTGATTTGGCAGCTTTTCCAGGTTCTGCTGCAACAATTGGTAAGCCTCGGCGTACTGGTTCGCCCCGCGCAATATTTGCGCCTCGATCAACACCAGTTGTACGCGCTGCTGATTGTCAACAGCCTGCGTCAGATGCAACTGCCGGCGCGCCTCGGCGAATTGACCACGCTTGTTCAGCAGGTAAATGATACGAATTTGCGAGGCAAACTGATGTTCGCCACCCCTTACTTCACGATAGTGTTCAATCGCTTCGTCGTCGTTTTTCTTTGCTTCGCTTAACTGGCCGAGGTAATACTGCACCGTATCCTGCTCTTTTTTCCCTTTGCTCAATGCCTGCTTGAGCTGTGTCTCCGCGCCCTGCAAGTCGCCCATCTGCAAGGAAATCAACGCAATCGCAAATGCCATTTCCGGGTTGTCGGGAGCCTCTTCCGCCAGACGCCGGAATTCGTCACGCGATAGCTTGTATTGTTTTTGCTCCAGCAATGCGCGTGCATATTGCAGACGGATTTCGCTCGCGGTGGGATATTTCGACAAGTAAGCGCGCAACACGTCCAGGCCTTGCTGCGGGGCATTTTTCTTTAACAAATGCGCCTCCAGTGACACCGCCATGTCCCACTCGCCACGCAAGGCGCGCGCCTGTCTAATTTCGTTCAGCGCGAGCACCTCGTCGCCGGATGCCAGCGCCAATTGCGCCACTCCCAAATGCGCTTCGGCCACATTGGGGTACAGTTGCGCAAGGTCGCGCAGCAACTTCAACGCCGCGGGCTTATCCTGATAGGAAGACAGCATTTGAAAAATCTGAAAGAAGATTTGCCCGGCATTGGCATTTTTTGCCTGCAGCATGTTGACAAATTCCTGGCGGGCTTCGTCCAGCCTGCCACTGCGCAACAGTACTTCAGACAGGGCGCTCATCGCCACCGGCGAGTCCGGATCACTCTCCTGCCATATCCTGATGGCCTCGATGGCCCTGTCCGACTGGCCCGATTGCAGCGCCAGTTGCGCGGCACGCATCGCAAGGCGCGGGTCCCGCGTCTTCCTGGCCAGATCCGCACTGCTCTCGGCAGCGAGCGCGGCATTCCCGCGCTGGCTGGCAATTTCGGACAGCAAGAACTGATAAAGCAGCTCATCGCTCAACTCGACGTTGGGCAACGCCGCCGAAGGCAATACTGCCGGGGATTCCGCCTGTTGCACAGGCGGCTCGACGGGTTTCTCTGCCACCGGCTGAATCGGAGTCTGCGCGCACGCCGTGAGCAGCAGACTGCCGAAAATGATGTATTTGAACTCGTTCATAAAGGTGCTGCTTTTGATATGGGCGCACATAATAGGTTATATTTAGCCGAATCCACAACCACGACGGCCACTCAACTTTGCCCAACGCAACTCCCTCTGCCAGTCAATCTACCGGCGACATAACGCTTTCCGCGCGCAACCTGACGCGCAGCTTCGGCAACCGGCAAGTCGTTCACAATGTGTCGCTGGAATTGAGGCGCGGCGAGGTACTGGGCCTGCTCGGGCACAATGGCGCGGGCAAGAGTACCACGCTGCAAATGCTGGCCGGCTGCTTGCTGCCGGACAGCGCCGAAAAAAACGGCAGCGGCATCGATATCTGCGGCATCGATCTGTTGCGCCATCCCGCGCTGGCGAAAGCGCACATCGGTTATCTGCCGGAAAACCCGCCGTTGTACCGCGAACTCAGCGTGAACAACTACCTGACTTTCGCTGCCCGTCTGCGCGGCATGAAGCCCGCGGCAGCTGCCGAAGCGCTTGCGCAAACCAGGCAACGCTGCGGCCTTGAAGGGGCCGGCGACAAGATCATCGGCACCCTGTCGAAAGGCTATCAGCAGCGCATCGGAATTGCACAGGCCATCATTCACCGGCCGGCCGTGATCGTGCTGGACGAACCCACGATCGGCCTCGATCCCACGCAGATCCGCGAGATACGCAGCCTGATCCGAGAATTGGGCGATGCTCACAGCGTGATTCTTTCCACGCATTTGCTCAGCGAGGTGGAAAGCGTGTGCGACCGCGTTGACATCATGCAACAGGGCCGGCTGATCTACAGCGACACCAGCGAGCACATGCAACAGCACGGGAGCGTCTCCGGCTTCATCATCAGCCTGCGCAACCCGCCGCCACCGGGCGAACTGGAGGCCATCGACGGCGTCAGCAGTGTCGAGCAACTCTCGGCCACGCAGTTCCGCGTGCTGCACACACCGGATGCCAATCCCGGCGGCACGCTGGTTACACTGGCGGAGCGGCACGGCTGGCAACTCGAACAACTTACGCCGTTGCAGGCCACGCTTGAAGAGGTGTTTGTCAAGATCACTGCCGCCGACATGGCGACCACAGCACCCGCAAGGAGTACGCCGGTGGGCACCACGCTGCCATGCAGCGACTCTTCCTCAGGAGAAACCACATGATCCGCCTGCTCGCCCTGCGCGAACTGCGCAGCCTGTTCGCCTTGCCCTCGACCTGGTTCGTGCTTGCCGCACTGCAATTCATCTTCACCTGGTTCTTTCTGGAAATCCTGCAAACGTTCCTGGATATGCAGCCGCAGCTCGCCCAGCTCGCCAACGCGCCCGGCGTGACTGCCGCTGTCGCAACTCCGCTGTTCAGTCTGGTTGCGCTGTTGCTGATGATGCTGGTGCCGATGTTCACGATGCGGTTGATTGCCGAGGAGCGGCGCAACCAGACGCTGGCGCTGCTGCTTTCCGCGCCGCTTGCTAACCGCCACATCGTGCTTGGAAAATTTTTCGGTCTGCTGGCCTTTCTGGCCGTACTGACTGCCGGTGTGCCGCTGATGCTCTGCACGCTGGCGCTCGGCACCAGCCTCGATTTCGGCCTGCTGGCAAGCAACATGCTTGGCCTGCTGCTGCTCACTGCCAGCTATATCGCAGTGGGGCTGTATGTTTCCGCGCTCACCGCCCAGCCTGTCATCGCCGCCATCGGCGCGCTGGCCGTGCTGGTCGGTTTATGGCTGGCCGACATCGCCGCGGCGGCGGAAAACTCCGCATGGCATCTCCTCTCGCCGCTCTATCACTTCAGGAATTTCAATACCGGATTGCTGGACAGCGCCGATGCCTCGTACTTCGTGCTGTTCACCGCGATGTTCCTGCTGCTGGCCATGCAGCGGTTGCAAAACAACCGCAGATACGGATAAGCCATGCTGCGCAAATCATTCACTTCTCCTTTGTTTCGCAATGCGGCATTGCGCAATGTTTTGCTGGTAGCGCTGTTGCTGGGTGCCGCGTCCGGCCTGGGCTATCTCGCCACCCGTTACCATGTGCAGCGCGACGTCACGCATAACGCCAGCAACAGCCTGGATTCCGTCAGCGTGAACGTGCTCCAGCAGCTGGGCGGCCCGGTCAATATCACCGTGTATGCGACCGAACAGGACGCGCGCCTCGGCGACATCCGCAAGGCAATCCGCGAATTCCTGTCGCTCTACCAGCGCTACAAACCCGACATCAAGCTGGTGTTCATCAACCCCGAAAATGAAGCCGAAAAGACCCGCGCGGCACGCGTCCAGCTCAACGGCGAAATGGTGGTCGAATACGCCGGACGCAGCGAGCACCTCACCCAGATCAACGAGCAAATTTTCACCAGCACTTTGCTGCGCCTGGCGCACACCCGCGACCAGACCGTGATGTATCTGGACGGGCACGGCGAACGCAAGCTGGACGGCATCGCCAACCACGACCTCGGTTCGCTGTTCGGCGCCAAGCTCAGGCAGAACGGCTTTCGCCTCAACAGCCTGAACCTGGCGCTCGCGCAGGAAGTACCGCTCAATGCCAGCGTAGTGGTCATCACCCAGCCGCAGCTCGACCTGATGCCCGGCGAAGTGGACAAGCTGCTTCGCTATGTCGAGCGCGGCGGCAACCTGCTCTGGCTGGTCGATGCCGAACCGTTGCACGGGCTGGAACGTCTGGCCGAGAAGCTTGACCTGCTGCTGCCGCCCGGCATCGTGATCGATCCGGCTGCCGCCGGGATGAACGCCCCCCAGACCTGGTCGCTGGGCGCCACTTATCCGCCGCACCCCATCACGCGCAATTTCAATTTGATCACCGCCTTCCCCTCCGCACGCCCGCTGATCTGGAATGAAAACCCCGACTGGCAGCACCACGCGCTGGTGGAGGTCGCCGCACGCGGCTGGGTAAGCCGCAGCGCAACCGGTGTCAATGCGTCACCGCGCTTCGACAAACAGCACGACACCCCCGGCCCCGTCATCATCGCGGCAGCGCTGCAACGCAGCATCAACGATCGCGACCAGCGCATCGTCGTGGTCGGCAACGGCGCGTTCCTCTCCAACAGCTTCGCCGGCAACGGCGGCAACGTCGATTTGGGCGTGAACATGGTGAACTGGCTGGCCGGCGAAGAACACCTCATCACCCTGCAACCGCGCGCCGCAAAGGACAGCAACCTAGTACTCAGCAAAACGCAACTCAACGTCATCAGCATCGGCTTCCTGCTTGGCTTGCCGCTGATGCTGGCGGGAGCAGGGGGCTATATCTGGTGGAAGCGCCGCAAATCCTGAAAGGTCATCACACAACCTGATGTTGGTACTGGGCCTTGTAACCGCCTGACAAAACCTCTGAAAATTCAGAAGATCGGGATGAAGCGCAAAGAGCCGCGCAGCGAATGACGAAGCAGCAGTAGGGCGGGTCACACCCGCCGCAAGTTCTGAAGGAAAGGGCCGCAAAATATCCGAGGTAATCACATGCCCGAACTCCCCGAAGTAGAAATCACCCGGCGCGGCCTCGCCACCCACCTCACCGGCCTGACCGTCGCCGATGTCGTCATCCGCAATTCCCAACTGCGCTGGCCGATCCCGAAACATCTGCCAAGACTGTTGCGCGGCAAGACCATCCTCTCGCTCAAGCGCCGCGCAAAATATCTGCTGGTTGAATTCGATCACGGCACGCTGATCCTGCACCTCGGCATGTCCGGCAGCCTGCGCATCCTCCCCGCCAACACGCCCCCGGAAAAGCACGACCACTTCGATTTGATTTTAAGCAACGGCACGCTGCTGCGCCTGCGCGACCCGCGCCGCTTCGGTGCGGTGCTGTGGCATAGCGGCGATGTGCATACTCACCCGCTGCTTGCCAGCCTCGGGCCGGAACCATTGGGAGATGACTTCGATTCGGATTTTCAATCAGCGCCACACCAGTTCCTTCCCCCTTGCAGGGGGAAGGGTAGGATGGGGGTAGAACAGCGGGGAAGCCAAGCGTCTACCCCCACCCTAACCCTCCCCCTCCCCCTGCAAGGGGGAGGGAATATCTCAGCCAACAGATTAATTGGCTTCAATGCCCGCTATCTCTACCAGGCCACGCGAGGTCGCAGCATCAGCATCAAGCAATGCATCATGAACAACCGCATCGTGGTCGGCGTCGGCAACATCTACGCCAACGAAGCCCTGTTCCGCGCCGGCATCAGGCCGCAACTCGCCGCCGGAAAACTCAGCCTTCCGCGCTGCGCAAAACTGGTCGAAGAAATCCGCGCGACGCTGACCGAAGCTATCCAGCTCGGCGGCAGCACGCTGCGCGACTTCGTCGACACCTCGGGCCAGCCCGGCTACTTCCAGCAGCACTACTGGGTATACGGGCGCGGCGGCGAACCGTGCCGTCGTTGTGGTTCGCTTATCAAAAAAATCAGACAGGGACAGCGTTCCAGTTTTTATTGCGCTGCTTGCCAGAAGTAGCTTATAGCTAGAGTTGCACTTAATCTGCGCAAAACGTAATGTAGGGTGTCAATAAGCGAAGCGCATTGCACCGGATGTCTTCATTCGGCGCAATACCGATTGCGCCCTACGTGGGCTTGGCGCCTCTAAATAGCATTGACCCAGTCGCGACATACTGCCAACATAACCAAACGAAATTCTCCAGGAATGCCGCTCATGAAATTCCCGCCCGTCGCGTATTTGGTCGGCAGTCTGCTGTTTGCAGTTTCAAGCACCGTCAGCCAGCCTGTCTTTGGGGCAGTCAATCTGCTGGTCAGCATTGAAACGCACAATACACCAAGCAAGGCGGCCTCCCAAATACCGCCCGACTCGAAAGAATCTTTGGAAGTAACTTTGGCAGATGGATTCATATCTGTTAAGTCTGTCCAAGCAACAACAATTTACGATTTCAAAACGCGCCGACGGATCGTGCTTGATAATGCTTCCAGCACTTCCATCGAATATTCGCTTTACGATACCGTTGGCTTCCGCACAATTGAGTTTCAAAACCGCGAGAAACAGCGCAGCGCGCTAGCTGCGGCGAAAATCACCTCGGTCTCGATGTCCACAGTCGACAATGAGCACCTTCTTTCCATCCAGTCGCCCTCCCCCGCCAAGATCGATGAAGCAATCAAACAGGATGACTTGGTATTCTCCAGCAACGATCGCCAATTCGCACGCTGGAGCAGGAAGGGCTATAAGGTTATTGGCGCTGACGCGGAACGATTTGCCAAGTTTCTTCGCTACAACTTGGGCGGGCATCCGACAGTCTTGGGCAAACTTGCTACTGGTAACGTTATTCCTGACAGGCTGATTTTTACATTTACCGAGACTGGATGGACTAGCAGCCGTTCAATTTCTATCACGGCGCTACGCCAGGTTGATTCAAACACAATCGACTTAAGTCCTAATGCAATGCGCAGAGCAGCTGGAGTACCAGGTAATTTAGACGATGTTCTGGATCAGGCAGCCAGCTTGAATCCAGAAGAAATTGAAAGGGCCAAACCGCTCAACCAGGAAAGTGTTACAAATGCGTTTCATAGCGGCAAGGGGCTAGACGCCATGCTTGAACTGCTCGAATGGACGCTGATGACAGGGCAAAAGATGCCGCCTTTTTCAGCCGAACAATTAACTATGCTTCGTGGCGATCCGTCGGTTCAAAAGCTTATGACCTCTCTTGCCGCAAAAACGAAGGAGCAGTTTTTGGAAGCCGTCAATACGCTTGTAGGACTTCGTTCACAAGCGCCAAAGAAGTCCTATGTGTTGAAGATATTCGAGGCAAATGACCGTATACGACTGGGCGAGTTTGACGCATCCAAAAGACTCTTCATGGAAGTTTTACAGAACAATTTGCTCTTGGCTGGTGTTTACAAGGATTTGGGTGATCTGTATTTTATTCAGTATGACACTTTCCGCGCTTGGCGTTGCTGGGATATAGGCCGTCGCTTTGCACCTCAATTTGGCAGCTTTGCGGCAGTGAACCAGTTCGAAAAAACTCTGGCGGCTCAACATCCGGAGTATTTTTAGCCATGTCCGGGTGCCATAGACACGCCATTGAGTTTAGACCACCTTCAACCAACAACTACTTGACCGGAGGAACCATGAAATACATCCTGCTCGCCGTAACCCTGCTGTTCTCCGCCTGCGACAAACCACCCACACCGAAGATAGCCGCGCCGCAGCGCGAGGCGCTGGAAAAAGCCAAGGGCGTGGACCAGGCCGTACAAAAGGAAACCGAGGAAGCAAAGCAGAAAATCGAGGACGCGGAGAAGTAATCGTTTTGATCAATCACTCTCGCAGACCTTTTGTGGTGAGCCCATCGAACCACAGGCATCCTTCGACAGGTTCAGGGCGAACGGCACATAGAAATTCCATGAAAACCGCCATGCGCCGCTTACTCGCCACCACCCTGCTCGCTGTAATTCTCGCGCCTGTCGCCCATGCCGGGCAGTTGCCTCGCCCAGATCATGTAGTCGTGGTGATCGAGGAAAACCGCGGTTATTCGCAAATGATGAACATGCGCAACAGCAATTCATACATCCACGCGCTGGCGAGACGCGGTGCTTTGTTCACACAGTCCTACGGAGTCACCCATCCGAGCCAGCCGAACTATCTGGCGTTGTTTTCCGGCTCCACGCAGGGTGTCACCCGCAATTCCTGTCCGCACACTTTCGACAACGACAATCTCGCTTCGTCCTTGCTGGCTGCGGGTTTGAGCTTCGGCAGCTTTTCCGAGTCGCTGCCCGCGGCGGGCGACCTCAGTTGCTCATCCGGCGCGTACCAGCGCAAGCACAACCCGGTGGCGAACTGGCAGGGGACGCGTTTGCCCGCCGCACTGAACCGGAGCTTTGCCGATTTTCCCAGTGATTTTTCCAGGCTCCCGACGGTGTCATTCGTGATCCCCGATCAGGACAACGACATGCACGACGGAGATTTTGAGGCGGGGGATGAATGGCTGAAAAGGCACATCGGGCCTTATGTCGATTGGGCGATGAAGCACAACAGCTTATTGATACTGACCTGGGACGAGGACGATTACCAGGAAGGCAATCACATCGTGACGATACTGGCGGGACCGATGGTGAGAACGGGAAGCAGCGACCAGCGCATCGACCATTACAGCGTGCTGCGCACCCTGCTGGACTTCTACGATTTGCCCGCACTCGGCGCAAGCCGCGATGCGAAGGCAATCAAGGATATCTGGATAAAACGCTGAAAGGATGCGGAGCGGGTCACTTCGAAAAGCTCAGGACAGGCAGCCCGCTCACGCATATCTGGACGTGGCTATTTCGCCGCCATCAGCTTGTCATACTTGGCTTGCAGTTGTTCCTTGCTTTCCGTGTGCGCCGGGTCTTGGATGATGCAATCCACCGGGCATACATCCACGCATTGCGGCGTATCGTAATGGCCCACGCACTCGGTGCATTTGTTCGGGTCAATGACGTAAATCGCATCGCCCTGCGAAATTGCGCTGTTCGGGCATTCCGGCTCGCACACGTCGCAGTTGATACATTCGTCGGTAATAATCAGTGCCATGCTACTTCTCCTCTGTAATTGTTTTATTTTTCCAACGTTCAAGTTTATTGGACAATTGGATTATTTGTCCAATAAAATTTTTTGCTGCAATCTTTCCATCACGTAGGGCGACACGAACTTGCTGACATCCCCGCCGAAGCGGGCAATTTCGCGCACGATGGTGGCCGAAATGAAAGTATATTGTTCCGCCGGGGTCAGAAACATCGTCTCGACTTCAGGAAACAGATTGCGGTTCATGCCCGCCAGCTGGAACTCATATTCAAAATCCGACACTGCGCGCAGCCCGCGCAATACCACGCGCGCATCATGCGCTTGCACGAAGCTCATCAACAGACAGTTGAACCCTTCCACGCGCACATTGGCAAAGTTCGCGAACGCCTCATGCGCCATATCCACGCGTTCATCCAGCGTGAACAGGGTTTTCGTGCGGCTTTCCGCCACCGCCACGATGACCTCGTCGAACAGTCCGGCAGCGCGGCGCACCACGTCCTCATGGCCGCGCGTGATCGGATCGAATGTACCCGGATAAACTACCTTGATCATGTTAAATCCAATTGGCGGGCAAATCGCGGTGTCGCGTGCTCGCTCTTTCCTCGTCTATCCATCCGATATGTAGTTCCGGCATAACCTGCTTCGCAGGTGAGCCTGCACTGAAACTTCGTTTTCTCGTCATTCGCTGCGCGGCTCCTTGCGCTTTATCCCGCAAATTGGATTTGTGCTATTTGCAGTAATTGGTAATGCACTTGCCCCGCCTTGCCGGACTTAACCACCCGCCATGGCGAAGGCACGTCTATCGCTGCGCCGGATTCAACATACACCAGGCCGTGCTCGCTCAGGCGTTGCGGCAAAATCTCCAGCAGCCTGGGCAGATAATCGCTCTGGAACGGCGGATCCAGAAAAATCACGTCATACCGCCGGTTATCGCGGGAGGCGAATTCTAGCCCATCCTGGGCGTGGACGAAAACATTTGCGCAGCCCAATTTATTAATATTGTCCTGCAAGGCGCGACAGGCCGTGCTGTTGATCTCGACCATCTCCACCCGCTCCGCCCCGCGCGAAGCGGCTTCAAACCCCAGCGCGCCGCTGCCGGCAAACAAATCCAGGCAGGTGCGCCCGTACAGAGTTTGCCCCAGCCAGTTGAACAGCGTCTCGCGCACCCGGTCCGGCGATGGGCGAAGGCCTGGCACGTCGGGGAAGCTGATGACGCGGCTGCGCATGTCGCCGCCGATGATCCTGAGCTTGTTCATCTTAATAGTTGATGTTGCGTGCTGTCCACGAAAGACACGAAAAGCACGAAAAAGTGCATGTCACATTTTTCCCTGTCGCTCCCGATACGCTTCCAACACTGCACGTCTTATTAATTTTCACTCTCTCTGTACAGTGTTTTTCGTGTCTTTCGTGAATTTCGTGGTCAGTATTTTTCTATATTATTCATGCGTAACATTTGCCATGGATTGTTACTTCGCAACCCCTTCCGGCGCGCCCACGATCACTGTCGCCATCGCCTGAGGGTCGATGCGGCGCGCAAACGCCGCGCGGACTTGCGCCACATTCACCTGCTCAACCTTGCGCGTGAAGTCGTCCAGATAAGTCAGCGGCAGATCGTAAAAGCCGATGGCGCTCAGGTAATCGAGTATCTTGCGGTTGCCGTCGATGCGCAACGGAAAGCCGCCGATGATATTCTGCTTCGCGGCCAGCAATTCCTTTTCGGTCGGGCCCTTGGCGATGAAATCCGCCAGTATGTTGCGCACCAGCTGCAGCGCTTCATCGGCCTGCTCCTTCCTGGTCTGCAGGCCTATCTGGAACGCGCCCGGCTGTTTCAACGGCAGGAAATAGCTGTACACGCTGTAAACCAGGCCGCGTTTTTCGCGCACCTCGTTCATCAGGCGCGATGTAAAACCCCCTCCGCCCAGAATATGGTTGCCGACATACAACGGAAAATAATCCGGATCGTTGCGCGCCATGCCGGGCGCGCCGACCAGAATGTGGCTTTGGGTGGCGGGATGGCTGATGCGCTGCTCGCTCGCCGCAATCCGCGTCTCGACATTGGGTAGCGCTGCCGCCGCCGCAGCGCCAACAGGCAGCTTTCCGGTGAGTTGCCCCGCGATGGCCTCGGCTTCTGCGCGCGATACGTCGCCCATGATGGCCACCACTGCGCCGCTGGCCTGGTAATGCGAGCGATAGAAATCGGAGAGGTCTTGCACGGTAATTTTTTCAACGCTGGCGACTTCACCCGAGACCGGCAGCGCATAAGGATGCGTGCCGTACACCGCCTTCTGGAAGGCCTTGTCGGCAATACTGTCCGGCTTGGTCTCGGCTTCTTTCAGGGCGGCGATCACCCGCGCTTTTTCGCGGTTCAAAATCGCTTCGGGAAACAGCGGGCGCTGCAACACCCGCGCCATGATGTCCAGCGCCTTGTCGCGTTCCTCCGCGCTGCTCAGCGTGCGCAATGAAATACTGGCGCGATCCGGGTCGAAGCTGCCGCCCAATTGCGCGCCGATATCCGCCATGCCGCGCGAAATGTCGTCCTCGCTCAACCCTTCCGCACCCAGATCCAGCAGGTGATGGGTCAGGCCCGCCACGCCGGATTTGTCCGCAGCATCGAAGCTGCTGCCCGCCGGCAGGCTTACCGCCACATCCAGCATCGGGATGTCGTGATCTTCAACG
Source organism: Gallionellales bacterium RIFCSPLOWO2_02_FULL_57_47 (assembly GCA_001801175.1). Classification (GTDB taxonomy): domain Bacteria; phylum Pseudomonadota; class Gammaproteobacteria; order Burkholderiales; family Gallionellaceae; genus Gallionella. The sequence continues at coordinate 7,958 of MGWZ01000053.1, read as the reverse complement.
AACAGCACCCGTGCACCGCTGGCGCTTTGCCAGTGCTGGATGGCTGGCGTGGCAACAGCGAAAGTGCTCGAAAAGCACAGGGCAGCAACCAGTAATTGAAAATACCGCAAAAATTTATGACGATACCCGTTCCTTCCCCCTTGCAGGGGGAAGGTTAGGATGGGGGTAGAGCAGCAGGGAAGCCAAGTTTCTACCCCCTCCCCAGCCCTCCCCCTGCAAGGGGGAGGGGATCCCGCGCCTGATAGATTATTAGCGAACATGATTCATTCCTTTGCTTTTGGATTCCGGCGTGCCTGAAAGCGGCTGCGGGTCGAGCACCGCAACGGTCAGGTTGTCATCCTGCAAAAACTCTTCCGCGACTTGCCGCACCTGCTCAGCTGTCACTGCCTTGAGTTTTTCCAGCATCACCGGAATCGCCTGATGGCCGAGGCCGATGCTCTCCATCTGCCCGATCTGCATCGCCTGATAGAACACCGAGTCAAGCTTGTACACTTCGCCCGCCATCACTTGCGCCTTGACGCGTTTCAATTCTTCCTCGCTCACTCCCTCCTTCACCAGCAGCGCGATTTCCTGGCGCAGCGCGGCTTCGACATCGGCCACCGTTTTTCCCTTGCTGGGCGTGGCTGCAAGAGTGAACAGGCCCGGACCGCGCATGGCCGATTCGTAACCCGCGCCGGCGCCACTGGCGATCTGCTGCTCGCGCACCAGATGTTTGTTGAGGCGCGCCGCATCGCTGCCGTCCAGCACCCCGATCAGAATTTCCAGCGCGTAGGGCTTCCATTCCTGCTCCGGGTTCCGTAACTTGGGCGCGTGGTAGCCCATCATCAGATGCGGCAACTCGGCGGGCGCTTTGACCACCAGGCGTTTAACGCCGGCCTGTTGCGGCTCGGTAAATTCCCTGCGCACCGGCTGGACACGCCTGGGTATCGGGCCGTAATAGCGCTGCGCCAGCGCGAACACCTCTTTGGCTTTCACATCGCCCGCGATGACCAGCGTGGCATTGTTCGGCGCGTACCAGCGGCCATACCACTTCTTGGCGTCGCCGACCTTCAGCGCTTCCAGATCGCTCATCCAGCCGATCACCGGATGCCGGTAGGGATGCTCCTGATAGATCGTCGCCATCATTTTTTCATGCATCAGCGCGCGCGGCTCATCGTCGGTGCGCGTGCGGCGCTCCTCCATGACCACGTTCACCTCCCTGGCAAACTCGTCGGCGGTGAGGTTCAGGTTATGCATCCGGTCCGCTTCCAGCCGCATTGCCAGCGGCAATTTCGACTTGTGCAGACGCTGAAAATAGGCGGTGTAATCGTAGCTGGTAAAGGCGTTTTCGCGCCCGCCCGCTGCCGCGATGCGGTTGGAAAACTCTCCCGCCGGAACGGTTTTCGTGCCCTTGAACATCATGTGCTCCAGCACATGCGCGATGCCGGTCACGCCGGATTCTTCGTCCATGCTGCCCGCTTTGTACCAGATCTGCTGCACTACCACCGGCGCGCGGTGATCTTCCTTGACGATGACCTTCAATCCGTTTTTCAGCGTGTGTTCAAACACTTTCGCTTGTGCGGCGGCCTGCGGCCATCCCAATAACAAGGCGATGCAAAGTAAATAAGTCCTCATGTCTCTAGCCCTGTAAGGTGTAAACGGCATAAAATGCACGCGCATTATGCGACATTTTCACACCTCCCGACTACGATCATCTCAATGTTCAGTTTCCTGAAAAAAAATTCACCCAAGACTGCCGATGAAAAGTCCGGCAGCGGCTGGATAGCGCGCCTGAAGTCCGGCCTGGCGCGCACCGGCGGCCAGATTACCGACCTGTTCGGGCGCGGCGGGAAAATCGACGACGACCTCTACGAGGAGCTGGAAACCATCCTGATCACCGCCGATGTCGGCATGGATGCGACCAACGCGCTGCTCGCCGACCTGCGCCGCCAGGTCAGGGAACAGCATCTGGCCGAAGCCGCGCAACTCAGGGAGGCGCTCGCGCATAGTCTGCTCAAGATGCTCAAACCGCTGGCGCAGCCGCTGCTTGCCCTAGATCAAGTCAAGACCCGCAAACCCTTTGTCATCATGATGGTAGGCGTGAATGGCGCGGGCAAGACCACCTCCATCGGCAAGCTGGCGAAGTACCTGCAGGATCAGGGATTGTCGGTAATGCTCGCGGCCGGCGACACCTTTCGCGCCGCAGCGCGCGAACAGCTGATGGCCTGGGGCGCGCGCAACAGCGTGACGGTGATCGCGCAGCAAGGCGGGGATGCAGCCGCGGTGATTTACGATGCCGTGCAAGCCGCGCAGGCGCGCAACATCGACGTGGTGCTGGCCGACACCGCTGGACGGCTGACCACCCAGGCGCACCTGATGGAAGAAATCAAGAAGGTGAAGCGCGTCATCGCCAAGGCATTGCCCGAAACACCAACATCGCCAGCAGCGCCGCACGAAGTGTTGCTGGTGCTGGATGCCAACACCGGACAGAACGCGCTGAGCCAGGTCAAAGCCTTCGATCAGGCGCTCGGCGTGACCGGGTTGATCCTGACCAAGCTGGACGGCACGGCCAAGGGCGGCGTGATCGCGGCGATTGCCCATTCTTATCATTTCAGGGCGCACCCGATCCCGGTGCGCTTTATCGGCGTGGGTGAAGGCATGGATGATCTGCAGCCGTTCGTCGCGGAAGATTTCGTCGCGGCTTTGCTGGGACTGGAAGAGTGAGGCAACCTTTGTCCACGAAAAACACGAAATTTATACTATGAAAACGCCGAAGAAGTCATCCGTTCGTGGTGAGCCTGTCGAACCATGAACAGAGAATTACAAGCAACCAACGTATCAGCGCACCAACCCTTCGACGGGCTCAGGGCGAACGGACTTATTCAGCGTTTCCCTATCTTTATTTTCGTGTCTTTCGTGTTTTTCGTGGACACGGTTTTGCATCTGAAATGATCAAATTCAACCAGGTCCACAAGCGCTATCCGGCTGGCAACCATGCGCTGAAGAACGTCTCGTTTGAAATCGCCAAGGGCGAGATGGTGTTCCTGACCGGGCACTCGGGCGCGGGGAAGAGCACCTTGCTCAAACTCATCGCCGCGATCGAACGTCCCAATCTCGGCAGCGTGCTGGTCAACAACCAGAATGTCGGCGTGCTGAAAGGCCGCGCGCTGCCTTATCTGCGCCGCAACCTCGGCATCATCTTTCAGGACCACAAGCTGCTGTTCGACCGGAACGTATTCGACAACGTCATGCTGCCGCTGCAAATCTGCGGTTTCGATTACCGCGAAAGCCATAAACGGGTGCGCGCCGCACTCGACAAGGTAGGCCTGCTCAGGCGCGAAAAATCCAACCCCATCGCGCTGTCCGGCGGCGAACAGCAACGTCTGTGCATCGCCCGCGCCATCGTCAACCGCCCGACCATCCTGCTGGCCGACGAACCGACCGGCAACCTGGATGCCGCCTACGCGCAGGAGATCATGGCGATATTCAAATCATTCCATCAGGTCGGCGTCACCCTGCTGATTTCCACCCACGATTCCAGCGTGCTGCGGGACACCAAGGTGCGCACCCTGGAACTGAGAGACGGGGAGCTGCAGACTGCTTCCCCCGGCGTACGCGGCGCAGAGCCTTCCGAGGCAGCGAACCGCGAAGCATCAGGAGGCTCACAGGCATGAGACACGCGCTCGCTCAAAGCATCGACGTTTTGCGCCGCATGTTCTCCTCACCGCTGGCAGCCTTTCTGAATGTTCTGGTTATCGGCATCGCACTCAGCCTGCCGACCGGCATGTATGTGGTGCTGAATAACGCACAGGGCCTGGTCGCGCAGATCTCCGACACGCCTCAGATCAGCCTGTTCCTGTCGATGAATGCAAAAACGGGTGACGTTGATGCTTTGCGCAACCAGCTCACGCAACACTCCGCCATCGCCCGCGTCGAATTTGTCGCGCGCAACCAGGCCCTGGAACAACTCAAGCAAAGCTCCGGGCTTGCCGACGTGATCGGCGGCCTGGACCACAATCCGTTGCCGGATGCATTTGTCGTTTATCCGAAACCCGGCGAAGCAAAAGCGCTGGATGCGCTGCGCAGCGAGCTGGCGAAGTTTCCCAAAGTGGAACTGGCGCAACTCGATTCAGCCTGGGCCTACAAGCTCGAAGCGCTGCTCAAATTCGGCCGGACCGCGGTGCTGATACTCGCCAGCCTGCTCAGCCTCGCACTCGTTGCCATCACCTTCAACACCATCCGCCTGCAAATCCTCACCCGCCGCGACGAGATCGAAGTATCCAAACTGATCGGCGCGACCAACGGCTTCATCCGCCGCCCGTTCCTGTATTTCGGTGCGGCACAGGGATTGCTCGGCGGCATCATGGCCTGGCTCATCATCTCGCTGAGCCTGCTGCTGCTCAACCACCAGATCAAGGCGCTATCCGAGCTCTATGCCAGCCAGTTCGTCTTGCAACCGCTGTCGCCCGGCGACAGCCTGTCGCTGCTGTTGTTCTCGCTGTATCTCGGCTGGCTCGGGGCGTGGCTGTCGGTGGCGCGGTATCTGTCGCAAATCGAGCCGCGCTGACTCGAAGCAGGCAGGGTGGGCACAAAAACGTGCCCCCTGCCAAGCTACTTGGCCGGAACGCCTGCTTTGGCAAGCAGCGCCAAAGCCTGGTCTGCATCCTTGCGCAACGAGCTTTCCGGATATTTCCTGATGAATTCTGAAAAAGCGGCCCGGGCCTGCGCCTTGTCGTCAGAATCGGCCAGTTCCATCGCTTTTTTGAAGGCTTCCAGTTCGTCGGAGACTATGGTTTGCCCGGTTGCCTCATTTTTCCAGTATATATCCTCGGTTGCGGCCGGCGCACCCCGGACACCCCCGGATGCAGTGGTTACGCTCGTTTTCTTCTGGGGAGTCATCGATTCGATCTTGACCCTGAGCTTTTGCCAGAAACTCATCGTGGCATCACCCTTTTCAGCCGCATAAAGCGCCTGCGAGCCAAGAGCCAGCCCCAACAGGAACAGCATGGTAATTTTTTTCATTGCCTTCTCCTCAATGGTCGTTAACGTGAACCAAACTTGCTGCAAATAAGCAGTTTCAAAGATGTATATGCTGCCAAAAAAGACCGGGCAGATGTTGATGCTGGCCGGTGTTATTTTAAAAGCGGATGATCCTTCGGCAGCTGTTTTGAATACCAGATCGCGAGTTTATGCCTCAAGGTTTTTTCAGCGACCTGATCCTCGGGCAATGGCTGAATGACTTTATCATGGACAAGCAGCCTGTAGATGTACAGGAGCTTCTCGCTCGCCGAATCAGCCGGTTCAAACTCGACCACGCCGCGTCCCTCCGCATACTTCACGCCGGCGAGTAATGCTGCCTTAAACAATTCGTTCTCGTGTTTCAGTTTCTTCACAGCGGCCTCCATCGCGGGTTCAGGCTCGAGGTTCAACAGCATAAAGGCCTGCCAAACCTCATTGGCCTTATTCTATACTACGAAGGCAATTTTCCGTTGCCAGGTTCCATTGCCAAGTTCCATGATGGACATCGCATTCGCGATGGTAGAATCCGCCCTATGCTCAACGAACGCGCACAAATCCTGCTCAAGACCCTGGTGGAACGCTACATCAGCGACGGCCAGCCGGTCGGCTCGCGCGCGCTGCTTCAGTATTCCGGCCTGGAAGTCAGCCCGGCGACCATCCGCAACGTGATGGCCGACCTGGAAGATATCGGGCTGGTCAGCAGCCCGCACACCTCGGCCGGGCGTGTCCCCACCGGTCTGGCATACCGGCTGTTCGTCGATACCATGCTGGTGACCAAGCCGCTGGACAGCGCGCGAGTACAACAGATGGAACAGCAGTTGCAGCCGGACAATCCGTCGCGGCTGATCGCACAGGCATCCAACATGCTCTCCGATCTGACGCACTTCGCCGGCGTGGTCGCCACGGCCAAACGCAACGCGATCACCGTGCGCCAGATCGAATTCCTGCGCCTCGGCGAAAAACGCGTGCTGCTGATCATCGTGATGCCCGACGGCGAAGTGGAAAACCGCGTGCTGCTGCTGGAGCGCGACTACACCCAGTCGCAACTCACCGAGGCGGGCAACTTCCTCAGCCAGCATTACATCGGTTGCAGCTTCTCGCAAATCCGCGACCGGCTGCGCGGCGAATTGCAGCAACTGCATCAGGACATGAGCGCGCTGATGGCCGCGGCGCTTGCGGCGGGCGATGCCGCACAGGCAAAACAAGCCGAAGATTACGTCATCAGCGGCGAACACAACCTGCTGCATGTGGAAGAACTGTCAACCGACATGAACCGCCTGCGCAGGCTGTTCAACCTGTTCGAGAAAAAAACCGAACTGCTGCAACTGCTCGATGCCAGCCGCAGGGGGCATGGCATCCACATCTTTATCGGCGGCGAATCCGGGCTTGCCTCGCTGGACGAATGCAGCGTCATCACCGCGCCCTATTCCGCCAACGGCAAAGTGGTCGGCACCCTCGCCGTGGTCGGCCCGAAGCGCATGAATTACGAGCGGGTGATTCCGATTGTGGATATCACCGCCAGGCTGCTGGGCAATGCGCTGTCGCAGCATTGATACTAAAAACCTATCCGCAGATTACACCGATTACTTAGATTAAATCGAAACTCATCTGCGTGAATCTGCGTAATCTGCGGACAACTGTTTTTTATGGATGAACATGAACTATTTGGCTGAACCCGCCTACACCCACGGCACCCCCGTCAAAACCGGCATCCTGCTGGTCAACCTCGGCACACCGGATGCGCCCACTCCCAAAGCCGTGCGTACTTACCTGAAGGAATTCCTCAGCGACCCGCGCGTCGTGGAAATGCCGCGCGCGATCTGGTGGCTGATACTCAACGGCATCATCCTCAACATCCGCCCGAAGAAATCAGCCGCGAAATATGCCAGCATCTGGCTGAAGGAAGGCTCGCCGCTGCGCGTTTACACCGAAAAACAAACCTCGTTGCTGCGCGGTTACCTCAGCCAGCGCACCAGGGCGCCGTTCGAGGTGGCTTACGCGATGCGCTACGGCAATCCCTCGATACCCGCCGTACTGCACAAGTTCAAGGGACTGAGCTGCCAGCGTATTTTGGTCGTGCCGATGTATCCGCAATATGCCGCCAGCACCACCGCAACTGTCTGCGACATCGTGTTCGACGAGTTGCAGCAAATGCGCAACATCCCCGCACTGCGCACCATCCGGAATTTCCACGACCATCCCGGCTACATCAAGGCGCTGGCGAACAGCATCAACGATTACTGGATGAAGCACGGCAGGCCGGAAAAACTGCTGATGAGTTTTCACGGCCTGCCGAAAAAAATGCTGGACAAGGGCGACCCCTACCACTGCGAATGCCAGAAGACCGCATACCTGCTGGCGCAACAACTCGGCCTGAAGCCCGAACAATACACCGTCACCTTCCAGTCACGCCTCGGCCAAGCGGAATGGCTCAAGCCCTACACCGCCGCCACATTGAAGGAACTCGGTAGACAAAAGCTCAAACGCATCGACGTGGTCTGCCCCGGCTTCGTCGCCGACTGCCTGGAGACGCTGGAAGAAATCGCGCTGGAAGGCAAGCAGGAATTCCAGCACGCCGGCGGCGGCGAATACCACTACATCCCCTGCCTCAACGACCGCAACGACTGGATGCACGCGCTGACCGACCTGGTGCTGGACAATCTGCACGGCTGGCTGGTCGAGCCGGATGCGGCAGAGCTGGAACAAGGCAGGTTGCGGGCGTTGAAGATGGGGGCGAAGAAGTAAATTAATTTCGCGTTACGCGAAATAACTTCATATTTTAAAGCAAGGACAACTTCGCCGGGGGTTGCCCGGCAGCAAGCTACTTTCTTTTGCTTCGCCAAAATAAAGTAGCCAAAGAAAAGGCGACCCCGATTTGCCGCCCCTTCGGGGTTCCCTCGATCAGCCGCAAGCAAGCGGGGCTGCGCAACTCGACCTGGCGGGGCGCACACCCCGCGCCC
>MGWZ01000052.1 GCA_001801175.1 Gallionellales bacterium RIFCSPLOWO2_02_FULL_57_47 | reverse complement strand
TGCATCGCCGTTCGTTTGGCGCAAGCGTGAAGTTAAGGGGGCTCAGCTCCGAAATACTATTGTTAACTTATGCAATTAAACACTAGTAATGGCATTGCCAGCAGCACTTCCTAAAGCTACGCATCATCCTATAAGATGCGCTTCCATTACTCTCAATAGCTTTGCATTTTCCTATGGCGCCTCTTTTCGCTGACACACGAGCCCCGCGTATCCTGCTCGTCAAGACCTCGTCGCTGGGCGACGTGCTGCATAACCTGCCGGTGGTCAGCGATATCGTGCGCCATTACCCAAACGCGCAAATCGATTGGGTGGTGGAAGAGAGCTTTGCCGCGCTCCCCAAGCTGCATCCGGCGGTGCGCAACATCCTTCAGGTTGCCGTGCGGCGCTGGCGCGGCAAGCTGCTGAGCGCCGCTACCTGGCGCGAAATTGCGGTATTCCGCAACACGCTTGCTGCACAACGCTATGACATTGCAATCGACACTCAAGGCCTGCTGAAGAGCGCCTTGCTGATGCGCGGCGCACGCGGGCTGCGTTGCGGCTTCGACCGGCGCAGCGCACGCGAACCTCTGGCGGCCAGCCTGTACCAGCGGACTTTCCCGGTCGCGACAGGACAGCACGCCGTCGAACGAAACCGCCAACTGGCCGCGCAGGCGCTTGGCTATGCACTGGAAGAAAAAGCCGATTACGGCATACGGCCACCCGCCATCGCGCACCCTGACTGGCTTGCAAAGGAACCTTATGCCGTGCTGCTGCACGCCACCAGCCGCTCCGATAAGTTATGGAGCGAAGCAAACTGGGTCGCGCTGGGGCGTTACCTGCACGAGAAAAATATTCGTTGCGTTTTGCCGTGGGGCAGCGAGGCGGAGCAGGCGCGCGGCCTGCGCCTCGCCGGGGCCATTCCCGATGCCGTTGCACCGCCGCGCCTGAGCCTGAATGAAGCGGCTGCCCTGCTCGGTGGCGCACAGGCGGTGATCGGCGTGGACACCGGCCTCGCCCATCTCGCGGCGGCGCTGGGCGTGCCCACCGTCGGCATTTACACTGCGACCGACCCGGTGCTGACCGGCCTGTATGCAGGCCGGTGCGCAGTCAACCTCGGCAACATCAGCCGTGCGCCGGATACCGCCGCTGTCATCGATGCGCTGCAACAGGCGGCGGTATGCTGAATCCGAGATCGTTCTATACCCTCGCGCTGTGGCTGCTGCTGCCATATGTTTTTCTGCGCCTCGCGTGGCGCGCGCGCGAGCAGCCGGAATACCTACGCCACATCGGCGAACGTTTCGGTTTTTATTCGGAGCAAAGCGATCGGCCGGTCATCTGGTTGCATACCGTTTCGGTGGGCGAGACCCGCGCCGCACAGAGCCTTATCATTAAACTGCGCGCAACCTATCCCGACCATCAGATCCTGCTGACCCACACCACGCCGACCGGACGCGCCGCCAGCGAACAACTGTACGGCGACGGCGTGCTGCGCGTGTATCTGCCCTACGACTATCCATTTTCGGTGAACAGATTTCTGCGCCATTTCAGGCCGCAGTTCGGCATCCTGATGGAAACGGAGATCTGGTTCAACCTGATCCACGCCTGCCGCGAAACTGGTGTGCCCCTGTTGCTGCTGAATGCTCGCATGTCGGAAAAATCGGCGCGTAATTATGCGCGCTTCGAACGGCTGACTCGTGACGCTCTGAACGGGCTCGCTGCCATCGCTGCGCAAACCGCCGACGATGCCGCTCGCCTGGCCGATCTCGGCGCACAGAATGTTACCGTGACAGGCAATCTTAAATTCGACATCGCACCGCCGCCCGCGATGCTGGAACTGGGCAAACAATTGCGCGCGCAGTTTGGTTCGTCACGCAGGGTATTTCTCGCCGCCAGCACCCGCGACGGCGAGGAAGCACTGCTGCTCGACGCGCTGGAACAGGTGCACATCCCCGGCCTGCTGATGGTCATCGTGCCGCGCCATCCGCAGCGTTTTTCACAGGTCGCGGCGCTGCTGGAACAGCGCGGCATTCCGTTTCGGCGCAGGAGTGAAATTGGCAAGGCAGGCGAACCGCAAAACCGCGAGGTTGCGGCAGATATTAAGGCGGTTCTGGGCGACAGCATGGGAGAAATGTTTGCCTATTACGCCGCCGCCGACCTTGCCTTCGTCGGCGGCAGCCTGCTGCCGTATGGCGGGCAGAACCTGATCGAGGCCTGCGCAGCCGGGGCGCCGGTAGTGGTCGGCCCGCATACCCACAATTTTGCCGAGGCGACGCGACTGGCGGTCGCAGCCGGGGCGGCAGCACAGGTGCAGGATAACGGCGGGCTGGTCATGGAATTACAGCGCCTGCTGGATAACCCGGATGCTTTGTGCAAAATGCAGCGGCGGTGCGCCGGGTTTGTGGAAGCCAATCGCGGCGCGACAGAAAAATCACTGCTGGTTATTCTGTCAGCGTTGAGCGCGAATCAATCTGGACAATAGCCTCAAGAATTGCTTTATGGATAGGCCTTCTGGAAAGCAAGGCAATAGCATTCATCCTAAAAACCGCAGTTGCATTTTGTAGAAGCGGGCCGTGCCCGCGAATCGCTTGATCGCGGGCATGGCCCGCTTCTACAAAATGGCTCTCCCAATGGGTGAGCCGCATGAATAGCGCAAGGACTAATCATCGCGCGGCTTTTCATGGAAATGAACCGGTCAACTGCGGTTTCCAGGTACATCGAATCGCTCGCTAGACATCCAGATTCTTGACACCCAGTGCATTCTTTTCTATGAACGCACGGCGCGGTTCGACCACATCACCCATCAGGGTGGTGAATATTTCGTCGGCGGCAATCGTGTCTTCGATACGCACCTTGAGCAGGATGCGGTTTGTTACATCCATCGTGGTTTCCCACAGTTGCGACGGATTCATCTCGCCCAAGCCTTTGTAGCGCTGGATGTTCACGCCGCGTTTGGCTTCTTCCAACAGCCATTCGATGGCTTGTTTGAAACTGGATACGGCGCGCTTTTGCTCGCTCCGGGCGATGTATGCGCCCGGCTTGATCAGGCCGTTCAATATTTCCGCTGCCCGGCGGATTTGCACGTAATCGCTGCCATGCAGGAAATCTCTATCCATATAGCTGACCGAATAATTGCCGTGATACAGCTTTTCCAGGCGCATGCGATGTTCGCCTGCTTCGTCGGTTTCCACCACGACCTTGATGCTGCCGCCGCAGGCCGCTTCGAGTTGCTGCGCGCTGCGTTGCGCCTGTTCCGCGTCATCCAGTGACAGGGTGGGCAGGATCAGCAGGGCGTGGCTGGCTTCCGGCGCGGTAAAGCGCGACAGGCGGTCGATCACCGCTTCGGCGAGGAAGTATTGCTTGGCGATCAGTTCAAGCGCGTCGGCCTGGATCGGTGCCTCATCGGCGGACGGATGCAATACGGCGTTGTTCAGCGCGGCCTTGAGCATGTAGATCTTCATCTCCTGGTCGTCCTTGAGATAGCGCTCGTCCTTGCCCTGTTTGATCTTGTACAGCGGCGGTTGCGCGATGTAGATATGGCCGCGCTCGACCAGCTCGGGCATTTGCCGGTAGAAGAAGGTGAGTAGCAGGGTGCGGATGTGCGAACCGTCCACGTCCGCGTCGGTCATGATGATGATGCGGTGGTAGCGCAGCTTGTCGGCGTTGTATTCATCCTTGCCGATGCCGGTGCCCAGCACGGTAATCAGCGTGGCGATTTCCTGCGACGCGATGAGTTTTTCAAAGCGCGCCTTTTCCACGTTCAGAATCTTGCCCTTGAGCGGCAGGATCGCCTGGAACTTGCGGTCACGACCCTGCTTGGCCGAACCGCCCGCAGAATCTCCCTCGACCAGGTACAGCTCGGAAAGAGCCGGATCTTTTTCCTGGCAGTCGGCCAGCTTGCCGGGCAGGCCCATGCCGTCCAGGATGCCCTTGCGACGCGTCAGGTCGCGGGCTTTGCGCGCTGCTTCGCGGGCACGGGCCGCATCGATAATTTTATTGACGATGATCTTTGCGTCATTGGGTTTTTCCAGCAGGAACGCACTCATTTGCTGGGCAATCAGGTCTTCAATTACCGGGCGAACTTCAGAGGACACCAGCTTGTCTTTCGTCTGCGACGAAAACTTCGGGTCGGGCAATTTCACCGACAGCACTGCGGTTAACCCTTCGCGCATATCGTCACCGGTGGTTTCCACCTTGGCCTTTTTCGCCAGCTGCTCGGCTTCGATATATTGGTTCAGCGTGCGCGTCATTGCGGCGCGTAGCGCCGTCAAATGGGTGCCGCCGTCGCGTTGCGGAATGTTGTTGGTGAAGCATTGCACCGTTTCCTGGTAAGAATCGTTCCACTGCATCGCGATCTCGGCGGTGATGCCGTCCTTTTCGCCGATCGCATAGAACACGGTTGGGTGCAGTGCCGATTTATTGCGGTTCATGTATTCAACAAAACCCTTGATGCCGCCGCTGAACGCAAAGTTTTCTTCCTTGCCGGTGCGATGATCAATCAGTGCAATCTTTACGCCGTTGTTGAGGAATGACAATTCGCGCAGGCGTTTTGCCAGAATATCAAAGTGAAACTCAACCAGGCCGAAGGTTTCCTTGGCCGCCAAAAAATGAACCAGGGTGCCTTTTTTATTCGAATTACCCACCACTTTGAGCGGGGCGACCGGGTCGCCATGATGAAACTCCATGAAATGCTCTTTGCCGTCACGGTAAATAGTCAATTTCAACCACTCGGACAGTGCATTTACCACCGACACACCCACGCCATGCAAACCGCCGGATACCTTGTAGGAATTGCTGTCGAATTTACCGCCCGCATGCAGTATCGTCATGATAACTTCGGCGGCAGAACGGTTTTCCTCTTTGTGGATATCGGTTGGGATGCCGCGCCCGTTATCGCTGACACTAATTGAGTTATCAGCATGAATAATAACATTTATTTCATCGCAATGACCTGCCAGCGCTTCGTCTACGGCATTATCTACCGCTTCAAAAACCATGTGGTGCAAACCCGTCCCGTCGTTGGTGTCGCCGATGTACATTCCCGGACGCTTGCGGACGGCTTCTAAGCCTTTAAGTACTTTAATATTACTGGATGTATATTCACTCATTAGTTTTTTTCAGGGTGTTTATCTGTTTCACGTTAGAAGGTATTTTTTTAAATGCGCATTGGCATAACAACATAACGGAACTCTTTGTTTTCCGGATGTGTTATCAGGATACTGCTGTTAGGATCGCCGAAGGATAATACGACATGGCCGCTTTCAATATTATTAAGCCCATCCAATAAGTAATTAATATTAAAACCAATGTCTAATGCTTCGCCATGATATTCGGTTTCAATTTCTTCTTGTGCTTCTTCCTGTTCACTGTTGCTGCTAATGATGCTGAGATTTTTTTCGGTCAGCACAAATCGAACTCCGCGAAACTTTTCATTTGATAATATTGCAGCTCGCTGTAAAGCTTGTTGAATGAGCGTTCTATCCATGATTAACTGATTCGTGTACTTGGGAATAACGCGTTCGTAGTCCGGAAACTTTCCTTCAATTACTTTGGATACTAAAACGACATCAGAAAAAACAGCTTTTACTTGCTGTGATGTAAATTCAAGTTCAACTATATCTTCGGAATCGCTTAAAAGTTTACATAATTCTGCTACTGCTTTGCGGGGTAAGATAATTTCAGTTTTTTCGTGTTTACCCTCGATCTTGCCTTCGTTATACGCAAGCCGGTGCCCATCGGTAGCAACCACCTTTAGTTTGTCGTTATCAATGATTAGCAGTACGCCATTCAGATAGTAGCGAACATCTTGCTGTGCCATTGCATAATGCACAGATTCTAATAAGTTTTTTAATTTTGTCTGGCTAAGAACTATTTTTTTTGCATTTTCTAACTGGTTAGACAGCTTTGGGAAATCCTGTGCTGGTAAAGTTTGCAAACTAAATTTGCTTTTATTGTATTTAATTATTGCCTTATTTTCTTTTATCTCTACAGAAACTTGGCTTTGATCAGGAAGTATACGAAGAATATCTTGAATTTTTTTGCCACCAACCGTAATGGCAAAAGTTTCTTGATCACTTGAAGTTTTGTTTATGTTGGTTGAAATTTGAATTTCAAGATCCGTCGCAGTAAAGCGTATTTTATCTGCATCTTTTTCAATCAGCACATTGGATAGAATTGGCAGGGTTTGTTTGCGTTCAACAATCCCGATTACAACTTGCAATGGTTTTAGAATGGTTTCTTTTTCTGTTTTATCAATAAACATAATATAAATACCTAATAAGACTAATAATGCTCTTCACTTGTTGTTAATAAGACTGATAATTGATTGAGTATCAATAACATACAAGTTAAATTTTGCAGTTGTTTAGTTGTAGAACAAACGCTATAAAAATGTGCATAACTTTAAATTTATTTTTAAATGCAGAGTTATGCACATTTTATGATCAGAAAATACACAGTGTTAGCCCCTTAATATTTGTATGAGTATTTTATAGTCAGCATCAATTGTCGTGTTGCTTGCTCTCAGGGCACTAATTGTTTTACAGGCATGAATGACCGTTGAGTGATCTTTACCCCCAAATGCATTTCCTATCTCAGGCAAGCTCATGATAGTTATATCTCTTGCTATGGCCATCGCTATTTGCCTGGGGCGCGTTAAATTTCGGGTACGTTTTTTTGAAAGCAGTTCCACCATTTTAATATGGTAATAATCCGCAACAGTTTTTTGAATATTTTCAATTGAAATCTGTCGACTTTGTGCAATCAAAATGTCTTTCAAAGCCTCCTTTGCAGTTTCCACTGAAATAATGCGTTTGTGAAATTTTGCATAAGCTTCAACACGTTTTAACGCCCCTTCAAGTTCGCGAACATTCGAGCTTACATGTTTTGCAACAAAAAAAGCGACACCATCATCCAGAGAGTAATTATTGAGGGATGCTTTTTTTAGAAGAATTGCAACACGCATTTCCAGTTCTGGAGGTTCAATCGCTACAGTTAACCCCCACCCAAATCGTGATACCAGGCGGCTTTCTAACCCAATTATTTCTTTGGGGAAAGTGTCGCTGGTTAAAATAACCTGTTTGTGAGAGTCTACAAGGGTATTAAATGCATAAAAAAACTCTTCCTGTGTTTTGGCTTTACCTGCAAAAAATTGAATATCATCAATAAGCAACACATCCAGAGAGTGGTAAAACTGCTTAAATTCTTCAAATTTGTTGGTTTGATATGCGCGGACGACATCAGCGACATATCTTTCAGCATGCATATAACATATTTTTATTTGAGGATTATTAATCAGGATTTGATTGCCGATCGCTTGCAGTAAGTGCGTCTTACCCAGACCAACGCCACCATAAATAAACAGCGGATTGTATGATGCACCCGGTAATTCAGCTACTTGAGTTGCAGCTGCAAATGCCAGCTGGTTGGCTTTGCCAATTACAAAATTTTCGAATGTAAGGCTTGGGTTTATTTTTCCATAACCTCTAAAAGAGGGTTCTATTTTTGGCTTGTGTTCGGTAATTTGGGGTTTTTTTGTGGGGGGCTCCAAATCGGGCGGCCTGTTTACAGGCGCTGTTTCCATAACTCTAAATTCAAATGATGGAACCCGTGACAATGCTAACCCTGCTTGCCGGTATATCTCTGGTAAAAAACGTTCCTGTACAAGCTTTAATGTAAAGCTGTTTGGAGCAGTAAGAACTAGTGTTCCATCCTCATTTTTGAGGTGCAACGGTTTTATCCATGAATTAAATTGTTGTGCGGGCAGGCTCTTTTTGAATGAGCGCAGGCATGAATCCCAAAAAGAAATATCCTGCATGGTTTTGTACTAAGGGATTATTCAATATCGGTAAAAGTCGCCGCATACTACAGTACATTTTGAAAGTTATCCACAGGGGAAATTGTATAATATGCTTGACAGCTTTGCCATAAGGCTTTGTAATAGCGCGTTCTACGGTTTATTCAGGAAAATAACATGAAACGCACATACCAACCATCCGTAACTAGAAGAAAACGCACCCACGGCTTTTTGGTGCGCATGAAAACACGCGGAGGTCGCGCTGTTATCAATGCACGTCGCGCCAAGGGCCGTGCAAGACTTGCAGTCTAGTCTATCGGCCGAATTTACCGCCGCGCATCGCTTGTTGCGCGAAAACGGTTTTGACCACGTTATCCGTGCTGAAAACATAGCGGATAAACACTTCAAAGTTTTTTTTGTGCGCAACGACAAAAAAAACGCCAGGCTTGGAATGATTGTGGGCAAAAAAACGCTATCCGGCTCAGCAGACCGAAATCGTGTAAAAAGAATCATCAGGGAAGCGTTCCGCCAACACAACATCAAGCTATCCAAGTTGGATCTGGTTGTGATGATGAGACGTGCCTACCCTCAAGAGTGTGGTGCGCAAGCTGGCAATTTGAAAATGCTGTTTAGCCGGGTAGAAAATAGATGCGCAGAATTGTGATCAAGCTGATACATGGCTATCAATACCTGATCAGTCCGCTTAGTCCACCTACGTGCAGATTTACTCCAACCTGTTCCCACTATACCTGCGAAGCCCTGGCTAAACACGGTGTACTGAAAGGAGCGTGGCTCGGCATTAAACGATTGCTGCGTTGCAATCCCTGGAATCCAGGCGGATACGATCCCGCACCTTAATGTCAGGCAAAATCATGGATTTACAAAGACTTTTTTTATTTTTAATTTTTGTGTTTTCGTTAGGACTGGTTTGGGATGGCTGGCAACGCCAGCAACATCCCGAACAGTATGTTCAGCAAAGCGCGGCAATTAATGAGAGTATCCCTAAACCTCAGGTAACACCCCAAGCCGCCACAACACCAGCAACCATTTCCCAACAACCTGTCCAGCAGGAAACCGGAACAACAATTCACGTCAAGACTGATATTATTGAGGCAGATATCAGTACTATTGGCGGAGATATCAGCCGTCTGGCGCTGTTGAAGCACCCTGATGGGCTGGACAAAAGCAAACCGCTGGTGCTTTTTCAACGAGGCACCGGGACCCACAATTATGTCGCGCAAAGCGGCCTGCTCGGAACGGGGCTGCCTAACCATAACAGCCTGTTTGTTTCGGAGCAGGACCAGTATGTTCTTGCCGGGAATGACGAACAGTTACAGGTACGGCTAAAAGCCGGGGGTGATTCCGCGCTGAAGGTGACCAAGGTAATCACTTTTCACAAAGGGAGTTATTTGGTAGATGTTGCCTATGAATTGGAAAATACCGGCCAGCAGGCAACAACGGCGAGCAGCTATTTTCAACTGATTCGTAATAGCGGTGCCTTGGCTGGCAGTTCACGTTTTTTACCCACTTACACCGGTATGGCGGTCTATACCGACAAGGAGAAATTCCAGAAAGTGGATTTTCAGGAGATAGAAAAGGGAAAAACAGACTATCCCAAGCAAGCCAATGATGGGTGGATAGGAATATTGCAACATTATTTCGTTGCTGCCTGGCTGCCCAAGGAAAAGACCAGTCGTGAATATTTCGCGCGCAAGTTGGACGGTGATTCATATTCTGTAGGCGTAATTTTACCGGAACAGGTGGTGAGTCCCGGGCAAAAAGCTGTTGTGAGCACTACTCTTTATGCCGGCCCTGCCCAGACCAAGCTGGACAAAATCGCTACCGGCCTTGGTTTGACGGTGGATTACGGTTGGCTGACGATCATCGCCACCCCGCTGTTCTGGATTATGACCTTGTTTAACGATTGGACGCATAACTGGGGCGTTGCCATCATTCTGCTTACCGTACTGATCAAGCTGTTGTTTTTCCCACTGTCTGCGGCAAGCTACCGTTCCATGGCAAAGATGCGCGTAGTTGCGCCCAAGCTGGAAAAGATTAAACAGCAATGCGGCAGCGACCGGGAAAAGTTGAACCGCGCCATGATGGAGTTATATAAAACAGAGAAAATTAACCCATTGGGCGGGTGTTTGCCGGTGGTAGTGCAAATCCCGGTTTTTATTGCCCTGTATTGGTCTATTCTGTCTAGCGTGGAGATGCGTTACGCGCCATTCTTCGGCTGGATAACCGACTTGTCGGCGGTGGATCCGTATTACATCCTGCCGTTGATCATGGGGGCAAGTATGATTATCCAGACGCGCCTTAATCCTAAGCCGCCGGATCCCTTGCAGGCCAAGATAATGCAGATCATGCCGATCGCCTTCAGCGTGATTTTCTTCTTCTTTCCTGCCGGTCTGGTGTTGTATTCCATTGTGAACAACATCCTTTCCATCGGCCAGCAGTGGTATATCACTCGTGCTGCCGAGGGCGAAAGCAAAGGTGCAGCTGCCAAACGCTGATACCATCGCCGCCATTGCCACTGCGCAAGGGCGCGGTGGCATCGGGGTGGTAAGAGTATCCGGGGGGCGCATCGAAACCTTGGCGCACGGAATCCTGGGCAAATTGCCCGCTGCGCGGCATGCCACCTGCAGCAATTTTCTGGACGAAAACGGCGACCCTCTTGATCAGGGGGTCGCCTTGTTTTTTCCTGCGCCGCATTCCTATACCGGTGAGGACGTGCTTGAGCTGCAAGGGCACGGTGGACCCGCCGTATTGCAACTGGTGTTGCGGCGTTGCCTCGATTTGGGGGCACGGCTGGCGCAACCGGGTGAATTCACGCGCCGCGCTTTTCTGAACAACAAGCTTGACCTGGCGCAGGCGGAAAGCGTCGCCGACCTGATTGATGCCAATACCGCCGAGGCTGCACGCAGTGCGATGCGCTCCCTGCGCGGCGAGTTTTCCGCCGCTATCCACGGCATGGTCGACGAGTTGATCTACCTGCGCATGCTGGTTGAGGCGATGCTGGACTTTCCGGAAGAGGAAGTGGACGTCATCGACATGGGGCGCCGCGATGCCTTGCTGAGCAGCGTGCGGTTGCACTTGCAGCATACGCTGGATACCGCAAAACAGGGCACCCTGCTGCGCGAGGGAGCGCATGTGGTCATTGCCGGGCAGCCGAACGTCGGCAAGTCCAGCCTGCTGAACCGCCTGGCCGGCGAGGAAGTGGCGCTGGTCAGCGAGATTCCAGGCACTACCCGCGATGTGATCCGCCAGGCGATCCAGATCCGCGGGGTGCCCCTGCATATCATGGACACGGCGGGGTTGCGCGAATCCGAGGATGCGGTGGAAAGCATGGGCATCGCGCGCGCCCACCAGACAATCCATCGTGCCGATTTGATTTTGCTGTTGCTGGATGCAAGTAAAGGCCTGACAGCGCAGGATGAAGTCATTCTTGCCGGATTGCCGGCGGATATCCCCCGGCTGCTGGTATTCAACAAAAACGACCTGCTGGATGTCGCCACTGCCGCATCTGCCAGCGCGCCGTTTGCCTCTGTTCCGTTTATTCGGGTTTCCGCCAAAACGGGCGCGGGGATAGAGGAGTTGCGCTGCAAGCTGCTTGAGGCAGTGGGATGGCGTGACCAGGAAAGCGGCGCCTTCATGGCGCGGGAACGTCACGTGCGCGCCTTGACGCTGGCTAAATTCCACTTGGCCCAGGCGCGGGCCGTGATGTCCAGCGCGGAGTTGTTCGCCGAGGAGTTGCGCCTGGCGCAGCGCGCACTGGGCGAGGTTACCGGGGAATTCACACCGGATGATTTGCTCGGTGAGATTTTCAGCCGGTTCTGCATCGGAAAATAACCAAGAGTCTACTTTTGTTTCACGTGAAACATTGCATATGGGATTCATGATTCATACCCTTGCATTGTTTCACGTGAAACAATGCGCTTAACCTGAAGCTCGCGCAGCGATTCGTCTGCCCCTTCGCCCGTTTGCAGGATAACCAGCGACTTGGCTGCGGTCGTTTGCAGTCTTGTCGAATGGCTGGTTGTTTTACCCGGAGGGTTGGGGGGCAGGGCTAATTCCTTTTTTCGCTTGGGGTATCGTTGTCATTCCTGTTGGGATTCTGGATACGCTGTTGTATGATGCGCGTCCTTTCCAGCACAGCTGCAACATGGGAGCCTCTAAAAATTCGGAGTTCGCCCAAATGCATGGCACGTAAAAAATTTCGTTGTGCCGCATATGCATAATATGCAAGCAAGAAAATGAAGTTTCAGTGAAGGGTAACCTTCAGGTTGGCCGGAAATTTTTTACGCAACGCAGCATAACCAGGCATTTGGTTGCCGTTTGTTTTGGCAATTTAGTGGAAGGGCTAGTAGTTTCATCAATAGGGATGAAATTGTGGATTTATAGAGGTTCCCATTTGAATTTCCCCGATATATTCGATGTAATTGTGGTTGGCGGCGGCCATGCCGGTACGGAAGCCGCCTTGTCCGGCGCGCGCGCGGGCTGCAAGACCTTGCTGCTCAGCCACAATATCGAAACACTCGGGCAGATGTCCTGCAATCCTTCCATCGGCGGGATCGGCAAGGGGCACCTGGTCAAGGAGGTGGATGCGCTTGGCGGCGCGATGGCGGCGGCAACCGACGAGAGCGGCATCCAGTTCCGTGTTCTGAATTCCAGCAAAGGCCCAGCGGTGCGCGCGACGCGCGCACAGGCCGACCGCATCCTTTACAAGCAGGCAATCAGGACACGGCTGGAGAATCAGCCCAACCTCTGGTTGTTCCAGCAGGCAGTGGACGACTTGCTGATTGAGCAGGATCGTGTGTGCGGCGTGGTCACGCAACTGGGTTTGCGCTTCGCCGCAAAAACCGTGGTGCTGACAACGGGTACCTTCCTGTCCGGGCTGATCCATGTCGGACAGGCCAGCTACCCTGCAGGTCGCGCCGGCGATCCTCCCTCCGTCAGTCTGGCGCGCCGGTTGCGCGAGCTGAACCTTCCGGTAGGGCGGCTGAAGACCGGCACGCCGCCGCGCATCGACGGGCGGAGCATCGATTATTCGGTGATGCAGGAGCAGTCGGGCGACGATCCGGTGCCGGTATTCTCGTTCATGGGGAATGCCGCGCAGCACCCGCAGCAGTTGCCGTGCTGGATCACCGAGACCAACCAACGCACCCACGACATCATCCGCGGCGGGCTGGATCGCTCACCGTTGTTCACCGGGGTGATCGAGGGGGTCGGCCCGCGCTATTGCCCGTCCATTGAGGACAAAATCACACGTTTTGCCGACAAGGCATCGCACCAGATTTTTCTCGAACCTGAAGGATTGACCACAAACGAGGTTTACCCAAACGGCATTTCCACCAGTCTGCCTTTCGATGTGCAACTGGCTCTGGTGCGCTCCATTAAAGGATTGGAAAACGCGCATATCCTGCGTCCCGGCTATGCGATTGAATACGATTATTTTGATCCGCGCGGGTTGAAAAGCTCGCTGGAAACCAAGGCGATCCATGGACTATTCTTTGCCGGGCAAATCAACGGCACGACCGGTTATGAGGAGGCGGCAGCGCAAGGCCTGCTGGCCGGATTGAACGCGGCGCTGCAAGCCGGCGGACAAGAAGCCTGGTGCCCGCGCCGTGACGAGGCCTATTTGGGCGTGATGGTGGACGATCTGGTTACGCGCGGCGCTTCCGAGCCGTATCGCATGTTCACCAGTCGCGCGGAATACCGGTTGCAATTGCGCGAGGACAACGCGGATCTGAGATTGACGGAGATCGGGCGCAAACTGGGTATCGTGGACGATGCGCGTTGGCAGGTATTTGAACTAAAGCGTGAGTCCGTCGCGCGCGAGCAGGAACGGTTGCGTAACACCTGGGTGAATCCGCGCAACCTGTCCGCCGAGGACGCTATACGCGTGCTGGGCAAAACCATAGAACGCGAATACTCGCTGCATGAGCTGTTGCGCCGTCCCGACGTAAATTATGCCAGCCTGTTGACCTTGCCCGGCGCCGGCGCCGGGGTGGACGATGAAAAGGTCGCCGAGCAGGTTGAAACGCAGGCGAAATACCACGGCTATATTGAGCGGCAACGCGACGAGATCGGGCGTAACGAACAATATGAAACGCTGGGATTACCGGAAGACCTTGATTATCGCGGGGTACGCGGGTTATCAATTGAGGTGCAGCAAAAGCTCAATCAGCACAAACCCGAAACTGTCGGGCAGGCGGCACGCATTTCCGGGATTACCCCGGCGGCGATTTCCCTGCTGCTGGTGCATATCAAGCGCGGCTTTCGCGACGATACGCGGCAGTCTAAAAAGAGTGCTTGAGCTTGGCATGAGTTTGGCCGAAGAATTACAGCACGGAATCGCACAATTGGGAATTACACTGGGCGCGGACGCACAGAACAAGCTGCTGGATTATTTGGCGTTGCTGCACAAATGGAACAAGGTTTATAACCTGACGGCGATTCGCGATCCACAGCAGATGGTAAGCTATCACTTACTCGACAGCCTTGCTACTATGCCGCATCTATGGGCAGGAAGGTGGCTGGATGTGGGATGTGGCGCGGGTTTGCCGGGGCTGGTGCTGGCGGTCGCGCAGCCGGACTGGCAATTCACTTTGCTGGACAGCAACAGCAAGAAAACCAGCTTTGTGCAACAGGCGATTATCGAGCTGGGCTTGCGCAATGTGAGCGTTTACTGCGCGCGTGTGGAGGAGTGGCAACCGGCGGAGCACTTTGACGGGATCATTTCACGGGCATTCAGCGAATTGGGCGAATTTTTGCGCAGCACCCGCCGCCTGATGGCGCCGCATGGGCGCTGGGTGGCGATGAAGGGTGCGCCGCAGCAGGAATTGTCGGGTGTGCCGGAGGGATGCCGGGTGGAGCGGGTCATACCGTTACAAGTGCCGGGGTTGCATGCGGCTCGGAGTCTGGTAATTGTATCCAGCCAATCCGGTTTCCAATAGAAAATGAAAAAGCAGGGAAAACGGCAAAAAAGTACAGCAAGTTGCAAAAAATGAAATCGAAGCGGTTAGAAATATTATTCGAAACCGGAAATAACAGGGGGCAAAGCAACATGACTAAAATATTAGCTGTTACCAACCAGAAAGGCGGGGTAGGCAAGACTACAACCAGCGTGAATCTGGCAGCCAGCCTCGCCGTTGCCAAACAGCGCGTTTTGCTGATCGACCTTGACCCGCAGGGTAATGCCACGATGGGCAGCGGCGTGGACAAGCGCGATTTGCAATCCAGCGTTTATGAAGTATTGTTGGGCAGCAAAACGATAGCTGAGGCGCGGATACATGCAGATGCGGGTAAATACGATTTACTGCCGGCCAACCGGGACCTGGCAGGCGCAGAAATTGAATTGGTCGACATGGATCGCAGGGAAACACGGTTGCGTGATGCGCTGCAACTGGTCGACTCAGAATATGACTATGTTTTGATTGATTGCCCACCGGCACTTAATTTGCTGACGCTGAATGGATTGTGTGCTGCCAAATCAGTAATGATCCCGATGCAATGTGAATACTATGCGCTTGAAGGGTTAAGCGACCTGGTTAATACCATTCGCAAAGTGCGCGCCAACCTGAATCCAGAACTTGAAATTGAAGGGTTGCTACGCACCATGTTTGATCCGCGCAACGCCCTGGCTCAACAAGTTTCGGATCAATTGCTGGAACATTTTGGCGACAAGGTTTATCGCACGGTAATTCCACGCAACGTGCGCTTGGCGGAAGCGCCCAGCTATGGTGTGCCGGTGCTGTATCACGACAAATTATCCAAAGGAACCCAGGCATATCTGGCTTTGGCAGGGGAATTTTTGCATAACACAGCACAACCTGCTGCACTGGAATAAAGGAAGCAATCATGGCGAAGTTACACAAAGGTTTGGGGCGTGGACTGGACGCTTTGTTGTCCGGTGGGAATAGTGAAAAAGACGAGGTGATGCGTGAGTTGAATGTGTCGCTGCTCAAGCCTGGCAAATATCAGCCGCGGTCACACATGGATGAAGCCTCCTTGAACGACTTGGCGTCATCGATCAAAGCGCAGGGGATCATGCAACCGATTCTGGTGCGCCAGCTTGCCGATAGCAGCTATGAAATTATTGCCGGTGAAAGACGTTGGCGCGCCGCGCAGTTGGCGGGGTTGACCCATGTGCCAGTGCTGGTGCGCAGCGTTCCGGACAATGCGGCGCTGGCGATGGCGTTGATTGAAAATATCCAGCGGGAAAATCTGAATCCATTGGAAGAAGCGGTCGGCATCCAGCGTTTGATCGACGAATTCAAAATGACCCATCAAGTCGCCGCAGATGCGGTGGGCCGATCGCGCAGTGCGGCCAGCAACTTGTTGAGATTGCTCAAGTTGCCGCAGGCCGTGCAGGGCATGCTGATGGAAAACAAGCTGGATATGGGGCACGCGCGCGCCTTGTTGTCGCTGGAGAGCGCACAGCAGATATTTCTGGCCAATAAAATTGTTCTGGAAGGGCTTTCAGTGCGCGAAGCGGAAAAACTGGCGCAGATGCAAACGCAAGAACCGGAAAAGGACAAGCCAAAGAAAGTGCACCAGATCAACCGCGACACTCAAAGGCTGCAGGAAGAAATGAGTTCATGCCTTGGAACACGTGTGGAAATCAAGCCGGGCAACAAAGGGGGTGGCAAACTGGTCATCGAATATAGTAATCATGACCAGCTTGATGAATTTATAAACAGGCTCAAAAAAGGCAAATACGTTGAGTGAAGAGGCTGGTGGGCTGCTCTCTTTGAGCAGGTTCAAAATTGATGTTTGCTTCACTTCTTTTTGACTCATGGATTGGTTCATTAAAAAATCCGCCGTTGTTTTTAACAGGCGTGAGTTTAATCACCAGCGGACATTTCTATTTGGGAGAAACCGGACATTACTACTCGGGGCTAACAATATTTTTTAGTGGTTCCCTTGACTTGCCGCAAAGGAATAGTAGAGAATGCGCGGGCTTTTTGATGCCCTAGGCCAACAAGTAACGCCCAAGGGCATATGATGGACAAAGTAACAAACATAAAAATAAGCCAGACACTCAGCAAGGCGGCGCGCTGGCAAATCATCATAACGGTACTCATCTCGGGCATTTCCCTGCTGGTTTCGGGTATGAATGCAGCGATTTCCGCTATTGCAGGGGGGGCGATCGTTATTGTCGGCGGGTATGCCGGAATGATCGGCGTGTTTGCCGGAATGTCGATGGCGCGGAGACTGAACGGCTTAACGCCGGGTGTCATCCTGATTTCAATGTTGAAAGCTGAAGCGATCAAGGTGTTAGTAATCGCATTGCTGTTGCTGGTGACCTTCAAGTATTACCGGGGGCTGGTTCCTTTGTCCCTGATAGGTGGGTTGGCGGGTTCTGCGCTGGCATCTGGCGCAGGCTTGCGGGCCGTGAATAACAAGTATAACGAGAATAACGAGCAGGGTTTGTGATGTCCACTGAACAAGTACTGACACCATCCAGTTACATCGAGCATCATTTAAGCTTTAACGTCAAGCAGGTAGCCGAAGGCGGATTCTGGTCCGTGAACTTCGATACGCTGGCCGTTTCCGGCCTGCTCGGCCTGATCATCTTCGGATTTCTTTGGTGGGTTGTGCGTGGCGCGACAGCGGGCGTTCCCGGCAAGCGCCAGGCTTTTGTCGAACTGCTGGTCGAGTTCGTCGATGACCAGGTCAAAGGCATCTTCCACGGCGAACGCCATAAATTTGTAGCCCCGGCAGCGCTGACTGTTTTTGTTTGGGTGTTCGCCATGAATTCGATGGACTTCCTGCCTATCGACATCATGGCATGGGTCTATCACCACATATTCGGCCAGGAGCGTTTCCGCGCAGTGCCTACTTCCGACATCAATGCAACGTTCGCACTTGCGCTATCGGTGTGGTTATTGATGATCTTCTTTAACATCAAGGTCAAAGGGCTGCGCGGCTGGACACATGAATTGTTCTGCTCCCCGTTCGGTGCCCACCCGCTGCTTTGGCCGGCGAACTTTCTGCTCAATCTGGTCGAGTATGTCTCCAAGCCGCTGTCCCACTCGCTGCGTTTGTTCGGCAACATGTACGCAGGGGAAATTATCTTTCTGTTGCTCGGGATGTGGGCTGCAACCGGTTTGGCTGGAACAATTTTTGGTGCGTTGCTCAGCGGGGGCTGGGCGATATTCCATATCCTGATCGTGGGGCTACAAGCATACATTTTCATGATGCTGACGGTTGTTTACATCGCGATGGCGCACGAAAGCCACTAACCTTTTTTATCACTATCAACTTTAATCAATCTTGTAAATCGAAAGGAAGCAAAAATGGAAAACACAGTACAATATTTGGCGATGATTCAAGCTTACACCGGCATTGCTATCGGCCTGATTATCGGTTTGGGCGCTTTTGGCGCTTGTATCGGTATCGGTATTATGTGCAGCAGCTTTCTGGATGGTGCGGCACGCCAACCCGAGCTGATCCCCACACTGCAAGGCAAGGTGTTCCTGTTGTTGGGTCTGATCGACGCGTCCTTCATTATCAGCGTTGGTCTGGCAATGATGTTTGCGTTCGCAAACCCTCTGCTCGCCGTAATCAAATAATTGACCGTTGCGTGTAGCGCAATCCAGCGTAAGGAATCGAAATGAACATTAACCTGACAATGTTTTCGCAGGCACTGTCGTTTGCCATCTTGATATGGTTTACCGTGAAGTTCGTCTGGCCGCCATTGCTGGCGGCAATCGAGTCGCGTCAAAAGACTATTGCAGATGGCTTGGCGTATGCCGAGCGGGCGAAGCTCGACCTGGAACTGGCCGGCAAGCGTTCTGCGGAAATTTTGCGGGAAGCAAAAGAAAAGGCCGGCGAGATAGTAAGCCATGGCGAAAAACGCGCCAGTGAAATTGTCGAAGCAGCCAAGGCGCAGGCCAAGATAGAAGGCGATCGCATCATCTTGGGCGCCAAGGCTGAAATTGATCAGGAAGTGTTTCGTGCCAGGGAGCAATTGCGGACCCATGTGTCGGCAATTGCGCTTGCCGGCGCGGGCAAAATTCTCGGTCGTGAAATTGATGCCAAGGCGCACAATGATTTGCTCGACAAATTGGTTGCGGAAATCTGAACGCCATGTCTGAAGCCATCACCATAGCCCGGCCTTACGCACAGGCGGCATTTGAAGAAGCGCAAAAGCTGTCGGACTTGAAAGGCTGGGCGGAGTCATTGCAGTCTCTCGCCGAGGCAGTTTGCTATCCGGAAGTTCGCGCAGTAGTCACCAGCCAACGGGTAGCCAAGCAGCAACTCGAAAGCCTGATGGAGGGTTTGCTGGGTAGCCAGGCAAAAGCCCAGCAGCGCAATTTCATTCGCTTGCTGGTGGACAATCAACGCCTGCTGATATTGCCGGAAATTGTCGCAATCTTTGAAAATCTGCGTGCGGAAGCGGAAAAAACCGTGAATGTGGTAGTGGACTCCGCGTTTGAACTGTCAGCCACGCAACAAGAAAAAATCGTCAGTTCGCTGAAAGCGCGCATGGGCCGGGAAATCAAGCTGGTCTGTAAAGTCAATAAAGAATTACTCGGCGGCATAGTGATCCGTGCCGGAGACAAGGTGATCGATGGCTCAGCGCGCACCCGCCTTGGCGAAATGGCAAAAGCTCTTGCCTGAAAATAGATTTATCAAGATAAGGAAATCCAGATGAAGCTCAACCCTTCTGAAATCAGCAGTTTGATTCGCAGCCGCATTGATAATTTTGAGGCGCTGACGCAAGCGCGCACCGAAGGTACGGTAGTCAGCGTGACCGACGGTATCGTTCGTGTGCACGGTCTTTCCGATGTAATGCAGGGTGAAATGCTGGAATTCCCCGGCAATACCTTTGGTTTGGCGCTTAATTTGGAGCGTGATTCTGTCGGTGTGGTGGTGCTGGGTGAATACGAGCACATCACCGAAGGCGACACGGTCAAGTGTACCGGCCGAATTCTGGAAGTACCGGTTGGTCCGGAATTGTGCGGTCGTGTTGTGGATGCGCTGGGCCAGCCAATCGACGGCAAGGGCCCGATCAACGCCAAGTTGACCGACAAGATCGAAAAAGTAGCGCCGGGGGTGATCGCTCGTAAGTCGGTTGATCAACCGGTACAAACCGGCTTGAAATCGATCGACTCGATGGTTCCGGTCGGTCGCGGTCAGCGTGAACTGATCATCGGCGACCGCCAGACCGGCAAGACAGCCGTGGCGGTGGATGCCATCATCAACCAGAAGGGTCAGAACATGACCTGCGTTTATGTGGCGATTGGTCAAAAAGCTTCAACCATCGCCAACGTGGTGCGCAAGCTGGAAGAACACGGTGCGCTGGGTTACACCATCGTGGTCGCAGCAACCGCTTCGGATTCCGCCGCGATGCAGTTTCTGGCGCCCTATGCAGGTTGCACCATGGGCGAATATTTCCGCGATCGCGGACAGGACGCGCTGATTGTCTATGACGATCTGACCAAGCAAGCCTGGGCATACCGACAAATCTCCCTGTTGCTGCGTCGTCCGCCGGGCCGTGAAGCCTATCCCGGCGACGTATTCTATCTGCACTCCCGTTTGCTGGAACGTGCGGCGCGCGTCAATGCCGACTATGTGGAAGCCTTCACCAAGGGCGAAGTCAAGGGCAAGACCGGCTCGCTGACCGCATTGCCGATCATCGAAACGCAAGCGGGCGACGTGTCCGCCTTCGTGCCGACCAACGTGATTTCCATTACCGACGGCCAGATATTCCTGGAAACCGACTTGTTCAACGCCGGTATCCGTCCTGCGATCAACGCCGGTGTTTCGGTGTCCCGCGTAGGCGGCGCGGCGCAAACCAAGGTGATCAAGAAGCTTGGCGGCGGCGTGCGGCTGGCGCTGGCGCAGTACCGTGAATTGGCAGCCTTCGCGCAGTTCGCTTCTGATCTGGACGAGGCAACCCGCAAGCAGTTGGAGCGCGGCCGCATGGTGACCGAATTGATGAAGCAGTTGCAATACTGCCCGCTGTCGGTTGCAGAAATGGCCGTCACGCTGTTCTCCGTCAACAAGGGCTACTTCGATGACGTGGCAGTACCCAAGGCGCTGGCGTTTGAGTTGGCACTGCACACTTACCTGAAATCCAATAACAAGAGCCTGATGGATGGGATTGAGTCCAGCAAGGATCTGAATGCCGACAACGAAAAACTGTTGTCTGCGGCGATTGAGGCCTTCAAGGCAACAGCTGTTTATTAAGGCGGGGTGAGAAATGGCTGGCAGTAAAGAGATCCGCGCGAAAATCAAAAGTGTAGAAAATACACGCAAGATCACGCGCGCCATGGAAATGGTCGCCGCAGCCAAGATGCGCAAAGCGCAGGAGCGTATGCGTGCGGCACGCCCCTATGCGGAAAAGATTCGCAATGTCGCGGCGCACCTGTCGCGCGCCAACCCGGAATACAAACACCCATTCCTGGCTAAACGCGAAGATATCAAAAACGTCGGCATGATCATTGTGACTTCCGACAAGGGTTTGTGCGGCGGCTTGAATACCAACGTCCTGCGTCTCGCGGTTAGCCGCATGAAGGATTGGGAAGGCGAGGGCAAAGGCATCATGGTTTGCCCGATCGGCAACAAGGGTCTGGGTTTCATGTCGCGTATCGGCGCCAAGGTCAAATCCAACCTGACTGGGTTGGGTGATACGCCGCACATCGAAAAGCTGATCGGTGCCGTGAAGGTGATGCTGGATGCCTATGCGGCAGGGGAAATTGATGCCCTCTATCTGAGCTACAACCACTTCGTCAATACCATGAAGCAGGAGCCGTGCGTCGAGCAATTGCTGCCGCTGACCGGTGAGCAGATGGGGACCGCCAAGGGCAGCTGGGACTATATCTACGAACCGGATGCCAAGCAGGTGATTGATGAACTGCTGGTGCGCTACATTGAGTCGCTGGTTTACCAGTCTATCGTGGAGAATATGGCTTCCGAACAGAGCGCGCGGATGGTAGCGATGAAGGCCGCATCGGATAACGCAAAGAGCGTGATCGGCGAGCTCAAGCTGGTATACAACAAGGCACGCCAGGCGGCCATTACCCGAGAAATCTCGGAAATCGTCAGCGGCGCGGCAGCAGTTGGATGATGCCGGACGCGCAAGATTGGGCGAGGCTAATATGAGCCCTTCGACAAGCTCAGGACAGGCGAAGTGAACGTTATGACGAGACCAAATCTTCAAGGCGCGGCAGCAGTTGGATGATGCCGGACGCGCAAGATTGGGCGAGGCTAATGTGAGCCCTTCGACAAGCTCAGGACAGGCGGAGTGAACGTTATGACGAGACCAAATCTTCAAGCGCGGCAGCAGTTGGTTAATTGATTACAGCGGCAAATTACAAAATTAATTTAGACGGGGAATCTTAAAAATGAGTCAAGGAAAGATTGTTCAGTGTATCGGAGCGGTGGTTGACATCGAGTTTCCGCGCGATCAAATGCCGAGAATATATGAAGCTTTGCAATTGGCAGACGTGGGTTCTTCGACTGCCGAGGCTGGTTTGACTTTTGAAGTGGAGCAGCAACTCGGTGATGGCGTAGTGCGCACCATCGCGATGGGTTCTTCCGACGGTTTGCGTCGCGGCATGATTGTAAACGCCACAGGCAGCGGTATTAAAGTGCCGGTCGGCAGCGGCACGCTGGGCCGTATTATGGATGTGCTGGGTCGGCCGATCGATGATGCCGGTGACATCCCTTGCGAAGAACGTCGCGAGATTCACCAGAATGCGCCGAAATTTGACGAGTTGTCTCCATCAATTGATTTGCTGGAAACCGGCATCAAGGTGATCGACCTGGTGTGCCCGTTCGCCAAGGGCGGCAAGGTCGGCCTGTTCGGCGGCGCAGGTGTGGGCAAGACCGTGAACATGCTGGAGCTGATCAACAACATCGCCAAACAACACGCCGGCCTGTCGGTGTTCGCCGGTGTGGGTGAGCGTACCCGTGAAGGCAATGACTTCTACCACGAAATGTCGGAAGCGGGCGTTATCCAGCTGGACAATCTGCCCGAGTCCAAAGTGGCCATGGTGTTCGGCCAGATGAACGAACCGCCCGGCAACCGTCTGCGCGTGGCATTGTCAGGCCTGACCATGGCCGAGTACTTCCGCGATGAAGGCCGCGACATCCTGTTCTTCGTGGACAACATTTATCGCTTCACGCTGGCCGGCACCGAAGTGTCCGCGCTGTTGGGCCGTATGCCTTCCGCGGTGGGTTACCAGCCTACGCTGGCTGAAGAAATGGGACGCCTGCAAGAGCGTATTACCTCGACCAAGACCGGCTCAATCACCTCGATTCAGGCTGTATATGTGCCGGCGGATGACTTGACCGACCCGTCTCCGGCGACCACTTTCCTGCACCTCGATTCAACCGTCGTGCTGTCGCGTGATATTGCCTCGCTGGGCATATACCCTGCGGTCGATCCGCTGGACTCCACTTCGCGTCAGCTCGACCCGCTGGTGGTGGGTGAAGAGCATTACAACGTGGCGCGGGGCGTACAGCAAACCCTGCAACGCTACAAGGAATTGCGCGACATCATCGCGATCCTGGGTATGGACGAACTGGCGCCAGAAGACAAGCTTGCGGTGGCACGCGCCCGCAAGATACAACGCTTCCTGTCGCAGCCGTTTCACGTGGCCGAAGTATTCACCGGCAGCCCGGGCAAATACGTCACACTGAAAGACACCATCAAGGGCTTCAAGGGCATTATTAACGGTGAATACGACCACTTGCCGGAGCAGGCATTTTATATGGTGGGCGGCATTGAAGAAGCGGTCGAAAAAGCCAAAACACTGTAGTCATTATTTGGAGCAACCATGGCAATGACCATACATGTTGATGTAGTTAGCGCGGAAGAGTCCCTCTTCTCCGGTCTGGCAGAAGTGGTGGTGGTTCCCGGTGAAATGGGCGAACTGGGCATCTATCCGCGCCATTCCGCATTGATGACGCGCATCAAACCGGGCTCGGTCAGAATCAAGCGTCCGGACCAGGAGCAGGAAGAGCTCATCTATGTTTCAGGCGGTATGCTTGAAGTGCAGCCCGGCGTGGTGACCATCCTGGCTGACACCGCGATACGCGGCGGTGACCTGGATGAGGCGCGAGCATTGGATGCGAAAAGGGCGGCGGAAGACGCGATCAAGAACCGCGCTTCCGACATCGACTACGCTCAGGCACAAGCCGAACTGGTGGAAGCCATCGCTCAGTTGCGCGCGATCCAGCAACTGCGCAAACAAGTCGGGCATTAAACCCGTGCAACAAACACAAAAAAGCAGCTTCGGCTGCTTTTTTGTTGGTTATTTGCGCCTTTCAACGCGTTCATAACCGCCATGATCTCCGGATGGTTAACGGACGCCGCAGGCGGTTATCGTGCGCCAAGAATATTTATAAGCCGGGCGAAGATGTACCAGATTAAAAGAAATACCAGCCATATCAAAACGCCAACGATAGAACCAAACACAACGCTTTCAAATGTCAGGTTAAAAGAGGGTGTATATATTTCCCATGCCGCTCGTGCAATGTGCGGATCCAATCCGCCGGTAAGCAGATAACTCAGCTGATGGAACAAGTCGGTATTGAGAGCCTGGAGGGCACGCCTTAATTGTTCGGCAGCACTTACCATGGCATGCAATGCCGCGCCCTCATCGCGAAAGGTGGTATCAGAACTGTTAAGGTGATGTTGAATCAGTTCCTTAAGGCTGCCATGGTGATATTGATTGGCAATTTGCTGGAAGGGCTCAAGATCCTGAAGAACCTGATCGAGCCGACCGCCAACGCGTTGCCGATACTGTGAAATGAAGCTTGGAATACAGCCTGCCGTGACGATACCCACCACTAACACGATACGATCAAAAATTCCGCGTATGAAAGCCATGATTGCCCGATAAAGAAGTACAGAAATTGGTAGCGAGCCAAAAGTCTAGCACAACCAGGGGGAATGATACGCTTGCAGGATTCAGTGAGATTAGTTATTACCCGAATTGAAATGCATAAACCTGAAGCTTCAAGCTGTTATGCCAGGCCAGCATCAGAACTTTTGCAGCACAATGTTGCGAAACCAGCCACCGGGCTTGAGCACACGAGCAGCTTCTGTGCGGGTTGCGGCACGACGGCGACGATCAGATGCTGCACCACATGATCGAACTGGGCATCGGCGAACGGCGCTTGCTATCTCCCAGCACCCGGTCAACCTTCAAACCTGCGCGGCTTAACAACACTCTTGCCGTCAGATCGGCGGGCAAGGATTGCAGCGACCGGGTGCGCGCTTTCAGCAGCAGTAGCGAAATAGCCAGGTCATAGAGCGGTGCGATCAGGCTGTAGCTCAATCTGAGCAACGGATTATCGCGGTAAGGCCGCGTGTGACTGTTCATGCTAATAGATAATCGATGCCGATGCCGGCAAACACCGCTGCGCCAAACCAGTTGTTATGCAGGAACGCTGCGAAACAGGCTTCACGACCGCGGTGTCTGATCAGCGTGTAGTGGTAAAGCGCAATGCCCGCCGCTGCCAGCAATCCCGCATAATAAATCCAGCCACGCCCCGCCATCTGCCCTGACACCGCGAGCAGTATCAGGGCGATGCCGTAGCAAGCCATCACCGCAGCCACATCGTATTTGCCAAAAAATATTGCGGAGGAGTGGATGCCGAGATGGACGTCATCATCCCTGTCCACCATCGCGTATTCGGTATCATAGGCAATCGCCCAAAACACATTGGCAATGAGCAATAGCCACGCCACCGGCGGTACGCTGCCTAGTTGCGCGGCGAACGCCATCGGTATGCCAAAGCCGAATGCGATGCCGAGATGGGCTTGGGGAATTGCGAAAAAGCGTTTGGTGAACGGATAGCTGGCGGCGAGCAGCACCGCAGGAACGGAAAGCAGCAGCGTCAGCGTATTGAGCGGAAGAATAAGCAGAAAAGCGGCCAGCGCAAGCGCGGCTGCCAACCATAGCGCCTCACCGGGTGCGATGCTTCCGCTGGTGATGGGACGTTCCCGGGTGCGTTTGACGTGTTTGTCGATGTGACGGTCAGCGTAATCATTGATGACGCATCCGGCAGAGCGCATTAGCGCAGTGCCGAGCAGGAAGATGAGCACGATATGCCACGACGGATACCCGTTACCCGCAATCCACACTCCCCACAGCGTCGGCCATAGCAGCAGCAGAATACCAATGGGGCGATTAAGCCGGGTGAGCTGAATGTAAAGCGTTAAGCGTTCGAGAAGAGTCATTGCATTTATCGAATATAGAATCTACTTGCATCCTGTCATATCCGCCATGAGACATGCCAGGATCGAAACCCTGATAATTATAGAATGATACTGGACGCCGGCCACTGCGGGTGTGGCAGAATCAAAAAGAGCACTAATGATCAGGAGCCAAGTGCGGCTGCGGATGCATTATCGGATTTTGCGGCCAGCAGCGGAAAATCAGGCATAACAGCATTGCCCAGTAAAATCCGCTGATTCAAATCAAACACGCTGATTGCCTCGGAAGCTCATTTTCTGGACGAAAAAAACGGGGCAGTTTCCTGCCCCGGTAAGCCCAGGCGTTGCGCCTAGGGAGGGGTTAAATCACGTAACAGATAAATTTCGTGTGCTGCAATCTTTCTTCGCGGTTACAGATGCATTGGCCAAAAACCTGAAGCATTAATTTCAAAGACGCGATCATGTTATTGCCTTGCATGTAAATGGCGCTATCGGTGTTTGCCTGATTTTGGTGTAAGGAGATGGTAAATTTCACTATCAGTGTTTGTCTGACAGCGGGAGGAAGATGTGACATATCGCCATTGTCCGCAAGGGCCAGAAGCAATCAACCTATGCCACAGCCATATGGAATCTCTCTGATGACACGAATATAGCCTGTCGATTTGTTCAAGCAAATCCCATGAGGATCTGATTAGCCGCAATATGTCAGGCAATAAACTTCAGTCTTCGGCAGCGTTGCTTGATATGCCGAGCCGGAAAGCAATGATCATGCAGCCTTGCTATCTGATTTCAGAATTTATCAGACGTGCAGGTAATCATGTTTACCTGACATCCAGCGGCGCAAGTGTGCCCGAGCCGCCTCGGGGAAATCCCGCAGTAATTCGTCGGCGACATGCCGTGCCTGATCCAGCAAATCTTCATCTGCGCTGATGTCGGCAAAGCGCAGCATCGCAACACCGCTTTGGCGCGCGCCCAGCAATTCGCCGGGACCGCGCAACTGCAGATCCTGCTGGGCGATAGCGAAGCCATCGCCGCTTTCAAAAATAATCTTTAATCGCGCACGTGCCAGTTCGGAAAGCGGCTGCTGGTATAACAGGATGCACAGGCTCTGCGCCTTGCCGCGCCCCACCCTGCCGCGCAGTTGGTGCAGTTGCGCCAGCCCCATACGCTCGGCGTGGTCGATTACCATCAGGCTGGCGTTCGGCACATCCACGCCGACTTCGATTACCGTGGTGGCGACCAGCAATTGTAACTCGCCGGCCTTGAACAGCTCCATCACGCGCATTTTCTCGGTACTGTCGAGCCTGCCATGCACCAGGCCGATACGCAGATCGGGAAAGGTATCCGTGAGCAATTGATATGTCTCCAGCGCGGTTTGCAATTGCAGCGCCTCGGATTCGTCGATCAGCGGACATACCCAATATGCCTGCTGTCCTTCCATACAGGCGGCGCGCACCCGGTCTATCACCTCGGTGCGGCGTGCATCGCTGACCAGCTTGGTGACCACCGGCGTGCGCCCGGGCGGCAACTCATCGATCACCGACACATCCAGGTCGGCGTAGTAGCTCATAGCCAAAGTTCTGGGAATAGGGGTGGCGCTCATCATCAACTGGTGAGGCTCGTTTCCCTTGTTTCGCAGTGCGAGGCGTTGCTGCACGCCAAACTTGTGCTGCTCATCCACGATTGCCAGGCCCAGCTTGAGAAAACTGATCCTGTCCTGAAACAGCGCGTGGGTGCCGATGGCTAGCAGCGCCTCTCCAGACTCGATGCGTTCGGCGGCGAGCTGTTTTTCCTTCTTCCTCAGGCTGCCTGACAGCCACACCGGCATGATACCGAGCGGCTTCAGCCAATCGCGCAATTTGAGAAAATGCTGTTCGGCGAGAATCTCGGTGGGCGACAACAGTGCAACCTGATAGCCGTTTTCGATGGCCTGCAACGCGGCGAGCGCCGCGACGATGGTCTTGCCGCTGCCGACATCGCCGAGCAACAGTCTTTGCATAGGATGCGGCTGGGCAAGGTCGCGGCTGATCTCGGTGAATGTGCGGTGCTGCGCCCTGGTTAATGTAAAGGGCAAATCATTTAGCAGGCGAGCGGTCAGTTGCCGGTGCGGCGCAAGCGCGGGGGCGGCGCGCTTGCTGCGTTCGCGGTGATGCAGGCGCATCGAAAGTTGCTGCGCCAGCAATTCATCAAACTTGATGCGCCGCCAGGCGGCGTGGCTGCGCTGTTCCAGTGAACGGGCAGCAATGTCCGGGGGAGGGTTGTGCAGCAGCTGGATGCTTTCGGCGAAGCCTGCCAGATGCAGCTTGTGCAATAGTGCATCCGGCAAGGTGTCAGTCAGCGGCATCGCCTCCAGCGCATTGGTAATCAGCTTGCGCAACACGGCTTGCGATAGCCCAGCCGTGGTCGGGTAGACCGGCGTGAGACTGGATTGCAGTGGCGTGTCGTCATCCACCGCGCGGCATTTCGGATGTACCATTTCCAGCCCAAAATAGCCCATGCGCACCTCGCCGATTGCGCGTATCTGCCTGCCTTCCGCAAGCTGTTTTTGCTGGCTGGGATAAAAATTCAGGAAGCGCAGATACAATTCGCCGCTGTTGTCTTTCAGGCGGCAAACCAGCGTGCGGCGCGGTCGAAAAGCGATTTCGCTGTGGTTGACGGTGCCCTGTACTTGCACGGCTTCGCCCGGTTGCGCGGTGGCTATCGGCGAGAGATGGGTTTCATCCTCGTAACGTAGCGGCAGATGCAACAGCAATTCGGCGCGATGATGGATGCCGAGCCTGGCGAGTTTCACCAGGTTAGCAGGGGAAATTTTAGTGGTTTGCACAGGCGATCGCAGTGATATTTCAACGCCCTTTTAATCCTGAACGACCAGCACTCCATCCATTTCCACCAGCGCGCCGCGCGGCAGTGAGGACACGCCGACCGCAGCGCGTGCCGGGTAAGGCTGGCGGAAATAACTCGCCATGATTTCGTTCACCTTGGCGAAGTGCGCGAGGTCGGTGAGATACACATTCAGCTTCACCAGTTCGTCAAAGCTGCTGTCTGCGGCGCTGGCGACCGCGCGCAGATTCTGGAACACGCGATGGATTTGCGCCTCGATGCCTTCCACCATCTGCATCGTGGAAGGGTCGAGACCAATCTGGCCGGACAGGTATACGGTGCCGTTGACGCGCACTGCCTGAGAGTAGGTACCGATTGCCGCGGGTGCATCGGGGGTCTGGATCACTTGCTTGTTTGTCATGGTGTGCTCCTTTAAATGAATCCGCGCCTGAACGGCGCGGGCGGTTATATCTGCGCTGATTATAGCCGCTCAGGTAATCACCGTCGGCTGTTCGCGCCCGGTGTGTTTGCGCAATTCGGAAATCTGCAATGCAATGCCGATCAGCGTGGCCAGCGCTTCCTGCGCGTCCAGGTGATGCCTGGAGACGTCCGGTTCAAAGCTTTCCAGATAGATGCGCAGCGTCGCGCCCTCAGTCCCGGTGCCGGAAAGGCGAAACACGATGCGCGAGCCGTCGGTGAAAATGATGCGCACACCCTGACCCGTGCTGACGCTGCCATCCACCGGATCGGTGTAGCTGAAATCGTCGCACTGTTTGACCCGTAAATCCCCGAATTGCGCACCTTGCAGTTGCGCAAAGCTTGCACGCAGCAGTTGCATCACGCTGTTGGCTTGATCGCCCGGAATGTCCTCGTAATCGTGGCGCGAATAGACGTTGCGCCCGAAGCGCGCCCAGTGTTCGCGCACGATGGTTTCCACAGATTGATTGTGTACCGCGATGATGTTGAGCCAGAACAGCACCGCCCACAAGCCGTCCTTCTCGCGGATGTGATCCGAGCCGGTGCCGAAGCTCTCTTCACCGCACAGCGTCACCTTGCCCGCGTCCATCAGGTTGCCGAAGAATTTCCAGCCGGTCGGCGTTTCGTAACAGGGAATGCCGAGCGCCTTGGCCACGCGATCCGCTGCAGCGCTGGTCGGCATCGAGCGAGCGATGCCCGCCAGGCCGTGCCGGTAGCCCGGTACCAGATGCGCATTGGCGGCAAGGATGGCGAGACTGTCGGAAGGCGTGACAAAAAAATGCTTGCCCAGAATCATGTTGCGGTCGCCGTCGCCGTCCGAGGCCGCCCCGAAATCAGGCGCGCTATCGCCATACAGTATTGCCACCAGTTCATGCGCGTAGGTAAGATTGGGGTCGGGATGTCCGCCGCCGAAATCCGGCAACGGTTCGGCGTTCATCATGCTGCCCGCCGGTGCACCCAGGCGATTCACGAAAATCTCGCGCGCATACGGTCCGGTCACGGCGTGCATCGCGTCGAATTGAATACGAAATCCGCTCGTCACCAGTGCGCGAATTGCATCGAAGTCGAACAGCGATTCCATCAGCTCGGCGTAATCGGCGACCGGGTCGATCACCGACACCGTCATGTCGCCGATTTTGTAATTTCCCAACGTGTCCAGCGCCACCTCAGCGGTGTCGACAATGCGGTACTGTGAGATTTTTCTGCTCGCCGCGAAGATTGCATCGGTAATCTTCTCCGGCGCCGGGCCGCCATTGGCAATGTTGTACTTGATGCCGAAATCGCCGTCCGGGCCGCCGGGGTTATGGCTGGCGGAAAGTATGATGCCGCCGCAGGCGCTGTATTTGCGGATGATGCAGGATGCAGCCGGAGTGGAAAGTATCCCGCCCCTGCCGACCAGCACGCGCCCGAAGCCGTTGGCGGCCGCCATTTCGATAATAATCCGGATCGCTTCACGGTTGTAATAGCGGCCATCGCCACCCAGCACCAGGGTCGCGCCTTGCGGTGCGGAGATGGTATCGAAGACAGACTGAACGAAGTTTTCCAGATAGTGCGGCTGGCGGAAGACCTGTACACGCTTGCGCAGCCCCGAAGTGCCGGGTTTTTGATCATCGTATGGAGTGGTGGCGACGGTACGGGTTTGCATGCTTTATCCTGCGTATTGATAGGATATCTTGAAGTATATTACCACTTGTCGGGTTGAAAATATTTATCCGCAAACTGCGAAACATATTCTGTAAAATGGCAACAGTAGTCACCCTCCGACACATTCTTGTTTATGCTATAACACTGCACAGTTTATTGGTGTGATTATTGCAGCATCTTTATTTAATTGAGCCGTCCAAAATTAGGAGAAATCATGGTGCAAAAACCCTGGAAAATTTTCGTTACTACGGCGTTGCTGGCAAGCAGCAGCGCGGCGCTGTCCTTGCCGTTCAACTCGTTTGACCCGCGTTCGATGGCGATGGGCGGTGCGGGTGTAGCGGTGGGTGATGCCGGCATGGCGCCTTTCTTCAATCCCGCGCTGCTGACCGTCACCCGCGAAGAAGATGATTTCTCGCTGGACTTGCCGATTATAGGTGTACGTGCTTACGACCCGTCGGATTTCGCGAACAGCCTCGATAATTTCCAGAATGGGAATTACGTCGATACGCTGCAAACCTCGATCGACACATTCAACTCGGCGCAAACCACCGCTAATCTGACTGTAGTCGCAAACAATACTTCCACGCTTTCCACCCAGTTCGCCACCCTGAGTGACAAACCTATCCAGGCTGAATTGGGCGCCGGGTTGGTGGTGGGTATTCCGGGCAAATCCTTCGGCGGGGCATTCTATGCCAATGGCTGGGCCGCAGTGGGCGGCGTTATCAAGTACCGCGACAACCAGACACTGCAGGATTTCGCGACTGCATCCAGTACAATAGCTACTGCGGTGAATACCGATTGCGGGGGTACCGTTAACAATAGCCCGGCATGCGTGAGCGCACTCAATACCCTCACCACCGATCCCTTGGTACAACAGTATTTTGTTGTCAACACAGCGGGCACTCCCACAGTGACATCGAACTTCAACACCAACACCAGTCTCCAGTCCACCGTGAATATCCGCGGGGTCGGATTGGCGGAGGCTGGCCTCGCGCTTTCCCATGAATTCGGCACCGGCGATGCTGCCTGGGGGTTGGGCATCACGCCGAAAATAGTGAAGGTCAATCTGTACGATTACACCGCCAGCGTTAACAGCAGCGATACGGGTAACGCTACCGGTAGCGACTACACCGCCAAGTACAGCCACGTCAATTTCGATCTGGGATTGGCAAAAAAATATGCCAATGGCTGGCGCGCCGGCTTCGTCGTAAAGAACATCATCCCGCATACCTACGACTTTAAAAGCATTGCACCAGGCGCTGCTTCGGGCTCAGCCCAAGTTACCACCGGTGAAATCAAGCTCAAACCGCAGGCGCGCATCGGCGCTTCCCACTCCACCAGTTGGTCGACCGTGGCGATGGATCTTGACCTGACCACAAATGATCCCGCCGGACTGGAAAACCAAAGCCAGTATCTGGCGCTCGGCGCTGAGTTGAATGCGTGGGATTGGGCGCAACTGCGCCTTGGCTATCGCGCGAACCTGAAAGACAGCACACGCAATGTGCCATCCATAGGGCTTGGGCTTGCTCCGTTCGGAGTACTGCATCTGGATGTGGGTGTGGCAAAAAGCGCCAATGAAATCGGTGCTTCTGCAAGGCTGGCGTTTACTTTCTAGCCCTGAGTTAGCCATTTGGTCAGCGCATGCGGGCACGGCAGGGGGGCGCACTGCAAACGACGATGCATGTCAGT
This sequence comes from Gallionellales bacterium RIFCSPLOWO2_02_FULL_57_47, assembly GCA_001801175.1. Taxonomy (GTDB): domain Bacteria; phylum Pseudomonadota; class Gammaproteobacteria; order Burkholderiales; family Gallionellaceae; genus Gallionella. The sequence continues at coordinate 13,494 of MGWZ01000052.1, read as the reverse complement.
TTGAAGGGCGAGGAGAGTACCGCAATGCTGCGGGCAAGAAGGTCGCAGCATAGCCACAGGTAAACTGCCGGTCTGTCCCATGCCGGCGGACCAGTGCAGCAAGTGGATACCCGTAAATTCCCATCATACTGAAAGCAGGCAGGCAAAATGACAGGTCAAGACGATTTGAAACGCGCAGTCGCCAAGGCAGCGATCGGATATATACCGGGAGATTGCATCGTCGGCGTGGGCACGGGTTCCACAGCCAATTTTTTCATAGATGAGCTGGCCGGGATCAGGCATAAAATACGCGGAGCGGTAGCCAGTTCGGAGGCATCGGCAAAGCGATTGCAGGGGCACGGCATCGAGGTATTGTCGCTGAATGAGGCGGGCGACCTGCCGGTGTATGTGGATGGCGCGGACGAGATCACGCGCCATATGCACATGATCAAGGGCGGCGGCGGCGCGCTGACGCGCGAAAAGATCGTGGCCGCGGCAAGCAAGAAGTTTATCTGTGTGTGCGATTCCAGCAAGCTGGTGAATGTGCTGGGCAAGTTCCCGCTGCCGGTTGAAGTGATTCCGATGGCGCGCAGTTACGTGGCGCGGCAGCTGGTTGCGCTGGGCGGGCAACCCATGTTGCGCGAGGGCTTTACCACCGACAATGGCAACGTGATTCTCGACGTGCACGGGCTGAAGATCATGAATCCGGTGGAACTGGAAGCTACGCTGGACCACATCGCCGGTGTGGTAACCAACGGCCTGTTTGCGCGCCGTGCTGCCGATGTGCTGTTGCTTGGCACACCGGAGGGTGTAAAAACCATGACAGCCTGATCGCTGTCATCTGCCCTTAACATTTGCCGCTTATGCTGCGGCGATGCATTATTTGAAAGGTATACAACATGCCCAGCAGTGACCATATTTCCCGCCAGTTCGATGCCGATCTCGAAGCCATCCGCGCCAACGTGTTGCAGATGGGAGGCCTGGTGGAAAGCCAGATCAAGAGCGCCGTCGAATCGCTCGTCAGCGGCGACGTGAACCTGATGACCAGGGTGATTGACGACGACCATCGCGTCAACGCCCTCGAGGTCAAGATAGATGAGGCATGCAGCCAGGTGATTGCGCGCCGCCAGCCTGCGGCGGGTGATTTGCGATTGGTGATGGCGGTGATCAAGACCATTACCGACCTGGAACGCATCGGCGACGAGGCCGAGAAAATCGCGCGCATGGCCAAGCTGCTGTCGCAAAAACAGGGGCTTGCCATCCCGCGCTATCACGAGATCAAGCACGCTGCAGAAATAGCCCTGGACATGCTGCGCAAATCGCTGGATGCTTTTGCGCGGCTGGATGTGATGATGGCTGCGCAAGTGGTTCGGCAGGACGATCAGGTGGACGAAGAGTTTCGCGCCATCATGCGTTATCTCATTACATTCATGATGGAAGATCCGCGCACCATCTCCACCTCCCTGGAAATCCTGTTTGTGGCCAAGGCAATCGAACGTATCGGCGATCATGCCAAAAACATGTCTGAATACGTCATCTACATGGTCAAGGGTCGCGACGTGCGCCACATCAACGCGGACGAAATCGACCGCGAAATTCAGCAGTAGTGCAGCAGCAACCTACCCTGGCCGCTGTTGATCTTGGGTCGAACAGTTTTCGGCTGCAGGTCGCGCGGGTGGAGGGCGACCAGCTTTACATGCTGGACGGCCTGCGCGAACCGGTACGGCTTGCCGCAGGGCTCACTGCCGACAAATACCTGGATGCCGCAGCACAGCAGCGCGCGCTTGACGCGCTGGGGCGATTTGCCGAGCGCTTGCGCGGCTTGCCCCGTGCGGCAGTGCGCGTGGTCGGCACCAACTCGTTTCGCGTGGCGAAGAATGCCGGCGATTTCATTCCTCAAGCCGAGCATACCCTGGGATTTCCAATAGAGGTGATCGCAGGACGCGAGGAAGCACGCCTGATTTATCTCGGTGTGGCGCACGGATTGCCGCCATCAAAAGACCATCTGCTGGTGATAGATATCGGCGGCGGATCGACCGAGTTTATCATCGGCAACGGGCTCACGCCTCTCAAGCTGGAAAGCCTGTACATGGGCTGCGTCAGCTTCAGCAACCGTTTTTTCCCGGATGGAAAAATCACCAAACAAAACCTCAAACAGGCTGAACTCGCAGCGCGCGTCGAGTTGCAGACCATCGTCGCTGGCTACAAAGGCCAGTGGCAGCAGGCGCTCGGTTCGTCGGGTACCGCAAAAGCCATCGCCGATATACTGGAGCTGAACGGCTACTGCGAGAACGGTATCACCCGCAATGGACTCGAGAAACTGCGTGCCCATCTGCTCAAGGTGGGTGATGTGCAACAGCTGGACCTTGAAGGTTTGCGCCCCGATCGCATACCTGCACTGGCGGGCGGCTTCGCAATCCTGTACGCGGCGTTCTGCGAACTGGACATCGCAACCATGAGCCCTGCCTTGGGCGCGTTGCGCGAGGGCGTGCTGTACGATTTGTGGGGGCGGTTTCACAACAACGACATGCGCGATGTCACGGTGCGGCAATTCATGCAGCGTTACCATGTTGATACCAGTCAGGCCGCGCGTGTGGCCAAGCTGGCAAATCTGTTCGCGCAGCAATTTCTTGGCATGGAAGCCGCCGATTCAGCGCTGCAGATGCTTCACTGGATGTCCAGTCTCCACGAGATCGGCATCAGCGTTGCGCATAGCGGATATCACAAACACACTGCCTATATCCTTGCCAATGCCGACATGCCGGGTTTCTCCAGGAAGGAACAGGCGCGCCTGAGTCTGCTGGCGCTCGCGCAGCGCGGCAGCCTGGACAAGCTGCAAGGACAATTGAAAAATACCGAAGACTGCGTGCTGGCGACGAGCCTGCGCCTTGCCGTGCTTTTCTATCGCAATCGCGGTGATATCCCGCTGCCCGAATTGCACGGCCATTTCAGCGGCACCAAGTTTCACCTCACAATAGATGCAGACTGGCTGTCACGAAACCTGCTCACCGAAACCGCGCTGCATGAAGAAGTGAGGCAGTGGAAAACGCTGGGTGTGAGCATGCAGATCGTGGCGGCGTGAACCCTATTTGCTCAGAACCACCGATAGTTTTGGGTGCGTGAAACGCACCGTTTTTTATCGTTCATCGCTTCATTGCGGCACGCCACCATTTGCAACGCGGGGCTAGTGTAGGGCGGGTCACACCCGCCATTGAATTTTGTGATTGATGCTAAACGGCGGGTTTGACCCGCCCTACTTTTTCTCCAGCAATTCGCTCAGCATGCGCGCCACACCGGTTTGCCACAACGGCAGGTTCAGGTCGAAAGTGTGTTGCAGTTTCGCGGTGTCCATACGCGAGTTGTGCGGGCGTCTGGCAGGCGTGGGGAAGGCACTGGTGGGCACCGGCCGGATAGCCTCCGGTGCGGCCTTCAGCGTGATGCCTGCGCGCCTGGCAAAGTCGAGGACGAAGCTGGCGTAGCCATGCCACGAGGTCTCTCCTCCTGCAACCAGATGATACAGGCCGGACACTTCCGGCCGCAGCCGGGCGGCGCGGATCGCATGTGCCGTTATATCGGCCAACAGATCAGCACCGGTGGGCGCGCCGATCTGGTCATCGATGACATTGAGACGGTCGCGCTCCTGAGCCAAACGCAGCATGGTTTTGGCAAAGTTGCCGCCGCGTGTGCCATATACCCAGCTGGTTCGAAAAATCAGGTGCCGGCAACCTGCCTGCCGGATGAACTGCTCGCCTTCCAGCTTGGTTGCGCCGTACACGCTGAGCGGAGCAGTCGCATCGGTTTCCAGCCATGGCTTGTCGCCGCTGCCGTCGAACACATAGTCGGTAGAGTAATGAACCAGCCAGGCATTGGCGCGCTCTGCTTCTAGCGCCAGCACACCGGGCGCGAGTGCGTTGATAGCGCGCACCAGCTCCGGTTCGCTTTCGGCCTTGTCCACGGCGGTGTGTGCGGCGGCATTGACGATCACATCCGCTGCAACGGCACGAACCGTCTGGGCGATGCCCTCCAGATCGGTAAAGTCACCGCACAATTCCGCGCTGTCGGAATCCAGCACTACGAGTTCGCCCAGCGGCGCCAGGCTGCGTTGCAGCTCCCAGCCGACCTGGCCGTTTTTGCCGAACAGCAGGATTTTCACCGGGCGCGTCCCGCGTAGTTTTTTTCGACCCATAGCCGATAAGAACCGGATTGCACATTGCTCACCCAGGCCTGATTATCCAGATACCATTGCACGGTCTTGCGTATGCCCGTCTCGAAAGTCTCGACCGGCTTCCAGCCAAGCTCGCGCTCGATTTTGCGCGCGTCGATCGCATAACGGCGGTCATGGCCCGGTCGGTCAGTGACAAAGGTAATCCGTTCGCGGTAAGACTTGCCGTCCATGCGCGGGCGCAGTTCGTCGAGCAGCGCGCAAACGGTATGCACGATATCGAGGTTGGCCTTCTCGTTCCAGCCGCCGACGTTGTACACCTCGCCCAGCCTGCCTTTTTCCAGTACCCGGCGAATGGCACTACAGTGATCCCTGACGTACAGCCAGTCGCGTATCTGCTGGCCATCGCCATACACCGGCAGGGCTTTGCCGGCGAGCGCGTTGACGATCATCAGCGGGATGAGTTTTTCCGGGAAGTGGTACGGGCCGTAGTTGTTCGAACAATTGGTGGTCAACACCGGCAGGCCGTAGGTGTGATGATAGGCGCGCACCAGATGGTCGCTGGCGGCCTTGCTGGCGGAATAAGGGCTGTTCGGCTCGTAGCGGTGCGTCTCGCTGAAAGCGGGTTCGTTCTTCGCGAGCGAGCCATACACTTCGTCGGTGGAAACATGCAGAAAGCGGAAAGCGGTCTTTTCAGTATCGGTTAATCCAGACCAGTAGGTGCGCACCGCCTCCAGCAAATGGAAGGTGCCGACGATGTTGGTCTGGATGAAATCCTCGGGGCCGTGGATCGAGCGATCCACGTGGCTTTCCGCCGCGAAGTTGACGACGGCGCGCGGCCGGTGTTCCGCGAGCAACCTGCCCACCAGTTGCGCATCGCCGATGTCGCCATGTACGAAAATGTGGCGAGGATCATTTTTGAGGGACGCGAGGTTTTCCAGATTGCCCGCGTAGGTCAGCTTGTCCAGGCTGATTATGCTTTCTCCGCTTTGCGCAAACCAATCGAGGACAAAATTCGAGCCGATAAAGCCCGCACTGCCGGTCACTAAAATCATAATTTATGCCACTAAGAGGCGTCTTGGGTACTATAAAGTGGCGCGATTATATCCAACGGCAGCGCGCTGTGCGAGATACCAATCCGCCGTTGCGCGTAAACCTTGCTCAAGGGAATACGGGGGCGACCAACCCAACTCGTTGCGGATTTTCCTGTCGCTAAGCAGCAAAGAGCCAAACAGCTTATCAACTTGGTCGGACCGGCCTGACAATGCAGCAACAGCGCGCAACAGTCCAGGCGGAAAATAAAAAGAACGGTTGGGACGCTCAAGGGAATGGGCAATTTTCTCGATTAGAACCGATGTAGAAACAGCCTCACCGTCGCTGACGATATAAGTCTGCCCGGCGGCAGACGGATGAGTTGCACAGACTATCAAAGCATCTACCAGATTACCTACATAGATCAGGCTACGCACATTGTGCGTGCCAGCCAACGGAAGAGGTATCCCCTTTTCAATTGCCTTTAACAAGCTAACAAAGTTTCCCTTCACTCTGGGGCCATATACCAGCGGGGGGCGTACGATTACAATTCCCAGACCGGTTTTCTGGGCAACACGCTGCAAGGCCAGTTCTGCCTGCCATTTTGATATGGCATAAGGGTCATGTGGATTGGGTTTGACTGATTCAGTAAATACACCCAGTTCGCCGCTTTCGTTTGTCGAAGAGACGCCGGTTGAGGAAGTGCTTTCGCCATTAACCTTGATAGAGCTGACGTAAACAAATCGCTTAATTCCGGCGTGCGCAGCTTGTTGTGCCAGATTTTCAGTACCATGCAGGTTTGTCTGGAGAAATTCAGGCAGCGGATTGGCGGCAGTATCCCTTACCTTGTGAACTCGTGCAGCGAGATGAATTACCACATCAGAACCGCAAAGCGCTTCAGTCCAATCTGTCTCACCATCAATAGCGCCGACAACAATCGAATCAGCACCAGCTGGTAAATTGCAGGGCAAACGTGTTGCGCCCCTGATGTGCAAACCGCGCCGAATGGCCTCGGTGCAAAAAGCCTGGCCAACGAAGCCATTGGCACCGGTAACCATTACACGCAAAGATTCTAAGGTGTTTGCTTGCCTAATGCCGGAAACGCTCTCAATCACAGATTTCCTGATGCCTCCAAGTATAAGTCGGCATAGGCTTTTCCCAGTGCAGCTCCGGAGAACAGGCGCTCGTAACGTGCACGAGCTGCCAGCCCCAGCTTTTCTGCCAATGCAGAATCATTTAACAGTTGGATCATAGCCTGAGCAAGCATATCAGGCTTCTCCGGGGGCACAACAATTCCGCTTTCCTCATGTGCATTCACAAATGAAGTGCCAGTGCCAATTTCACATGTGACCATAGGCCTGCCAAACATGGATGCTTCCACCAAAACCATCCCGAAGGCCTCGGAACGTAGATGCGATGGCAATACCAGTGCACGGCATGATTGCAATAAAGCAACTTTTTCTGCATCGGATATTTGCCCTGCAAAAATCACGTTGCGTGCATCTGCTTGATGGGCCAACTGCTTTAATTTGCTTTCCTCTGGGCCAGAGCCCGCAATAACAATTTTGGCTCCTACGCGGCGTGCTGCCTGAACGAGAGTATGCAAACCCTTGTAATAGCGCAATACGCCGATGAATAAAAAAAACGGTTCTGCATGATTTATTTTGATGCGATCAAATATCCCTATATCCGATTTGTTTGAGTAAGAATCCTCGGCTATCCCGAAAGGAATCACACGAACTTTATCGCGGATAGATGGATGTGAAAGCACAGGGCTGGTGCGTGCGTATGCCGGTGATGATGCAACAATAAAGCGCATCGATTTTAATGTGCGCCACATTAACGGTGCATATATCGCCCCGAGCAATTTTTGTCTAACCACATCTGAATGATAAGTCATTATCGCTGGAATTCGTGGCTGTACAATCGCATGGAGCACGTCTTCGAAAGGCCACGGAAAATTATAATGAACTACATCGGATTCTTCACATGCCCTGGCAAACTGCCTGAACGCTGCAATTCCTCCCAAGTCGCAGGACGCAGGTGCAGCCCAGGATCGTGCTCTAATCACCTCAGCTTCCGGTCTGGAAAGCACATTTGGATATGGATTGGGCGACAGGGTAAATATCGTTGATCGAACACCAAAATTGGATGTTGAATAAGCAATCTGACGAATGGCTTCCTGCAATCCTCCCGGTGGATCAGGAAAGTAAGTGCGGTAAACTTGGAGGGCCTGAAGTGTCTTTATCACTTTGATACCAGCTTTGCGTTGCGAACACAAATCGCTTCACGGAAAATTTCCATGGCTGCCTGGGCTGACTTTTCCCAACTGAATCGCGAAGCATTCAGCTCGGCACGAGCCGAGAGCCGGCTTCGTAATGCATTATCTTTCAGCATCTGTAACAATCCAGACGCAATCGAATTCACATTAAACGGGTCGACAAGAATGCCTGCGTTGCCAGCAACTTCCGGCAAAGAAGAGCACGATGAGGTTAGCACAGGAACGCCAAATGACATTGCCTCAACCAAGGGCAGGCCGAACCCTTCATACAAGGAGGGCATAGCCAGAAAGCGGGCATGCGCATACAAGGTGGATAGTTGCTCATTGCTCACATAGCCAGTTAACCGCACAGAATCACTCAAACCTAATAATTGAATCTGTGATACTAAATCTACATTTCCCCATCCTTTGCCGCCTGCAATAACTAATAGCGACTGTTTTCTAATAACGTCATCGAGTGATGCAAAAGCCTCAAGAAGTCGACGCAAATTCTTTCTGGGCTCTAACGTACCTACAAACAAGAAATAGGGTTGGTCAATTCCCAAATCATTGAGTGCGTCAATACCCTTAGGATCGGGTAATGAGGTGGCTCCCAAATGTACTACGCGGATGCGTTCTTTTACCCAGGGGAATTCACTGGCGATTGCGTTTGCAGTGCTGTGCGAATCAGCCATAACCCTGTCTGCCAAGCGGATCGCATCCGGCATCAACACACGCTCTGCCAAGCGATTTATCCGAGGCATGGTTTCGCCAGCATGTTTCCAGACCAAATCATGAATTGTTACGACTCTGGCAACCTTATTTGAAAGAAATCTGGGTAGCCGGTGCGTTGGCCCCCAGAATACGTCCAGGTTATCTTTGTTTGCCCAATAAGGCAGTTGGGTCTGCAGCCATACCATTTTTCCTGTCCGAGATCCAAAATTGGATGAACGCACGCAAATATTTTCTGCAATCCATTCTTCAGTTGGCGCTGCATTAGGGAAATAAAGAAAAAAATCTGAGTCTGAATTAACTATTCTTCTTGTGATTTCATATGTGTAACGGCCGATACCGGTCACCGCTTCACAAAGCATATGCGCATCAATGCCGATTCTCATTATTCAGCGATCACGATAATAAATAGCCCCCTGTCATATTAAAAAAACAACATCACAATCTAACAATGCCGAGCAGTTAAGTATATTCGATATGCGAAAAAATTTAGACTATCTCAATTTCTGGAAACGGAAAAATCATCCTCCCACCATTCGCTAAATATTCTTTCTCGCGCCGCAGTATCCCATCTTTAAAATGCCATGGCAGCACCAGAAAATAATCCGGTTTCATTTTGCGCGCATCTTCTTCCGAAACTATTGGAATATGTGTGCCCGGTGTAACGCAGCCAAATTTATCTGGATTCACTTCGGCTATCACGGAAATATCCTTGTTTGTCAAACCACAAAACTGTAGCACCACATTTCCCTTGGTAGATGCACCATAACCCAGCACCGTTTTGCCATCAGCATTCAATCCCCTGATGAGCCTGGTCAGATCGTCACGGTGGCGAAATACGCGCTCTTCAAAATCGCGGTAGGGGCGCGGTGTATTCAATCCCATGCGATCTTCCTGTTCAAGCAACCAGTTGATTACGGTATTGTTAATACGAATAGATTTATTCGACCGTTTCGCAGCAGTCACAGCAAAGCTGCCGCCATTGATGGAATTCATTACAACGTCGACCAGTTTGAGATCAGCCGCATCAAGAATTTTTTTCACTACTGCGAGAGAGTAGTATTCAAGATGCTCATGACAAATCGTGTCATATGAATTCATGCGCAGCATAGAAGGCATATAACTTTGTTCAAAATGCCAAACCCCATCATCTGCCAAAATTGCCGCTATTTCCTTGGCAAATGCCACCGGACTGTCCAAATCGTAAAACATCGCGATTGAGCTAACAATTTTCGCCGGTTGGCTTTCGATCATGCGGTAAGCTGCCGATGAAAAGAAATCCGGCACCAGTCTGATGTCAGTGGGGTAATACTGAAAAAACTTATTGCCCGTGGGATCAATCCCTATTCGCTTGATACCTATGGTTGAATACGCCTTAAGTGTCGTCCCATCATTGCTGCCGATATCCAGCACTACATCACCCGCCTTGAGGGGAACAAGCCGTTCCAGGTAACGTACCTTATCGGTCAAATGGCTCACCATAGACTGGTTCAAACCTGATCGATACCCATAGTTCTCGCCATACATCTCAGCAGCATCATAAGAATGCCTCAGTTGCAGCAAACCGCTAACAGGGCACCACACCAACTCCAATGGCCCGCATGTGACATGTTGAGATATTGATTTTGGAAAAACCCCTGTCAGTTCTTGATAGCCAAGATTAAGGACAGACACAAGGTTATTACTGCCACTGACTCGACAACTTTGAATTTCGCGATATGCGCTCATTTGCTCATCACCTTATATGTAATCATTTTCCAGCCTGCTCGTTTAATTATCATTGTGAGACACCGTACTGTGCAAGCAATTTTGCCGGTTCTTCCAAAGCCATGCTATGTCCCTGATTGAAGGCTTTTTCATATATCTTAATGAAATTGCGCAGGTTTGACCTGAATTCTTTCAAATGCTTGTGCCGCGCTATGAATCGCCCGATCGAAAAATATTGAATATTGTTTTCAGTATCCGCAAAGTAGATTTGCTCCAGGTAATGTAGCGCACCCGGCAAATTGTTTGCTCTCCAGCGGTCAACCTCGCTCGGATTCGCTCCTCTCAGTTCAGCCAGGTCATATAGCTCAGGTATTCTTTCAAGAACCCATAACGCGGCATATTTACCCCAAGAAACATTCATGTTCACAACTAGGCCAGGTTCACCTATCCAATAACCCGCTTCGCTCATCATATGTTGGCATACATAATGCGAAGTGGGGATGCATGTCAGCATGCTTGAAAACGGTCGTCCATCAGTATTTTGTGAATAGGCAAGTAGTGCGTGGTCGCGCCTGTAAACAAGGCAGTAAATTGCGGTGAAAAAATTCTCCGATAACGTTGCAAGTTTGGAAATCGGTGCAAATAGATCGGGTCCAGGCGGGCTAATAGGAACGCCGGAACGCAGGAATTGTTCTATATCGCCTACCTTCTCAGCATCAGCGATAGTGGTGTAAGCGTAATTCAGGTAAACAAGGCTTACATCCGGGTGCTCCAGGATCGCCTTCATTACCCTTTCGACGGCCCCATGAAGCAGCAGATCGTCATCGCCTAAAATCCAGATATATTGACCTTGCGCGCGCTGTGCGGTAACCCTGAGGTTGCCGAGCATGCCTACATTTTCCGGGTTACGGAAATAACAAAAACCTTGTTCATTAAGATATGGCTCAATAACCTTTGGCGTCTCATCGGTGGATGCGTTATCACAAACAACCACTTCTATGACATCCCGATATGAGGCAGTTTGTTTGAGCAACAATGGCAAGCTGAGCGCCAGCCATGGGGCTCGATTGTAGGTAGAAATACAAATAGACAGAAATGGCGCATGGAACGCCGACCGTGCAGGAGCCACATTTTTGGGTGGATAAGCCCTGGCGCGCCATACTGAACCGCTGGCAAGCTCCCGTAACACATCCTGCCCGTACTCCTGCCAGGTTTTAAACTTGCGTTGCGTAGCCTCCTCGCTGAGTTTGTGAAGCAGTTGTGGATCATTCCCCAGGTTCATAATTGCTTTAGCAAGCGCTTCAGGGTCAGCTGTTTCTACTAAAATGCACCCACCACCTTCACCCACTTCACGCATGGAACTTGCATTCCGGCAAATACATGGGCGCGCGTACCACAAGCTTTCCAGAATGGGCAGACCGAAACCCTCTTCCAGCGACGGATAAACCGTAAAATCGCAATCGCGATATAGTTCGCCCAAAGTTTTGTCATCTGGCTGGTCAATCCAATTGGTATCAGCGTCCTTTGCGCAATATGCCTTAACTGTTTCGGCAATATCAGGAAAGGGCGCCAGTCCGGCGAGCACCAGCTTCATCGGTCTGCTGGTGAGGGTTTTCGCGCGCTCAAATGCCTCAAGCAATGTGACATGATTCTTGCGCGGCTCTAACGTGCCGACAGAAAGTATCGTAATGGGTGAGCTTTCTGCACCACGATTAAGCACTGGCTGCCGCTCAATCCCGGAAAATTCGGCTGGCAGCAATACTGCTTTGATTCGCTGTTCAACATTGACCAAGCGATCAAGATGCGCGCGGAGATAACTCAATAAATCAGATTTGCTCTGTTCTGAAATGCATAGCACCTGATCAAAAAGCGAAAGTAAGCGCATATATTCAGCATGAGCATGCTGCGCTTCGACCGGATAGATTTCCGTCATCTTGTATGGAATGGCATCAAAAAAAACTATGCACGCGCGCATGTTTCTTTTTCTGGCGTAACTGACAATTGCTGGGATGCATCTGCTAATTGATGGGATATCCGGCGTCTGCTGATAGGTTAGAAGTTCAGGTACCAGAAGCCACGCCCCGTTTTCATCTTCGCTTGGCAAGTTTCGTTCCCATTTGTCTGCGGCTGGCCCATTCCATTTTTCCAGATGGATCAAATCTGATTCATCTGGGATCACAAATTCTTTACGTTCAGCATCCCAACCGACAGGGACGAACGGAATATCGGTTTTTTGCAGGGAGGATGCAAGACCGCGGGCCACCCGCTGAATCCCGGAATTAGCTGGGTATGCACGGGTGTGATCAACCCAGTAGTAGATCTTGCTTATCTGCGCTGATGGTGCATCTTCCTTCTCAATCAATCGCTTGACATTAAACCCGTAGTCACTCCATGTTGTGAATTTTCTTTCCTTGATTTCATCTTTCAGGGTGCGTAGCAAAACTGGCTGGAGCAGCAAACTGGAAAGTGCCGAGTAAATTGCTTCTGGAGACTTTGTATCAACTGTCAAACAGCCTCCGCCTTCAGCAACCTCTGCCATGGAGCCGAAATTTGCGCAAATACATGGCTTGCCAAACCACAAACTTTCAACAATAGGTAAACCATATCCCTCCTCGACAGAAGGAAAAACCGTAAAGTCGCATTGTGAATAATAGTCATTGAGAAACTTATCATCGGCAAATTCTATAAATTTTACCTTCGGGTTTTTCCATACGGCTTTCAAGACATCTCTGGCGCCGGATGGATGAAGGCGGCCAATTAATATTAGTTGTGCATTGTGTTCAGGGTGTTCATCGCAAAAACGCTGGAAGGCATGTAAAAGCCCCAACTGGTTTTTCCTTGGCTCAATTGTCCCTACTGCCAGAAACAGGTTTGGCGGTTGTGAGCCTGGAGCCGGCATATGCCTTTCTCGGTCCAGCACCTCGGCGGGTAACATGAGTGGAGCGATTTCAGGCAAGGTTTCCGTCTGAAAATATAGCCTGTTCAGATAGAAAGAAACCAGATCGTCCGCTGCATATCTGGATATGGGTATGATCAAATCAGCCAGGGCAAGTTGCTGCATATACTCCGAATGCATAGCCTCAGCGTCAGTGTAGTCTGGGTGTTTAAGCGGTATCGCGTCGTAAAAAATGAATGCCGTTTTTAAACCATGTTGCGCGGAATACTTAATGATGTCTTGCGTCGGCGGGGCGGCTTGAAAAGTAATATATGGAATCTCTGGAACCAGCAGCCATCCAGGTTTCAATGGGGCAAATTCACCTTCGTGGAGAGGAATTGCGCTACTGACATTTACAGGATATTTGCCTGCCTGGTTATCTGTTAATGCGGGCCCCTGAAACTTCGCCAGATTGTTGAGCATGGCTCTGTCAACCGGGATCAGCGCTTTTTGCTGGGGGCACCAAGCAACAAATATAAGTTCACAATCTTCTTGCAATAATGAGCGTGCCAACCCCCGTACAACTCGCTGCACACCGGAATTGCCAGTGTATCGGCTAGTGTGGTCAACAAAATAATAAAATTTCATTTAAGGTGGCTCTTTTGAAAAACGAATGGATTAAGCGGCATGAGGGTTGAATCTTTGAAAATTGAGCTTGCCAGCGATGAGAAATATCACCGTGCGCAT
>MGWZ01000051.1 GCA_001801175.1 Gallionellales bacterium RIFCSPLOWO2_02_FULL_57_47 | reverse complement strand
ACGGCCTGCCATCATCCGTTCACCGCGCCCAAGGACGAACACCTCGCGCTGCTGGAAAGCGATCCGGGCAAGTGTCTGGCCAAGGCTTACGACCTGGCCTTGAACGGCTCGGAACTCGGCGGCGGTTCGGTGCGTATCCATCAGGAAGCGGTACAGTCGCAGGTGTTCCGCGCGCTCAACATCGGCGCGGAGGAAGCACAGCTCAAGTTCGGCTTCCTGCTGGATGCGTTGCAATACGGCGCGCCGCCGCATGGCGGCCTGGCGTTCGGGCTGGACCGCATCGTCGCGATGATGACCGGCGCCGAGTCGATCCGCGAAGTGATCGCCTTCCCCAAGACCCAGCGTGCGCAGTGTCTGCTGACTCATGCGCCGAGCGCGGTGGATGAACGCCAGTTGCGCGATTTGCATATCCGCCTGCGCCAGCAGGTGCAGACCACTGCGGAAGTTACCGCGGAATCTCCCAAGGCCTGATCATGTCGCATGTATTGCGCTTATGCTGGATCGTGTTGGCGCTGTGGTTGCCGGCGCAAGTGCAGGCTGCTCCGGCAACGCACAGCGGACAATACGGCTTGCCGGTTATCACGCTGGCCGAGTTGACCGCCGAAGCACGCGACACGCTACGCGCCATCAGGCAGGGCGGGCCGTTTGCCTATTCACGCGACGGTGCGGTGTTTGGAAACTTTGAGCGCGTCTTGCCGATGCGCACACGCGGCTGCACTTCCGACACGTTACTGACGAAGTCAGCCGATTGCGGGAGGAAGTGCGAGGCGGGCGCTCCCGCACAAAAGGGCTCCGCCCCACCGTGTCGCGTCCGCTACCGCGAATACACCGTTGAAACGCCCGGCGCGAGTAATCGCGGCGCACGGCGTATTATCAGCGGCGAAGTGAACGAGTATTATTACACCGCCGATCATTACCAAACTTTTAGACGAATTCGGGAGTAGCCATGCAAAAAAATTCCCCCAACTTGACCCTCACCGAGAAGGAGAGGGAAACATCGTTCCTTCGCCCTGCGGGAGAAGGCCGGGAAGTATCCGCACTGGCGCAACAACTGGGCAATCTGGTGTCTGCGGGCAGCTATGCGCTGGGATGCAGCGTGGACGAATTGCGCAAGGCGAGCAACGAAGCCGGGTTCGCATTGTTCGATGCCGACCTTAAGGGGATCAAAGGCAAGCAGAATTTGCTCAATACCCTGGCGCAAGCAGCCAGCTTCCCGCCCGAGTTCGGCGTAAACTGGGATGCGCTGGCCGACGCATTGTGTGATTTGTCCTGGCATGAAGCGTCCGGTTATGTGCTGCTGCTGCGCAACGCCAGCGACACGCTCGGGCTTTCCGCAAACGACCGGGAAATTGCGCAGGACCTCCTTGCCGACACGGTGGTGTACTGGCGGCAGCGCAAGAAACCATTCTGGATATTCTATTCCTGACTTCAATACATAGCCGATACCGTGTCGGCTTCCCGATATGACAACTAGCCATTCGACCAGGCTGCCAAAAGCTCTGCATGGCCGTTCAACTAAGCTGGCAAACAACGCCAGCAAAGTTGCCGGTCAACGACAGCAAAGTCGCTGGTTATCGCCCGCTCATGGCGGCACTGAAGTAACCGCCGTCCTTTGTGCGGAGGAAAGCCCAGTCTCGGCTCCGGCATATGACGCGTTATAAGCAGCCGGTCTCGGTGCTGGTGGTGATCTACACTGCTCCTTCGTCCTTCGATACCTCAGGAAAGCTCGGGACAGGACCGGATGTGCTGTTGCTGGAACGAGCCGACCATCCCGGCTATTGGCAGTCTGTGACGGGAAGCCGTGAAGCGGGCGAAGCATTGCGCGATACGGCAATCCGTGAAGTTCGCGAAGAGACGGGTCTGGATGTCGTGTCGAATGCTGGGCAATACACGCTGACCGATTGGCAGATTCAAAACGTCTATGAAATATACCCGCATTGGCGGTTTCGTTACTCTCCTGATGTCACACACAACACCGAGCATGTGTTCGGTTTGCAACTGCCGCAACCTGTTGCTGTCCAACTGGACCCGCGCGAGCATTTGAATTTTCAGTGGCTGGCGTGGCAGGATGCGGCGCAAAAGGCATTTTCACCGAGCAATCGTGCCGCAATCCTGCAGTTGGCACAGCGCGGTTGCTGCAACAGGGAGACCGGGGAATGAACAAAGCAACAATATTTATAATTACCGGCCTGGGTAAAGCGCTGCTTAACAATCCGCAGGGCAGGATCACCGGCGATGCCAGGCTATTGATGGGGCTGATCGACGGTAGCGCAAGCGTCGCAGAAATCGCCGAAAAGGTTCCGCCCAGCGTGCGGGTTAAATTGGATGAGATATTCGCGCGTTTGCTGTCCTATGGAGTCATTGAAGAAAAAGCAGGCGCTGGATTCGGCCCAGTGTTGAAGCAGCCAAAACAGGTTGCGAAGGAAAAAATCCAGCAGACCATGCCGGCCGGCCAGCGCCCCAACGAAGGGGTGCCGGCATTCGATGATGCCGAGATTGAGAATAGACGCCGCTTCGAGCTGGAAAAAGAGTTGCTGGAAGTGCGCTCGAAACTGGAGGTGACGATAGCGCGACAGAAGAAAGCCGAGGAGGATTATCTCAAGCTGACACAGCAAGTGTCCGCCTATGTTCAAGGCGGTGTGGCAACGCCGGCAAAAGAGGCGCAAGAACGTCCCGCGCATGCAAGTGCCGGAGACGGCTTGCGTGGCTCCCTCGAACACATCAACCAGTTGAACCAGGCATTGCTTGAGCAACAGGAAATTCTCGGCAACACGCTCAAGTTGCGCGCCTACCAGGCGCAACTGAACGCCAAACGGCATCTCAAGGAACACGAGGACGCCGGCGCTGAAACGGCACATGCGCACCCGCACTATAAATCGCTGCGGGGGCTGGAATTTTTCAAGTGCTTCTCCAATGCAGAGCTGCTTGATTTCCTGACAGTCGCAAAATGGCAGGAAGTGGCAGCCGGCGAAACGATCCTGAGCGAAGGTGATGTCGGCATGTCTTTCTATATAATCGTATCGGGCACGGTAAATATTTTCAGGAAAGGCAACATGCTGACTTCTCTGGAGCGGGGTGATTTTTTTGGCGAGTTCGCCTATTTGTCCGGCGAGGAGCCGGTACGTTCCGCGCACGCGTTGGCGGCAACCGCCTGTGAGCTGCTGGCGGTTGATCCTCTGGATATAGAGTTTTCGTCTGTTCAATTGCGCCTGCACGTTGTTGAAGCATTGCTGCGCGGGCAGGTAAGAAGAACGTTGCTTTCCGACCAGCGCATTGAAAGATTGTCGAGTCATCTGGAAAACATCCCCCATGAGCCACGCTGACATCATCCGGGTCGATTACGAACATCCCAATGCCGCACAAACAAGTTGCGCCACATCGGCTGCGTGGGCAAAAGTGCCGCGCGAACCGGGTGCGCTGGACAAACCCGGGCTGATCGCGCGCATCAAGCGCATGCTCAGGGAACAGAATGCGGTACTGGTATCGCATTATTACGTGCATCCGGATTTGCAGGATCTGGCGGAAGCGACCGGCGGCATCGTGTCCGACTCGCTGGACATGGCGAACTTCGGCCACCAGCATCCGGCCAAAACCATCGTGGTTGCCGGGGTGCGCTTCATGGGCGAGACCGCAAAAATCCTGAATCCTGAAAAGCGCGTATTGATGCTGGACATGGATGCAAACTGCTCGCTGGACCTGGGCTGCCCGGCGGACGAGTTCAGCGCGTTCTGCGATGCGCATCCCGACCGCACCGTGGTGGTGTATGCCAACACCAGCGCGGCGGTTAAGGCGCGCGCCGACTGGATGGTGACCAGCTCGATCGCGCTGCCCATCGTCAGGCATCTCAGGGAGCGCGGCGAGAAAATTCTCTGGGCGCCGGATCGCCATCTGGGCAACTACATCCAGGCGCAGACCGGCGCGGACATGCTGATGTGGCAAGGCTCATGCATCGTGCATGACGAGTTCAAGGTGAGAGAGCTGGCCGACCTCAAGGCGCAGCATCCCAAGGCAAAGGTGCTGGTGCACCCCGAATCGTCCGCTGAGGTCATTGCGCTGGCCGATGTCGTCGGCTCAACCACGCAGATCATCAAGGCGTCGCAACAACTGGACGCCAGCGAATTCATCGTGGCGACCGACAACGGCATCCTGCACAAAATGCGCACCCTGTCGCCGCACAAGGTGTTCATCGAAGCCCCGACGGCAGGCAGCGGCGCGACCTGCAAGAGCTGCGCGCATTGCCCGTGGATGGCGATGAACGGCTTGTTCAATCTGGCGGAGGTATTGGAAACAGGATGCAACGAGATACATATAGACCCCGAGATTGGACGTCGTGCCGTACTGCCAATCCAGCGCATGCTGGATTTCGCCAGGCAGATCAACCTGCCGACACGCGGCATTGGAAACGCGTGATTTGCAGCGGCATGCGGCGATGCGGCTCGCCCGCTCGACGCTTCTGGTATTGGGGCGGCCCCTTCAATTCCCAATGAATTCAGTGTATAAGGTGCCGCAGGATAAGCTCATTCGCGCCAATAACATGATGATAACCAATGACTGCCAGCCGTCCGGCCGCGCGACCAGACTTTCAGCGAACGACGACAACGCACAAAAACAGCTTTCCTGTACAAGCGCCAGCCAAACCGGGGGAAATCCATGAAAGCCGACCGCCTCACCAAGTTTCGTCCAATTCTGGCGATGCTGCCGCCGTTAGTTGCATTTGCCCTGCAGTGGATATTCTGGTCTGCCATTCAACCGTACGCTTGGGTTCTTTTCTTTCCCGCGGTTTTTTTAAGCGCCTGGATCGGCGGGCTGCTTCCCGGGCTGGCGTCCACACTCATTTCCGCGGCGTTTGTCTGGTATGTCTTCATTCCGCCGCCATTTTCATTCCGCGTGGAAACACTGATGGACATCGCTTCGGTTGGCGTGTTCTGCTTCATAGGTATTCTTTTCAGCATGACCCTCGATCGACTGAATAAAGCGCTCAGGCAAGCCGAGGAGGCCAGCGCTGCTGCGGGTGCGAGTGAGGAAAAGCTCTCCGTCACGCTCAACTCCATCGGCGATGCGGTGCTGGCCACCGATGCCGAAGGCCGCGTGACGCGCCTGAACGCCGTCGCCGAGCATCTCACCGGCTGGACGCGGGCGGAAGCATCCGGACACCATGTGGCCGAAATTTTCATGATCATCGACCAGAAGACGCGCCAGCCCGTTACCATTCCGGTGAGGGCAACCATTGAGGAAGGCACCATTCACATGCTGGGCAACCATACTGTGCTGGTGGCGCGCAACGGCACCGAACGCCCCATCGCCGACAGTTGCGCACCGATTCGCAATCGCGATGGCGGCGTGATCGGCGCAGTGCTGGTGTTCCGCGATGTGACCGAGGAATACGCGGCAAAAGCGGCGCTGCGCGACAGCGCCACGCGCATCGAGACGATTCTCAATGCCGTGGCGGACGGCATCATCAGCATCGACGAGCGCGGCATAGTAGAGACGATGAACCCGGCCGCCGAGCGCATGTTCGGCTATGCCGCCGCCGAGGTCGTCGGACAGAACGTCAAGATGCTGATGCCCGAGCCGTATCATAGCCAGCACGATGGCTACCTCGAGCGTTGCCGCACTGCCGGCGCTGAACGCATCACCGGCATCTTGCGGCAGGTCACAGGCCGGCGCAAGAATGGCAGCACCTTCCCGTTGCATGTGGCGGTAAACGAGATGTGGCTCGGCGACCAACGCCATTTTACCGGTATCGTGCGCGACATCACCGCAAGCAAACAGGTAGAGGAACTGCTGCATCAGGCAAAAGAAAAAGCCGAGCACGCCAACCGCGCCAAGGATTCGTTCCTCGCGACGATGAGCCATGAGATCCGTACACCGCTCAACGGGATGCTGGGCATGCTGGAGGTGCTGTCACTGACATCGCTCGATCGCGAGCAGGAAGAGACGCTGAAGGCGGTGTGGGATTCCAGCAGAAGCCTGCTGCGCATCGTCAACGACATCCTTGACTGGTCGAAGATCGAGGAAGGCAAGCTGCAGCTCGTTCCGCAGGCGACCTCAATCCCGCAGTTGCTGCAGGAGACCGTCAACACTTATGCACGCGTGGCCAGCTCCAAAAGCCTGAGGTTGTTGAAGCATGTCGATGGCGCGCTGAGCACGACACACATAGTCGATCCGTTGCGTTTATCGCAAATCCTCAATAATTTTGTCAGCAATGCGATCAAGTTTACCAAGAGGGGCGAGGTCGATATTCGCGCCGAACTTCTCGAACAGGTCGACAGCGGCGAGCGGATACGCTTCTCCGTCAGGGATACGGGCATCGGCATCGCCAGCGATATCCAGCAAGGCCTGTTCCAGAATTACCATCAGGGGGGGGCGGATACTGCCCGCATGTACGGCGGGACCGGGTTGGGACTGGCGATCTGCCGGCGCCTGGCGGAATTGCTGGACGGACAGATCGAACTGGAAAGCGAGCCCGGGCATGGGTCCACGTTCAGCATCACGCTGACCCTGCCGGTCTCCGGCGCACCGGCGATGGTATTGCAGACGCAGCATCTTGAGCTGGAACAAAGGAAGGTTAAGCCCCTGTTTGATGGCAGCCCGGATGCGCCGCTGGTCCTGGCGGTGGACGATCATTCCCTCAACCGCGATCTGCTGGCGCGCCAGATCAGGCTGCTCGGTCTGCGGACCGAAACTGCGGAGAATGGCTGGGTGGCGCTGACAATGTGGCGAGAAAGACGCTTTGCGCTGGTCATCACCGACTGCCACATGCCGGAGATGGACGGCTACGCGCTCACACGGGCGTTGCGCAGAATCGAGGCCGAAGAAGGGCTACCCCGCACCCCGGTCATCGCCTGGACGGCGAATACGCTGGCCGAAGAAGAAGTCAATTGCCGCGTCGCCGGCATGGATGAGTTGCTGGTCAAGCCGACCAACCTTGCGCAACTGAAGAAGGTGCTGGCAAGCTTGCTGAGCATCGCCGAAACAGGCAGCAGCCAGGCCACACCTGCACCGCGTAATGCGGAGGAAGAGGGACAGCTAACGGAGCCCATCGATTATGCCGAGCTGGCGAAAGTTGTCGCGGACAATGCCGAGCAGGTTCGGGTGCTGCGCAATTTCCAGTCGCATCTTTGCGCTGACCGCGCCAGGCTGCCCGCGATGCTGGAGCAGGGCGACCAGGACAACGTGGAGCGCACCGCTCATCGCATGAAAGGCTCCTGCCGCATGGTGGGCGCCAGGGCGCTGGCGGAAGCCTGTGCGGCAATCGAGCAGGCTGCAAGGCGCGGGAACATGGACAGCGCGCGCGTGGCGATCGCAGGGCTGGACGAAGCCATCAAGCGCTTTGAAACGCATTTCGCCGAATCAAGGGATGCGAAGTGAAGAACCTGCGGAGCGCGCCGATCACGGCCAATGGCCTGAGTTTTCTGGTAATGGAGGACGACGACTTCCAGCGCCGGATGGTCGTAGACATGGTCCGCTCGCTGGGGGCGACGGAGGTACGCGAGGCAGATAACGGCAAGCAGGCCCTCGACATGCTTCAGGCCGTGAACACCAGCCCGGTTGACATTGCGATCTGCGATCTGGACATGCCGGAAATGGATGGCATGGAGTTCCTGCGGCACCTGGGGGGTAAAAGCCGTTCAGCCTCGGTTGTGATACTCAGTGCGCTGGACGGAATGTTGCTGGCTTCGGTGGAAAATATGGCCCAGGCCTATGGCATCAAACTGCTGGCGGTCATCAAGAAACCCCTCACGCTGGCGCAACTCGATGCACTGATCGCCCAATATGAACGTTGGGAGGGCAAGCCGCAGCAAGCGGCTGCCGCAGCCCGGAGTTTCACGCTTGAGGAAGTCCTGCAAGCGGTGCGCGCGAAACAGATCGAGCCATACTTCCAGCCGAAAGTGGATCTGGAAACCGGACGGTTGACGGGTGCCGAGGCGCTGGCGCGCTGGATCCATCCGGAACTGGGGGTGATCGAACCCGGCGCGTTCATCGGCCTGCTTGAACAGCACGGCAAGATAGATGAACTGACTTTTCTGATGCTGGAAAAAACGGCTGCCGCGAGCCGCGTGCTGCTCGACAAGGGTTATGCGATTCTCCTTTCGGTCAATCTGTCTCTGGTCTCGCTGTCCGACACCACGCTGGCCGACCGGGTCACGCAGGTGGTGCGCGATGCCGGGGTTGACCCGCATCACATCATTCTGGAAATCACCGAGTCGGCGGCGATGACCGATGTGGCTCCCGCCCTGGAAAATCTGGCGCGGTTGCGCATGCGCGGCTTCGGCCTTTCGATCGATGATTACGGCACCGGCTATGCCAGCATGCAGCAGCTCACGCGCGTAGCCTTCAGCGAGCTGAAGATCGACCAGTCTTTCGTCAAGGCATTCACCGTCAATCCGGCGTTGCGCATCATTGTCGAGTCGAGCATCAAAATGGCGCACGAGCTGCGGCTCAAGAGCGTCGCAGAAGGGGTCGAGACAGAACAGGAGTTAGTCACGTTGAAGAGCATGAGATGCGATACCGCACAGGGTTATTTGATTTCCAGGCCGATTGATTTCAACGCGTTTTGTGACTTTCTCGTGAACTACAACCGTAAAGCCGCTGCCCTGGATTCACGCGAATGATGGTTCACGCGCCGCGCCATTTCGGGCCGCGCGAGCGGCGCGGCAAGCCATTTGCGCGAACAGCGCCCCGCCCGGGTTCATCGTTCCCCTCCAGAAGCAGCGCTGGAAGTCACGCGAACCGGAATCCGGGTAAAATGAGTTTAAATCGGCACCAAAATAAATTGCTCTGCAAGCCGCGCCAATGCTCAGTTCTGGCGCGTGAATTCGCAAGTCAACCGGACGCTGCTGAAGCTGCATCTTAACCATGGCCAACTTATCCCGATTCATTGCCCTGCCCCGGCGTTTGCCGATCGGCATCAAGCTGGGGACGGTGTTCCTGCTGCTGGTGACGTTCGCCACCGGCAATCTGTATCTGATCAGCAAGGCATTCGACAGCATCATGGATGTTGCCGGCATCATCAACCAGAGCGGGCGGCTGCGGTATATTTCCCAGCAGCTCGCCCTGCAATCGGCAAGCTTCGTGAACGAGCCGGGCGAGGCTGCCAGACAGGCGGAAATTGAACTGGAAAGCAAATACTTGCTGCATTACGCCAATGTGGCACGCAGAATTGAACGTATCCATCCGCTGATGCGCGTTCCCGGGGACAATCTGGAACAGCATCTGGACCATATCGACAAAGCCTGGCAACGCCAGCACATCGCGGTGGAACGCGTGCTGGCGGAACCGGATCTGGCGGCGCGACAGGCAGCACATCGCGAGGTGGCTGCGGCCGCGGCGACGATGCTGGGCGAGGCCGACCATCTGGTGGGCGCCCTCGAAGGAGCCGCCAACAACGCGCACCGCCGGCTGGATTTCATCATCCGCCTGGTGCAGGCGGCTGCGATCGTCTTCACGCTGTTGCTGTTCTTGTATGTGCGCGCGCGGATCATTGCGCCGATCTCCAGGCTGGCCGATCTTACGCGGGGTTTCGCCGCCGGCGAGCGGGACGCGCGCATGGATTTTCATGCGCGCGACGAGCTCGGCGATCTGGCGTCGGCATTCAACTCCACTGCAGAGCACACCACCGCGCTGATCGATAAACTCGACCGCTTCAACGCGGAGCTGGAAGAGAGAGTGCTGGCGCGCACCGATGCGCTCGAGCATGCCCGGCTTGAAGCCGAACGGGCCAACCTCGCCAAGTCGGTGTTTCTCGCGACGATGAGCCATGAGATCCGCACCCCGATGAACGGCGTGATCGGCATGCTCGACGTGTTGCAGCACAGCAGCCTGAACGGACAGCAGCTGGAGATGCTCAAGATCATTCACGACTCGGCATTTGCGCTGCTTGCAATCATCGACGATATCCTCGATTTCTCCAAGATCGAGGCCGGCAATTTCCAGATCCACAGCCTCCCCTTCTCCGTCGTCGATGTGGTGGAAGAGATCGGCGAAACCCTCTATTTTCTTGCGATGAAGAACGGCGTTGAGCTGACCCTGTTCAGCGATCCCGAGATTCCGTCACTGATCATCGGCGACGCGGGGCGGTTGCGCCAGATCCTGATCAACCTGGCCAACAACGGCATCAAGTTCTGCAGCGGGCAGCAGCGGCAGCGCAAGGTTTCGGTGCGCGCCCTGCTGGCGGAAAGCACGCCGCACGAGGTCATAGTGGAATTTCGTGTTGCCGACAACGGCATCGGCATGGATGAAGCAATCCAGGCGCGTCTCTTTGTGCCATTCACCCAAGCCGATTCCTCCACGACCCGGAATTACGGCGGGACCGGGCTGGGGCTGGCCATTTGCCGGCAGCTGGCAAGAAGGATGGGCGGCGAAATTGGGGTGTGGAGCGAGCCGGGCAAGGGTACTGTCTTCAGCGTGCGCCTGCCCTTCAAATTGCTGCCGGAGGCGGATGTCAGCGCGCCACTATCCCGGATCGCAGGGCTTGCCTGTCTGGTGGCGGGCGGATCGGAGAGTCTGGCCGATGATTTTGCCGCCTATCTCGTGCATGAGGATGCGGTGGTCGCGCGCGCAGCCGACGCGGCGGCTATCAGGCAATGGATCACCAGCCGTCCGCCGGGTTTGTGCGTCGTGGCGATCGACGCAGCGGGTATTGATCCGCCGCTGTCCACCCCGTTGCTGGACGACCTGCGCGCCGCGGCCCGCGCCCGGCCAGACCGGGATGTCCGCTTTGTCGCGATCGAGCGCGGCGGGCGGCGGCGGTGCCGGATCGTCGCAGCCGATCTGGTTCGCCTGGACGCCGAGGTGATGCATCGCCGCGCGTTTCTGGAAACGGTGGCGATTGCCGCCGGCCGGGCCGGACAGCCCGAACCGGAAGGCAGGCAAGCCGATGCCTGTGCGTATCCCCTGTTGTCACGGGATGAGGCGCGCTGCAGGGGCAGTCTGATCCTGGTTGTAGAGGACAACGAAATCAATCAGAAAGTCATCGTGCAACAGCTCAAGTTGCTCGGGCAAGCGGCCGATGTCGCCGGCAACGGCCGCGAGGCGCTGGAGCGCTGGCACAACGGCGATTACGCGCTGCTGTTGACCGACCTGTTCATGCCGGAGATGGACGGTTACGCGCTGACGGGCGCGATCCGCGCCGCTGAAGAACAGAGCGGCAGGAAGGGCATTCCGATCATCGCTGTCACCGCCAGTGCGCTCAAGGGCGAGGCCGCGCGCTGCCGCGCCGCCGGGATGGACGACTATCTGAGCAAACCGGTGCAACTGGTCAACCTGAAAGCGATGCTGGAAAAATGGCTGCCCCGCAGCCCGCATGACGCCGCAGGCGAAATGCGGAAAGCACCGGCTGACGCCGGACGCAGCCCCAGTCCGGATGCTGCGGCGCTTCGACAGGCTCAGGAAAGCCCCGAAGTGCGGGCGGCGCTCGCGCTGCCCCCGTCCGGCGAAGCCTCGCCCGATACGCTGCCGGTTGACGTGAACGTGCTCAAGGCGTTGATCGGCGAGGATGACGCGATGATCCGCGAGTTTCTGCGCGATTTCCGCGACAGTGCGGACGGGATAGCAGTCGAACTGCGCACCGCCTGCACGGCGGGGCAGGCAACGGCTGCCGGCGCGCATGCGCACAAGCTCAAGTCTTCGGCACGCTCGGTGGGCGCGCTGGCGCTGGGCGAGCTGTGCGCCGCGATGGAACAGGCCGGCAAGGCGGGCGATACAAAAACATTGACGGAGCTGTTGCCCGGATTCGAGCGGGAGCTGACGGGCGTCGTGAGTTATCTCGAGGCATATTGAAAACGGCATACCCTGCTGCGCCTTCCCGCCGAACGGGCAGTTGCCGCCGTGATTCATGCAAACCCGTTGTTGTTCATGCAAAAAATTGACAAGCCGCATTTAGAGTGATCATGACCCTTCCGTACGAATCAGTTGCGCAACCCCGCCGCCTGTCGGTGAGCGTCAAACTGGGCGGGATATTCCTGCTGCTGGCAATAATCGCCGCCGGCAACCTGTACTTATCCAATACGCTGCGCGAAAGCGTCGCGAATATGTTCGGCACGATTAACCAGAGCGGGCGGCTGCGCTATCTTTCCCAGCGGATTGCCTTGAACTCCGCCGGCTTCGTGCTGGAGGCGGACGACGCCGCCAGGCAGCTTGGATCGAAGCTCGCAGGCGAGTTCGACATGCACTATGCCGGCGTGGCAAGCAGCATCAGGAATCTCCATCCGCTGATGCGCAGCGCCGGGGATGAACTTGAGGATCATCTGGAGCATATCGGCAAGACCTGGCAGCGCCAGCGCAGCGCACTGGAGCGGGTGCTGGCGGAGGCGCAACCGGCGGCGCGGCAGGCAGCCAGGCTCGAGGTGGCCGGCGGCGCAGAGGCGATGCTGAGCGAGACCAACCATCTGGTAAACGCCCTGGAAAAAGCCGCGCATACCGCCAACCAGCGGGTGGATTTCATCATTTACCTGGTGCACGCACTGGAACTCCTGTTCATGTTCGGGATATTCTTCTACTTGCGCTCGCGGATTACCGCGCCGATCCTCAACCTGACCGAATTCAGCCGGCGTTTCGCCGCCGGCGAGCGGGGCGTGCGCATGGATTTCCACTCGCGCGACGAGATCGGCGAACTGGTGCTGACGTTCAATGCCACTGCGGCGCAGACCGAAGAACTTGCCGGTGAGCTGGATAGGCGCGCGCGGGAAAACGCCATCCTGACGGGCATACTCGAGGCGACCCCCGACGTCGTTTACTCTGCCTCTCCGGAAGGGCGCATTCTTTATCTCAACCGTGCCGGACGCAAGATGATGGGAGTGGCCGAGGATGAAGACCTGGGCCGCTATGCCATCGCCGATTTTCACCCGCCCGAGGTGGCTGAACGCATTTTCCGCGCTGGCCTGCCGACCGCGGCGCACGATGGGGTATGGGCAGGTGAGGGAGCGTTGCGGTCTTTCGCCGGGGCGGCGATCCCGGTTTCGCAGGTCATCATCGCCCACAAGCGCGAGGATGGCGCGGTAAGCTATTACTCTACCGTTATGCGCGACATGACCGAGCACAAGCTCCTGGAAGAGGAGCTCAGATACTCTGAAAACCGTTTTCGCGCCCTGATGGAGCAATCCCCCTTGAGCACCCAGATATTCACGCCCGATGGACGCACGCAGAGCGTCAACCTGGCGTGGGAGAATATGTGGGGGCTCACACTGGAGTCGCTGGCGAAATATAACGTCCTGGAAGACAAACAGCTCATAGACAAGGGTGTCATGCCCTATATCGAGAAGGCTTTTGCCGGTGAGGCAACGAAGGTCCCGGATGTTTTTTATGACGCAGAGGCAGGGAAGGAAGCTACCGGCTCCGGCAAGAAATTTTGGGTGCGCGCTTACATCTATCCTTTAAAGAATGCGGCTGGCGATATTCAAGAGGTCGCACTGATCCATGAGGACGTCACCGAACAATATCTTGCGGCGGAGCAATTGCGCATCGCTGCCATTGCCTTTGAAACGCAGGCGGCGATGGTGGTTACCGATACTACTCCGAAAATCCTGCGGGTCAATCGGGCATTTGAGGAAATTACCGGCTATACGGCAGCGGAAGTCGTCGACCACAATCCCAGCATACTCAGTGCGCCGGAAATAAGGGAAAGCAAAGAATACTACGAGGAAATGTGGGCAGATATCCTCAGTAATGGGAAGTGGAGCGGGGAAGTTCTGGATAAGCGCAAGGACGGCGTGATTTATCCGAAGCAGTTGATGATCACGGCCGTTACCGCGCCGGACGGCACCATCACCCATTACATCGGTTCGTTTTTCGACATCACGGAGCGCAAGCGGATGGAGGCGAAGTTGCTCCAGCTCAACGACGAGCTGGAACAAAAAGTGGCGGTGCGCACCGCCGAACTGGAGCAGGCCCGGCTCGATGCCGAACACGCCAACCGCGCCAAATCTGCCTTTCTCGCCGCGATGAGCCATGAGATCCGCACGCCGTTGAACGGCGTGATCGGCATGGTCGACGTGTTGCAGCAGACCGACCTCAAGGGCTATCAGATGGAGATGTTCGATCTGATCCGCGAATCGGCGTTTTCCCTGCTGACGATCATCGGCGACATCCTCGATTTCTCCAAGATCGAGGCAGGCCGGCTCGAGATCGAGCGCGCGCCGATGCTGTTGGCCGATGCGGTGGAGATGATGTGCGACATGCTCGACCGCCTGGCCAGCAGGAGCAGAGTGGAACTCACGCTGTTCATCGATCCGGCGATTCCGGAGGAGGTGGTGGGCGATGCGGTGCGACTGCGCCAAGTGCTGGTCAATCTTGCCAGCAACGCGATCAAATTCTCCAGCGGGCAGGATCGCCCGGGCCGGGTGTCGGTGCACGTCAGGTTGCGCGAACGCAGGCCGGAGCAGGTGACCGTGGAATTCCGCGTGGCCGACAACGGCATCGGCATTGACAGGGAGACTCTCGCGCGGCTGTTCACCCCGTTCACGCAGGGGGATGTCTCCACCACCAGGCATTTCGGCGGCACCGGGCTGGGGCTGGCGATCTCGCGCCGTCTGGCGGAGCTGATGGGCGGCGATATTGCGGTGCAGAGCGAACCGGGCAAGGGCTCCGTTTTCACCGTGCGCCTGCCGTTTGCTGTTCTGCCGGAAACAGCGGCATCCGGCGCGGTGCCGTCCGATGTCGCCGGGCTGTCCTGCCTCGTCGTGGACGGTACCGATAATCTGGCCGAAGAGTTCGCCGCCTATCTCGCGCACGCGGGCGCGACCGTCGAGCGGGCGGCGGATCTTGCTGCCGCCGGAAAGCGCGCCGGCGCATTGCCGCCGGGCCTGCGGGTCTGGATTGTCTCCGCTGCAGAGCACCCGTCGCCGGACGATCTGCGCGCAGTTGCACGCACGCTGCCCGGCCAGGATATCCGCTTCGTCGTCATCGGGCGCGGGCTGCGGCGGAAGCCTAGGATTGCGGCTCCCGACCTGGTCATGCTTGACGGCAACATACTCAAACGGCGGACGTTCCTCAAGGCGGTAGCGATCGCCGCCGGGCGGGCGCAGGAAGAGGTGGAGCTGCCTTTCCACGACATCGGCTGGCTGGCCGCGAAACCGCCGTCGCGCGAGGAAGCCCGGCAGCGGGGGCAGTTGATTCTGGTGGCCGAAGACAACGATACCAACCAGAAGGTGATCCTGCGCCAGCTTGCCTTGCTCGGGTTTGCCGCAGATGTTGCCGGGGACGGCCGCGAGGCATTGGCGCGCTGGCGGAGCGGCGATTACGCGCTGCTGCTCAGTGACGTGCACATGCCGGAGATGGACGGCTATCAGCTGGCTGCCGCGATCCGCGCTACGGCCGGGGAATCGCGGCATATCCCGGTCATAGCCCTGACTGCCAATGCGTTGCGAGACGAGGCCGAGCGCTGCCGCGTGGCCGGCATGGACGGTTACCTGAGCAAACCGACACGGCTGGCCGACCTGAAAGCTATGCTGGATAAATGGATGCCGGCCGCCACCCCCGAACCGGCACCTGGCGAAGGCGTAGGTCGGGTTAGCACTCCGGGCATAACCCGACATGATGTGGCCGCAGTGGATGTCGGGTTACGCTCCGCTAACCCGACCTATGGCGCTGTGCCCGCCGGTGAAAAACACACCCTCTCCCTAGCCCCCCTTACAGGGGGAGAGAATCGTGCTGTGGACGTGCACGTGCTCAAGGTGCTGGTCGGCGACGACGAGGCGACGATCCGCGAATTCCTGCACGATTTTCGCCTGAGCGCGGCGAAGATTGCGGCGGAGCTGCGCGCGGCCTGTGCGGCAGGGGAGGCCGCGGCTGCTGGCGCGCTGGCGCACAAGCTCAAGTCCTCGGCCCGGTCGGTCGGCGCGCTGGCGCTGGGCGAACTGTGCTCGGCGATGGAGCAGGCCGGCAATGCGGGCGATAGCAGGACATTGACCGAGCTATTGCCCGGATTCGAGCAGGAGCTGGCGTGTGTCGACCGTTATCTGGAGGGGTATTAGAATAGGTTTCTCGGCCATGGCGCGGATGCCGGATTGCATGCCGGCGTCGTCAGGTTGCGGGATGACAACGACCGCTACGGGTTAATCTCTGATATATTTCGCGCAATACATGAACTGACTAAATCATGAAAGGCTCTCCTCATGGCAAATAAATCCGCAATCAAGATTCTGGTGCTCGATGACGACCAATTCACGCTCAAGCTGCTCGCGCGCATGCTGGAGAACTCGGGGTACACCACGGTTTCCATCTGCGACAATGGACGTGCCGCGCTGGAGTCGGTCGACCGTCCGGGCGCACAGCCGGATGTAATTCTGCTGGATCTGAACATGCCGGAAATGGACGGCGTGGAGTTCGTGCGCCATCTGGCCGAGCACCGTTACACCGGGAGCCTGATCCTGTTCAGCGGTGAAGATGAGCAGATGTTGCGGTCCGCCGAGAAGCTGGTGCGGGCGCATAAAATCCCGGTGCTGGGCCATTTGCGCAAGCCCGTCAACCCGGAAGCGCTGGCTGGCTTGCTCGAGAAGAGCACGCCGTCGAGTCAGGCGCATGCGCCGGGGGCGAGCGCAATCCGCAGCGCGGAAGAGTTGCGCGCTGCCATCGCCAATGGCGAGATGGTCAATTATTACCAGCCAATGGTATCACCCGCTACCGGCCGGGTGGCGGGCGTCGAAACCCTGGTGCGCTGGAATCACCCCCGTGATGGCATGTTGCTCCCCTCCAGGTTCATCGGCGTGGCGGAATCGCGCGGCCTGATCAAAGACCTGACCCGGATGGTGCTGACCGGCGCGCTCGGCCAAGTGGGGCTCTGGCAGCAGGAGGGGCTGTCGTTGCAGTTGTCCGTCAACGTGTCGATCCACAGCCTGGCATCAACGGATTTTGTGGATTTCGTCACCGGGCTCGTGAACGAAGCGGGGGTGTCGCCGCAAAATGTGGTTCTGGAAGTCGCGGAGGGCTGGATTCCGATGAATGACTTGCGCGCGCCGCTTCTTGAAACGCTGACCCGGCTGCGCCTTAAACGTTTCCGGCTTGCAATCGACGAGTTCGGCACCGGGTATTCTTCGGTGACGCAGTTGCGCGACATTCCTTTCGATGAGGTCAAGATTGACCGCGGTTTCGTGCTACACGCCTCAACCGACAAGAAGGTGAGGGCCAGGTACGACGCCTGCCTGAGCATGGCGAGGCAATTGGACAAGGAAGTGGTGGCTGTCGGGGTTCAGGAGATAGCCGACTGGGATATGCTGCGCAGCACGGGATGCGATCTCGCGCAGGGTTCGTTTATCGCCGAACCCATGCTGGCCGCCGACCTGCCCGGCTGGATACAGGGTTGGCAAGCACGAGCGAAGAGCCTGACGTAAGCGGGTTTGCACTGCCGGGAAACCAATCTGCCGGTTGCCGACTGACTGTGTAGAATATCGCACCATGCAAACGCTGACCGTCGTGACATACAACATCCACAAGGGGTTCTCGCAGTTCAACCGCCGCGTGGTGGTGCACGAGTTGCGCGAGCGGCTGCGCGAGCTGAATGCCGATATCGTATTTCTGCAGGAAGCGCAGGGCGAACATGCGCATCATCCCGAGCGCCATCACAACTATCCGGAATGCGCGCAGCACGAGTTCCTTGCCGAGGAAGTCTGGGCGCATTGCGCCTATGGCAAGAACGCTGTGTATGAGGCGGGCCATCATGGCAACGCGATACTCAGCCGTTTCCCGATCCTGCAATCGCTTAACAAGGATATTTCCGCGCATCGTTTTGAAAGCCGCGGACTGTTGCATTGCGAGATCGAACTGGCAGACCGGCAGCGTGTGCATTGCCTGTGTGTTCACTTTGGCTTGTTTGCCAAGGGCAAGCGGGAGCAGACGCGTGCGCTGATCGAGTATGTCCGCAACGAAATTCCTCCCGATGCGTTGCTGATCATTGCCGGCGATTTCAACGACTGGCGCAATATCATGAGCCGCTCTCTGGCAAGCGAGCTGGATATGCACGATGTGTTTCATATGCGCAGCGGAAAACTGGCGCGCAGTTACCCGGCAGCACTGCCGATGCTGCGCATGGATCGTATCTATGTTCGCGGCTTCAGCGTGCAGCAAAGCGAGGTGCATGTTGGTGGCGACTGGCAACGCCTGTCAGACCATGCCGCGCTTTCGGCCAGATTGGCGCGGCATGGCCGCGCCGAAGTGTGATGTCCGTCAACCATCAAGTTGCCGGACAACAAATCACGCTGTTGCAGAACGGCGCTGAATATTTTCCGCAACTGTGTGCCGATATTGATGCCGCACGGCATTCGGTCTACCTTGAAACCTATATATTTTATGCGGATGCGACCGGGCGCATGGTTGCCGATGCCTTGCAGCGCGCCGCCGCGCGCGGGGTGAAGACGCATGTGGTGCTGGACGGTTACGGCTCGGCGGAGTTGCCGCAGCATTGGGTGGATGAGCTGCGCACAGCCGGGGTCGAGGTGCAGTGGTTCCGGCGCGAAATTTCCCCTTTCACACTGCAACGTAACCGGCATCGCCGCTTGCGCCGGATGCATCGCAAGATGGCGGCGATGGACGGCAGGGTGGCTTTCGTTGGCGGCATCAATATCATCAACGATATCCCCGAGCACAGCGATCTATCCTCACCGCAGCTGGATTTTGCAGTGCGTGTGCAAGGCACAGTGGCAGGCGAGATACACGCGACGATGCGGCATCTGTGGGGCGTGGTGACATGGGCAAACTTTCGCCGCCGCAGCAATAAAATAAAATGGTCGGATGTCGTTGCGAAGCGGCAATCAACCACGCCCGAAATTGCCCTCGTGTTGCGCGACAACGTGCGCCATCGGCGTGAAATCGAGCGGGCATACATGAAGGCCATCGCGGGCGCGAAGCGCGAAATCATCATTGCCAACGCCTACTTTCTGCCCGGGAGAGTCTTTCGGCGAGTCCTGATCCACGCCGCGAAGCGCGGTGTGCGCGTGGTGCTGTTGCTGCAAGGCAAGGTTGAATACTGGATTCAGCATTATGCGACGCATGCGCTCTATGGCCAGCTGCTGGCTGCGGGCATCGAGATCCACGAATATCAGGCCAGCTATCTGCATGCCAAGGTTGCCGTGGTGGATGGACAATGGGCGACCGTCGGCTCCTCCAATATCGATCCGTACAGTCTGTTGCTGGCGCGCGAGGCGAATCTTGTCATACAGGATGGCGGATTTGCCGGAGAGTTGCGCGCGAGTTTGCTGGCCGCGATTACCCACGAAGCAGTACGTATCGACGACAAGTACCGCAGGCCACGCAACTTAATTGGCCGCCTGATCGCACGTCTCAGTTACGGCGTCGTGCGCCTGTTGGTCGGCATGTCGGGGTATCGCAAGCGCTGATGGTGAGGGGGCTTATGCGCAACCTGCCGCTCTGGACCAATCGAGGTTCTCAGGTTAAATTCAGCATTTGGCCATGCAAGATCAACCGTTGGTCAAAACCCTTTCAAGCGCCGGAAAAAGCTCCCGCTCCTCGAAGCGCACATGAGCCGACAAACATTTGCCGAAACTGGCCAAAGCATCGGCATCGTTCTGCTGCAAATCCTTGAGCAACGCGCGCAACTGCAGATGGTCTGCCAGGGTGCGCTGAACCAGCAGCTGTGTCACTGCGCCTTTCAACAGCGGCAACAGCGACTGCTCCTCGATCTGAAAATGCGGCTCCAGTTCATTTGCGTATGCCTGAATTGCGCGCTGGCAGACACTGCCCACTTGCTCGGCGGTACCCGACTGGGCGGCACGCTCGCAGGCCTTCGCCAGGGCCAGGGCGGTGTGATGTTCCCGCGACAGCGGCTGCAGGGCTGCGCTGCGTTTCACGCGGCGCTCAACCCGGCGTTAACACCCGGGGTCAATACAAAGACTGCCGGATCATCGCGATGCTCCAGCAGGATGCGCCGCACGCGTTCCTGCCACAGCTGCCGGAATTCGGCGACCTCTTCCCGGCTTGCGGTATTCCTGATGCAGCTTGCAATAAGGCCGGGCACGCGCGGCGAAGAAGGAACATGTTGCAGATTGGATGCCACCTGCACCGATTGGCTGGTGTCCAGCCGGGTAAAGCGCATTTCGCCCTGCATCCCCACCGCGAAGAACAGGTGCTCACGCCTGTCGAAGTGCCCGCCTATGCCCTTGAAGCCATTTTCCGACATGGCTCCGGTCAGCATGCTGACCACATTCGCGATCACGCCTGTAACCCCGGTAGTGATGTCCTGGCTGAATTCCACCTTGATCTCGCCGCGCACCGGAAGCGTATCGGGATAGAGAAAAGCCAATGCCTTGCACGTAGACCAATAGGCTGAAGCAACCGTCGGACAGGAGTGGCCGGCAAGTTTCACTGCATCTATGTAGCCGTATTGCAGAATGCCGTTTTCGGATGCGCCGAGGAATTCTGCCAGCGGATCATATAAATCAATCCTGGGTACTGCATCAAAAAATTCCGGGTATTTCATTTGGAAGCCTCGCGAAAAATTGTTGCCAGCATATCAGGCATAGGAGGTTCAGTAAAAATCCTCCAATCGTTGCAGCCTGAATTGCGTCTGGAGAATGCATGAGACATCCGCTCCATTCCGGCGCCAGGCTTTGGGCTGCGAGCCTTCATCTCCTTTGCATAATTCCATTTTCCGATCAGTAGCGAAATATGTAGGGTGCATTCCATGCACCAATGGCAATGGTGCATGGAATGCACCCTGCCTGGTTATTCCATCCATTACCGTAACTTGATCTCAGTCCAGATGCGCGACAGCACTCGGCGCTGATGGCGATCCAGGTCGCGCAGCATTTCCAGCCGTGCCTGCTGTTTGCGACCGGGAAACACCGCAGGGTTGTGCGCGACTTCAGGTTTGATGTACTGCAGCGCGTCGCGGTTGGGATTGCCGGAACCGATCAGGTTGGTGAGTTCGGCGGAGTTGCGCCCGTCGAGCATGAAGTCGATGAAGCGGTGCGCGAGGTCGGGACGCGGGCCTGATTTGTGCAGCACCATCGAGTCCAGCGCCAGCACAGCGCCTTCCTTCGGGATGCTGGCGACGATGCGGAATTTCCTGCCGGCCTTTTGCGCATCGAGGTCGGCCTGGAAGATGTCGTTGGAATAGCCGTGCACCAGCCAGATGTTGCCAACCGTCAGCTCCTTGATGTAGCTCGATGCATTGAACGCCGCCCAGTAGGGCTTGGCGCGGATGATCAGGTCGCGCGCCTGCTTCCAGTGTGCCTCGTCGGTATCGTTGGCCGAGTAACCGAGATACTTCAGCGCTGCCGCGAGCAACTCGCGCTGGCTGTCGAGCACGGTGACGCGCCCCTTGAGTTTCTCGAGATGGCGCGGCTCGAAGATCACCGCCCAGCTGTCTACCGGCAAATCCAGCTCGCGCATTTTTTCGCGGTTGTAGCCGATCAGCGTGAGGGTGTAGGCATACGGCACCGAGTAGCTGTTGCCGGGATCGAACGCCGTGTTGAGGTATGCCTGATCTATGTTTTTCAGGTTGGGCAGCAGGCCTTTGTCGAGCGGGCGCAATGCGTTCTGCCGGATCAGTGATTCCATCGCATTGCCGGTCGGCACGATCAGGTCGTAGCCGGTCGCGCCCGCAGCCAGCTTGGCGAGCATCTCCTCGTTGTCGGAGTAATAGTCCTGCACCACGCGGCAGGCACATTGCGCCTCGAAGCGCGCAATGGTCTCCTCCGAGATGTAATTGTTCCAGTTGTACAGGTGCAGCACATCCGCGGCGTGCGCTGAACCGGAACACAGCATGAGGATAAGCAGCAATCCGCGCATCAGTGGCACGAGCCGTTCATGGTTCGACAAGCTCACCACGAACGGCATAGGAAGCGGCTGGCGGGATTTGCTCCGCTCGTCCTGAGCCTGTCGAAGGATGAATGGAGCAAACACTGAGGCCCCGATGCAGCCCATCACGTCTTCCCCTTCAGTACATCGGGCGCAAACTTCGCGGCGAGCACGATCATTGTCAGCGTGAGCAGCATCAGCAGCGTGGACACCGCGTTCACCTCCGGCGTCACGGCGATCTTGATCATCGAGTAGATATGCAGCGGCAACGTGGACACGCCCACCCCGGCGGTGAAGAAGGTGATCACGAAATCGTCGATCGACAGCGTGAACGCCATCAGTCCGCCCGCGACCACGCCGGGCAGGATCAGCGGGAAGGTGATGTAGCGGAAA
This sequence comes from Gallionellales bacterium RIFCSPLOWO2_02_FULL_57_47, assembly GCA_001801175.1. Taxonomy (GTDB): domain Bacteria; phylum Pseudomonadota; class Gammaproteobacteria; order Burkholderiales; family Gallionellaceae; genus Gallionella. The sequence goes on along the minus strand of MGWZ01000051.1, from coordinate 9,564 downwards.
GTTTCCCACGGCGATGCGCCCAGGTCGCGCGCCGCCTCGAAGATGCTTTCGTCCATGCCGGCCAGCCGCGCCCGCACGATTACCGCGACGAAGCCGATGGAAAACGTGATGTGGGCGAGCACGATCGACAACATGCCGAGCGTGAGATTCAGCACCTGGATGAAGAACAGCAGCAGCGAAACGCCGAGCAGAATTTCCGGCATCGCCACCGGGGTCAGCACCATGAAGGTCAGCAGCTTCAGCTTGTAGCGGTGCATCGCGATGCCGGCCATCGTGCCGAGCGCCGTCGAGACCAGGCTTGACACCAGCGCGATGAGCAGAGAGTTGCCTGCGGCGGTGAGCATCGCCTCGTCGTGCAGCAGCACCTCGTACCAGTGCCAGGTGAAGCCCACCCATTCGGCATTCAGGCGCGAATCATTGAACGAATAGGCGACCACGATCGCGAGTGGCACATACAAAAAGGCATACACCGCCAGCGCCGCCGCCCATAACCAGCGCCCCCTGCGCATCGTCGCATTATCCATAGCTGCCTCTTCGACCGGCCAGTCTGGCGGCAAGCCACGCGATCAGCAGCACCGCGATCGTCAGCATGATCGACAGCGTCGAACCGAACGGCCAATCGCGCGTGCCGAGAAACTGCTCCTTGATCAGGTTGCCGATCAGCATGTCGCCGGTGCCGCCGAGGATGTCGGGAACGGCGAACATGCCGAGCACCGGGATGAACACCAGCGCGGAGCCGGAGAAGATTCCCGGCAGCGACAACGGGAAGGTCACGCGCCAGAAGCGCTGCCAGGCGGAAGCACCCAGGTCCTGGGCCGCATCGAGCAGCGAGGGATCGTGCTTTTCGAGATTGGTATACAGCGGCAGCACCATGAACGGCAGATGCACGTACACCATCGCGACCAGCACCGCGAACGGCGAAAACAGCAGGTGCACCGGCTCCATGCCTAGCCCATGCAGTAAGCCGTTGACCAGCCGGCTCAGCGCCGATTGCGGGCCGAGCACTATCATCCACGCATAGACGCGGATCAGGAAGTTGCTGGCGAACGGCAGGATCACCAGCAGCACCATCAGGTCGCGGCTTTTTTTCGGACTGCGCGCGATCAGCAGCGCCAGCGGGTACGCCATCGTCAGGCAGATCAGCGTGGTGGCGAGCGCCATGAATATCGATTTGACGAAGACCTGGCCGTAGATCGGGTCGCTGAAAAAGAACCGGTAGGTTTCCAGCGTGACGCCCTGCAAGGTGGCGGGGTCGGCGGCAGTGAGCGGCGCCAGTCCGCCGAATTCGCCCGGATAACGGAACGAGGCCAGCACCATGATGATGCCGGGGATCACGAAAAACAGCAGCAGGAACAGGAACGGCGGGCCGCTCACCACCCATTTTGTCAGGCGCGCGGCGGTAACCAGTTTGCGAGCGGGCTCAGTCACGCAGGAACATCCCGGCATCGTGGCGCCAGCCCAGCTTGACCTCATCGCAGGCCATGAACAGCTCGGCTTTGCCCGGCGCGGAATTGGGCAACAGCGCCTCGACCACCGCGCCGTTGGCAAGCTCTACCTGGTATATGCTGACTTCGCCGCGATACAGCAGGTTATGCACCACGCCCGCAAAATGATTCTTCAGTTCGTCCAGTTCGCCGTGAACGCCGATGCGCACCTGCTCGGGGCGTATCGCAAACACACCCTTGGTGCCGACCGCAGCATCCTTCAGCGGCGGTGCGATGATTTCGCCCAGCCCGGCGACCGCCAGGCGCAGATGGCCGTGCGTGGATTCCACCACCTGCGCTTCAAGCTGGTTGATATGGCCGATGAAGTCGGCGACAAAACGGGTCTTCGGATAACCGTACAGTCTGGCCGGCTCATCCACCTGCGCAACCCTGCCCTGATCCATCACGGCAATGCGGTGCGACAGCGCCAGCGCCTCCACCTGCGCATGGGTCACAAACACAAACGTGATACCGACATCGCGCTGCAGATTGATCAGGTCGATCTGCATTTCCTCGCGCAGCTTGGCATCCAGCGCGCCCAGCGGCTCGTCGAGCAGCAGCAGTCGCGGGCGGTTGACCAGCCCGCGCGCCAGCGCGACGCGCTGCTTCTGTCCGCCGGACAGCTCGTGCGGATAGGCATCGGCCTTGTCGGTCAGGTGCACCTGCTCCAGGATCTGGCGCGTCATGCCGGCAATTTCGGCCGCCGGACGGCGCGCCATCCTGAGCGGGAAGGCGATGTTCTGCGCCACCGTCATGTGCGGAAACAGCGCGTAGCTCTGGAACACGGTATGCACCGGGCGCTTTTCCGCGGGGGTATCGGCAAGGTCTTTGCCGTCGAGCAGAATCTGCCCGGCATCGGGCAGATCGAAGCCGGCGATCATGCGCAGGATGGTGGTTTTGCCGCAGCCGGAAGGGCCGAGCAGCGTGAAGAATTCGCCCGCTTCGATACTCAGGCTGACATTGTCCACCGCGACAAAATCGCCGAAGCGGCGCGTGACGTTCCTGATTTCGAGTTGAGCCATATCGGACTACCCGTAATATTCTGTGCAGTTATCACTCAACGATAGCGGCCAGACTCAACCGCCGCGAACCAGCAGAACAGGAACCGACGCTCCGCGCGCCACATGTTCCGCGACACTGCCCAGCAACAGGCGGCCTATGCCCGAACGCCCATGCGTGCCGATAACGATCAGGTCGGCCTTCCAGCTCAGGGCATCGTTGTCGATCACATTGGCGGTGTGCTCACCGGGCACATCAAGCACCGCAGTCTCCGCCGCCAGGCCCGCCCGCTGAACCGTCTTGGCAGCCTGCGCAAGTGCGCGCTCGCCGGTCTGGCGAAACGCTTCCTGCAAGGCGCCATAATCGATAAATGCATAACCCTCTGCATCCAGAGCGTAGCCCTCCTCGATCACATAAACCAGACGCAATTGAGCCTTGCCATCCGCAATCTTGATCGCTTCCTGCAACGCGCGACCGGAAGTCTCGCTGCCGTCAATCGGAACCAGAATACGTTGATACATAACCCTTCTCCTTTTCCCCTGCTCGGTGCGCAGGCCTGATGCAATTCTAAGCCTGTTTTGAAGTTGAGTGGGCAAGCGTCTTGCAGATTGATTTTCTGGCAGCCGAGTTCATTGAAGGTATGGGACAGTAACGATTATCCGTTTCCCATTGCTGGCATCCGGGATGTGAGAACGTCTCGGCAATTCAGCATTAACCCAGCGCTTTCTCCACTTTCATGAAGGATAGCTCGGCGAAATCCTTGCTGGTGTAGTCGTTGTCATCGATGTCGAAGCCTTGTTCGACGATCAGGCGAAGGCATGCGGCGACGACTTCCGCATCGTATTTGATGCCGCTCCACTGTCTGATTTCGTCGATGGCTGCCGAGACACCCTTGGCGTTGCGGTAGGGGCGGGCCGTTCGGATGGCTTCTACCACGTCCGCGACGGTGATGATGCGCGCTTCAAGAATGATGTCGTCGTCCATCAGGCCATTGGGATAGCCGGAACCGTCTAGCTTTTCGTGGTGCTGCAGGATCATGGATGCAATCGGCCAGGGGAAATGCACGGATTTAACGATCTTGTAACCCGCAGCCGGATGCAGGTGGATGGACTTCCATGCCTCGAAGCCGAGTTTGCCGGGGTCAGTCAGCACTTCCGACGGCACCACGATCTTTCCGATGTCGTGCACCATGCCGCCGAAATACAGGCCTTCGAGACGCTGCTCATCGAGTCCCATTTCGCGGCCGATGGCATAAGCGAGGGCCGCCACGCGCCGCTGGTGCCCGGCCGTGTAGGGATCGCGCAATTCGACGGTCGTGGATACCGAGTTGATGGTCTCGATCAGGCTCTCTTTCAGCCTGATCGAATATTCGCGGATTTTTTCCTCCGCCGCTTTCCGCTCGGTGATGTCCCGCAGGTAGGCGGTGAAGTAGGGGCTGCGGCCGGGATGGATCGGCAGCACGGTAAGCTCGACGGGAATCTCCCTGCCGGACTTGGTCTGTCCATGCACCTCGACCCGGCGGCCGATGATGCTGCCTTCCCCGGTTTGCAGGTAATGCGCCAGCGCGTTGCGATGCCGGTCGCGGTAGCGCTCGGGGATAATCAGTTCGTCCAGGCGCCGGCCGATGGCTTCTGTCGCCGGGTAACCGAAGACGACTTCGGCGGCACGGTTATATTCGACGATGATGCCGTCATGGTTGATAGCGATGATGCAGTCGAGCGAAGAATCCAGCAGCGCGTTGAACCATTCCTGGTCGACCAGGTGCTCGTGCAGCAATATCGGCTCTTTCACATCCATGATTACTTTTTCCAACCCTGTTAGATAAAGGTTCTGATTTTATTCCATTACCGGCAGTCAGGCGGCTGCCGCCGGGCGACATGCTCGCCGAGAAAATCCCCCAGCGCCTTGACCCAGGTTTCGCGCATGAAAATGAAACCATCGTTATGCCCCCCGGCAAGATCGAGGAACTGCTTGGGCGGATTGGCCGCGGCGAAGAGCGCGCGTCCGTGCTCGTATGGAATGATGTCATCTGCCTTGCTGTGCGCGATCAGCACCGGAGCGGTGACCGACCGCAGGCTTTCCCGGGTGTCGTAACGAATGCGCGCCAGCAACCTCACCGGGAGATACGGATAGAGCTGCTGCCCCAGATCGGGCACGGAAGTGAAGCCGGAAGAAATTACCAATGCAGCCGGATTCTGCCGGGCGGCCATCCATGCGGCAACTGCGCCGCCCATCGATTCGCCGAACAGCACGATGCGGCATTCGGGAATGTGCCGCTGCTCGGTCAGGTAGCGCCATGCGGCCTCGGCATCGCGATAGGTGCCCTGCTCAGTGGGCTTGCCGCCGCTGTTTCCATAGCCCCGATAATCGAAGATCAGCGTGCTGTAACCCAGGCGATAAAACATCTCGATTGAATCGAGGCGGTGTGAAATGTTCCCCGCGTTGCCGTGCAGGAACAGCACCGTGCCGCGCGGCTGCGGAGCCGGGACATACCAGCCATGCAAATCGATGCCGTCGGCGGTTTTCAGGTGGATGTCTTCGTACTGCAGCTTCGCCAGGGCAGGTGTGGCGGCCACCTCGCGATCGATTTCCGGGTAGAACACCAAGTTCGACTGAAAGACCAACAGCCACAACGACAGCCCGCCATAGGCTGCAGCCAGTACACCGAGTATGTTCCACATCATGCGCATCGTGCTCCTGCAAAATGACCTTCGTACATTGAGTACGCTACGCTTGTCCTTCCTGCCACGCAAGCCTGGCCCACCTGTCACTGGGGATGCAGCAACGGCGAACGGTCAATTTCCCAGGTGACATGAACAAAGGAAATGCAGGCATCGTCGCCGTTTAATTCGGAGTAAACTTTACGGAGGTGAGACAAGCTGCAAGGGAGGAGGGTGATACGGATGATGCGCATCATGAATAGACCTGATCACGAATTTCCTGCGCTGCATACACGGGGACTGGCGCTGCTGGCTGCCGGAGCGCTGGCCATCCTCGCGGATACGGCGCTTGCCGAAACGACCGGCTCGTTCTACCTGGGCTCCTCGCGTACCGGCAACAGCGATGTGCGGATCAGCCAGCCGGGCACCGGTTCCGATGCCACCTTCCGCAGCGTCAACTGGGATTCGGAACCATTCAAGGCGCCGTTCTACTACGGCATCCGCGTCACGCATTTCCTTGATGATCGCCCCGACTGGGGCGTCGGTTTTGATTTTACCCACGACAAGGTTTACGCCAGGACCAGTGAGGTCGTGCATGTCGACGGCACCTGGAACGGCGCGCCGGTCAATGAAGACGCACCGATGAACCAGCGCGTGCAGTCATTTGGCATCTCCCACGGCGTGAACATCCTGGGGTTGAACGTATACCGCCGCTGGATGCACCAGACGAGCGGCGCGTTCCCGCGCGGACGCTGGCAGCCCTATGCGGGAGCGGGGCTGACCTGCTATGTGCTGCATCCGGAGAACACCGTCAACGGCCAGCACAACAGCGAAGGCTTTGAGGGCGGCGGCTTCGGCTACCAGCTGCTTGGCGGCCTGCAATACGGAGTCACGCAAACGGCGGGCGTCTTCATCGAGGCCAAGTACAACAGCGGCAAGGTGAAAGTCAACACCGCGGGCGGCGGGCGAGGCGAGACGGAACTGAAGACTTCGCAACTGCTCGTCGGCGTGAGCGTTGCATTCTGAGCTGCGTTCGCTTGCGGCGTGGGATATTGGACAAGGAAATATGAGGCCTCAAAAAATGAGGAATGTTCATGCAGCTTCCAACCGGCGACAAACAATCAGAAGATGAAAAACTCGCCGGCACCGGGGCGGTATTCCACGGGAACGCATAATGCCGATTGCGGCACAGGATGTACTGGAAAACAATTCAACTCCGGCACCTAAGGGTTCAGTGTCAAGTTATACTAAATAGATAGTTGATTTAGTATAACCGCGCAGTTATACTAAAAACAACTCAATACCAGTATAATCAAATGGCCTTTGAATACAAGGAACTGACCTCAACAGCCCAGGCCGCATACGCCCAGTTGATAGACGCCGCATTGACTGCGGAACACATGCGTACCGTGGCCGACCTGACCGGTTCATTTTCATCAAAAACGGTCAAAGGGCATAAATACTGGTATTTCCAGTACACCGAGCCATCGGGCAAACTGAGGCAGATATATATCGGCCCGGATAACGATGCGGTCAAATCGCTGATCGAGCTGAAAGCCCAACCCGGCGTGACGCAAAACCTTGTTCCTTTGGCCGCCAGTGCTGTCGCCCTGGGTTGCGCCGCAATATTGCCAAAACATCTACGTGTGATTGCCAGACTCTCGGAGTACGGATTTTTCCGTGCAGGCGGTGTTCTGGTTGGAACACACGCATTTCTGGCTTATGGAAACATGCTGGGCGTGCAATGGGGGGATTCATCGCGCACGCAGGATCTTGATTTCGCCCATTCCGGCAAAAACATTGCATTGGCACTTCCGTCCAATTTGGAAGTGAATACACATTCAGCCATCGAGTCCCTGCAAATGGGATTGCTTCCTATTTCCGGTCTCAAAGGAAAAACAGGCGCCACCTATCTTGAGCCGCGTGATCCGAGCTTCAGACTGGACTTCCTGACCACGCTGCATCGCGGCGGTGAAAAAAATTACGAACACCCGCAACTTCACGTCACGCTGCAGCCTTTGAAATTCATGGAATATTCGCTCGTCCAGGTTCAGCAGGCCGTCCTGTTCAACATGGAAGGCGCTGTCGTTGTGAACATACCGCACCCGGCCAGATACGCTTTGCACAAACTGATCGTCTACGGTGAGCGCGAAGGGATGTATGCTTCCATAGCCAGCAAAGACCTGACACAGGCTGCTTCTCTGTTGAGATATTTCAAGGACAACAGAACATGGGAAATCAGGGAAGCCTACGAAGACCTGATGAGCCGGGGTATAGGCTGGGTGTCCCGATTTGAACGCGCCCAGAAAGCAATCGAAAAAGCCTATCCTGAAATTGAAGTCGGGAAGTTATTGCGCGAATAAATGCGTGGTCAAATGAGTCGAAATTTTTTTGGGATAAAAAGAATTAGACACCGGTACTTTTAGTTGACCTGGCAGTAGGGAATGGGGCGATTGCCAAACGGGGAGGCTTGGCGGAGAATGCTTCGCATGAATATTGACAGGGTTAACAGTATCTATGCGCGCCGTTTACCATGAAAGTGAGCGAAGTACTGTCATTGCTGCATGCTGATGGCTGGCACCTCGTTGCCACACGCGGCAGTCATCGTCAGTTCAAGCACCCGCAAAAGCCGGGACGTGTCACGGTTGCCGGCAAACCCAGTGATGATCTGGCACCCGGAACATTGAACAGCATCTTCAAACAAGCAGGACTTAAGGAGTAAAAATATGCGTTACGCCGTCGTTGTTGAAAAAGCCGGAAACAATTATTCCGCCTATGCACCGGATTTACCCGGATGCATTGCCACCGGAAACACTGTTAAAGAAGCGGAGCAGGAAATCCGCGAAGCTATCAAGTTTCATATTGAGGGCCTGCGCGAAGATGGTTTGCCTGTTCCTGCGCCAGCCAGTGTGGTGGAGTATTTGGATATTGCGGCGTGATAATAAATTTAATCCAACCCCCTCTTTAACCGATGCTTAACAAGCCGACCCAAACGGACGTCGCGTAAAACAGCGTAATGCTGATTCGGTGAGGTAAACCCCCGGCTTTGCCGGGGGACTCCGTTAGGTTTGACCGTTCCGGTGGTCATTAACGAGTAACGTTAAAACTTGGCTACATTATTCCCTCCCCCTTGCAGGGGGAGGGTTAGGGTGGGGGTAGAAATTCAAGCACGGATGCAGTCAAAAGTTTGTACCCCCATCCCAACCTTCCCCCTGATAGGGGGAAGGAGTGGAAACCAGCCGCCTTGGGCGGCTCATGGATTTATCAGCGCCTTTGAGGCGCTCACCCAATAAGCCTCCGGCTTTGCCGGAGGTAATTTAACTGGGTTTTGTTGGAAATGTGTTGTGCAAGACCTCGCGTTGTGTGCAATTGAGGATCAACTGGAACAGATGATGCCGATTGCGGCATAGGATTTGGATTGATCGATGGAGTCTGACACCATCGATTTTCCAGAACAAGGCCTTAATCTGTTGGCTGAAAAGCCAGAAAAAATAAATTCTGCCTTATTAGAGCGTTACGCTGACCGGAAAATATGAAATTAAAAAAATAGATTCTGATTACTTTGATGAAGAGTAACGCTGAGTAGACCTTAGGGACGGAGTCCGATTGATTTTGCGAAAAGAATGTGGCTCCGCCCCCATGTAATCTCGGCTGAGGTATCGAAGCCCCTTGTATTGCATGGGGCTGGCTAACTTATTGTCCGCGAACTAGAATACCCGCATTCAAAACGGAGATTGACCATGCAAGCAATCGAATTTGTCAGCAAGGCTCATGACGGAGTGGTGGACTTGCCCCGCGAGTATCAAGGCTGGAACGGCAAGGAAGTGCGAGTGATCCTGCTGGAAGCGACAAGCGAAGCAAGCAAGCAAGCGCAAGACCTTGTTCAAGGCCGCCACCATTTCCACGCGCGGCTACCGCTTCAATCGCGATGCCGCCAATGAGCGGAAAGACTTTTCTCGACACCAACATTGTGGTGTATCTCTATTCCGGCGACGAGCCGGAAAAGCGAGCCGTAGCACTCGCACTTATCGAACAAAATAATCCCGTTGTCAGCACACAAGTTCTGAGCGAACTTGCCAATACGTTGAGTCGCAAGTTCGGTTTGTCTTATGACGTGGTAGCGCAAGCGGTTGCGGAAGTGCGCGATGCTTACCCCAATTTATTCTATTCGTGGTCTGTCCCCGATTGATTACCCGACGGCACCATTCAGGACATCAAGGATTGTTTTGGTCTGATTTCGGAGCGTGAAAGGGAGCTGGCGGAAGCGCTCAACTTCGTCCACTCCAAACCCGAGTAGACCTTAGGGACGGAGTCCGATTGATTTTGCGAAAAGAATGAGGCTCCGTCCCTGAGGTCTCCCCACAAAACCCCATTGAATTTCAATAAACTAGGGCGTATTGTTCAACCCAAAACAGCACATG
>MGWZ01000050.1 GCA_001801175.1 Gallionellales bacterium RIFCSPLOWO2_02_FULL_57_47 | reverse complement strand
AAGATACAGAAACTTCCCAAAAACCAAGCACCTACACTCGTCGGTTGTTTGTTTGTTTTTTAAAGAACGGCTGCCCAGAAATTACTGGAATTAGGGTTGCGGGGACAGGATTTGAACCTATGACCTTCGGGTTATGAGCCCGACGAGCTACCGAGCTGCTCCACCCCGCGTCAGCGAAGACGCAAACTATAGCAAAGCATCCCGGCCTCGTCAAATACTATGTGCATTTAGTTTTTACCCAGCACGAATTAATCAAAACGCACCAAAAACTCCGCACCAGCCTGATCCGTGCAAACACCCTCAGGCTTCGCGCCGGAAATCCACACAAAACGACAGGAAACTTCAACGCCATCATTGTCTCGCGCAACCGTCTCCACCGCGAGCGTTACATGATCAGTGTCGAGCCCGGAAAAAATCCGGTCCCAGTGCTTCGGATTGACGCCGTAATAACGTTTGCGCAAGTCCGCCAAATTGGTCTGGCGCTCGACGGCAAAGCCCCGGGCCTGATAACGGCGGTTCGGCGCCTCCAGCACGAGGCGATTGCCCTCACCGCTGTCATGAACCAGTTCCCCGGCAATGAATGGCACTCCGTCTTCCCTGACCAGTTGATGAACATGGCTGGCGCAGCCGGTTAGCCACAAAACGGCCAGTATGCCCAGGTAAAATATTTTCATCTCATTTCCTTTCTTTATGCAAAATCTGCAGTACGGCGGCGCAAGGTTTGGGCGGCGTCGAGCGCTCGCCGGACGGCGCCGAACCGCAAGTAAAGGGAAGGCACGACTACCATGTTAAGCACGGTCGAGGAAATCAGCCCGCAGAGTATGACCACTGCCATCGGCGCCTGAATTTCCGATCCGGGCTGACCGCCGGACAGCGCCAATGGCACCAGCGCGAGACCGGCAGCAAGCGCCGTCATCAGGATCGGGATTAACCGCTCCTCGGCGCCGCGTTTCACCGCCTCGTACACATCCTCCACCTCATCGCGTTCGACCAGATGATGGATGTGCGAAATCATCATCACGCCGTTGCGGGTGGCGATACCGAACAGCGTGATGAAGCCGATGATCGAGGCGATGCTGACGACGCCGCCTGCGGCATAGACACCCACGACGCCGCCGATGATAGCCAGCGGCAGATTGAGCATGACCAGGAAGGCGTCGCGTACCGAATGGAAGGCGAGGAACAGCAGCAGGAAGATGCCGACCACGACCGCCGATCCGAGCAGCAGCAAAATGCGCGCCGCCTCTTCTGCACTCTCGAACTGGCCGCCAAACTCGATGTGATAACCCGCCGGCAGCCTGATTTCCTGCTCCACCCTGGCCCGCATCTCGTTCACCACGCTCTTCAGGTCGCGTCCCGCCACGTTGGCCATGACGACGATCTTGCGCTGCACGTTCTCGCGGTTGATGAAATACGGTCCGCGGTCATTCCGGATGTCGGCCAGCGCGGACAGCGGCAGCCGGGCGCCGCTCGGCGTCGTGATCAGCGTGGAACGGATGGCATCGAGATTGCCGCGCGCCGCCGGATCGTAGCGCACCACCAGGTCGAAGCTTGCCTGGCCCTGCACCACCTTAGCCACGGCCAGCCCGTTGAATGCGGCTTCGATGCTCTCCGATAACTCCTTTGCCGACAGGCCGTGCCGCGCCAGCGCATCGCGCCGGTACTTCACGGTCAGGAAAGGAATGTCGGTCTGCTGCTCGGGCTGCACGTCAACCGCGCCATCGACCTTTTCCATCACGCCCTTAACCTGTTGCGCCAGCTTGCGCAGTTCCTGCAAATCGCTGCCGAAAATCTTGACCGCGATGTTGGCGCGTGTCCCCGAAAGCATATGGTCGATGCGGTGCGAAATCGGCTGTCCGACCACCACCTGTACGCCGGGCAGCAGAGCGAAATCGGCGCGCAACGCAGCAAGAAAATCCTCCTTGCTGCGCTTGCCCATCTTCAGGCTGACCTCGATCTCCGACTGATGCACGTCGAGCGCGTGCGGGTCGAGTGGCGAGCGTCCGGTGCGGCGCGCCGTGGCAACGACTTCCGGGTGGGCGAGCATGACTTCCTCGACCATTTGCCCGAGCCTGGCCGATTCTTCCAGCGAGGTGCCGGCGATAGTCTCGGCGCCAACCGTCAGCGTGCCTTCGTTGAAATCGGGCAGGAAGGCCTGCCCGGCAAGCGCGAGACCGAGCAGCGCGGCGAGCAGCAGGCCGCCGCTGACGACGGAAATGGCTTGCCAGCGCGTCAGTGTGGCATCGAGTATGCGGCGGTAGGTTGCGCGCAGACTATGCACGAAACGCGGCTCATGCTCGCGCTGCACCTCCCTGGCATTGACGAGGAACAGCGAAGCAAGCACCGGTGTCACCGTGATCGAAACCAGCAGCGAGGCAAACAGCGAAATCACGTAGGCCAGCCCGAGCGGCACCATCAGCCGCCCCTCGACACCCGACAGGAAGAACAGCGGCACGAACACCAGCATGATGATCAGCGTGGCGAAAACAATCGAGCCCTGGATTTCCCTGGTCGCCAGAAAAACGACGTGCATTCCGGATTCGCGCTGGAGCTCCGGCTTGGCGTGGTTCTCGCGCAAGCGGCGGACGACATTTTCGACGACGATGATCGCGTCGTCCACCAAAGCGCCAAGCGCGATGGCGATGCCGCCCAGCGTCATCGTGTTGATCGTCGCACCGAGCGCCTTCATCGACAGGATCGCCGCCACCAGCGACAAGGGCAGCGCAACCAGCGTGATGGCCGTCGAGCGTGCCGAGAGCATGAAGGCGAAGACGATCGCAATGACCAGGATCGCCCCGTCGCGCAACGCCGCCATCAGGTTGGCGATGGAAATCTCGATGAAGTCGGCCTGGCGGAACAGGCGGTTTTCGATCTTCATGCCTGCCGGCAACGACTTCTGGATGTCGGCGATGGCCGCGTCGAGAGCCCGCGTCAGCTCGAGCGTGTTGGCTGCCGGTTGACGCTGGATGCCCAGCACCACCGCAGGCTTGCCGTTGGTGGAGCCGATGCCGCGCTTGACCGCAATGCCGAGCGCCACGTCGGCAACATGGCGGATGAGCACCGGTTGCCCGTTCTTCACTGCCACCACCGCCTCGGCGATGTCTTCCAATGTCCGCACACGGCCTATGCCCTGGATCAGGTATTCCTGGCCGGCTTCGGCATAGAAACCGGCGGCAGCGTTGCTGTTCGAGCCTGCTACGGCTTTGACCACCTCGGCTATGGTCAGCCCGTAAGCCGCCAGCCGCTCGGGCTTCAGCGTCACCTGAAACTGCTGCAAGTCTCCGCCGATCGGCAGCACCTCGGCGACGCCGGGCACCGCCAGCAGCCGTTTGCGCAGCACATAGTCGGCGGTGTTCTTGAGCGCCACCGTCGAGTGCTGGCCGACGGTTTCCGAGGCCAGCGCGATGAACATGATTTCGCCCATGACCGATGCCGCCGGCGCCATGACCGGCGCATCGATGCCCGGAGGCAGCGAGGCTTTTGCCAGTTGCAGCTTCTCCGCGACGATTTGCCGCACCAGATAGGCATCCGTTCCCCATGCAAACTCGACCGTGATCGTGGATAGCCCGATCTTCGTCGCCGAACGCACGCGACGTACCCCCGGTGCGCCGTTGAGCGCGGTTTCGATCGGAAAGGTAACCAGCGTTTCCATATCGGCAGGCGCCATGCCTGCCGCTTCGGTGACGACGGTCACGGTCGGCGCGGTCAGGTCCGGAAAAACGTCCACCGGCGTGCGCGTTGCTTCGTAGCCGCCCCAACCCAGCAGCAACAAGGCACCGAGCACCACGAACAGGCGGTTGCGCAGCGACCACTGAATAATGTGTCCAATCATGATCGTTACCCCTCAGTGCGCATGGCCGGACGGCCCGCTTTTGGTGGCAGACAGCCGGATCAGGTAGGCACCCTCGCTAACGATACGCTGCCCCGGCTCCAGGCCTGCCTTGATCTCGATGCGCTCGCCATCCCGCGTTCCAGCCTGCACGATGCTGCGTGCGAAGGATTCGCCGCCGGTCTGCACATAGACTACGCTGGTGCCGCTCTCATCCTGCACGGCACCGGCTGGCACCACTATCCCCTGATGGCCGCCACCGGCGAAGAGCCGCACTTTCACCGTCAAGCCGAGAGGCAAGGCGCGGCCCGGGTTGGCGAATTCAAAAATCACCGGCACCGTGCGCGTCACCGCGTCCACCACACCGCCGACCGCCACCAGCTTGCCGTTGTTGCCGGTTTCGATGGTGAAGTCGCCGGTGTAACCATCCGCCTCAAACCAGGCGCCGGAGGGCGTGCCGAGGCGGCCGATGTCGCTTTCCGGCACGCGCGCCTCCAGCCAGAGTTTGCCGGTATTGGCGATATGGATCAGCGGCGCGCCTTCGGCCACAAAAGCGCCCGGCGCGACCGACACATCGGCGACCACGCCGTCGATGGGCGCATGCAGGGCGATGCCGCCTCCGCCGTCGCCAAGCTGCCCAAGACGCTGCCGGGCGGCGTCATGTTCCGCTGCTGCGATGCCTTCGTTGGCGCGAGCCTCAAGCAGGCGCTTTTCGGCAACGGCTTCCTCCTTGAACAATATCTCCATTCGCTCGCGCCCGCGTTGTGCTTGATCCAGACCGATGCGTGCCCTGGCGGCTGCGGTTTCAAGCGATGCGTGGTCGATCTCCCCGCCAAGACGCGGCACGAAATACGCGAGAACCTGCCCCTTTTTCACCGCCTGCCCGACATGCGGAAAACTGCCTGCCGGTCGCACCAATCCGGCCATCGGCGCGGCGAGCAATGCCTCGCCATCCGGCTGGGCCTTGATCGTGCCGGTGGCGGCGACAGATTCGCGCACCACGCCCCTGACTGCCTCGGCGGTGGCAAAGTCGATTTTCCATTGCTGCTCTTTGGTGAACGCGATGCCTTCATCACGCTGATTTTCCCCGCCGTGCGCTGCCTGCGCCGCCCTGGCATCGGCAAACACATCGACCGGGCCGAGCTGGTGCGTCAACACGCCTTGTTCAGATTCGACCATCAACGTCAGATCGCGCTTGCAGGCAGTTTTTGGTGTCACCACCGGTTTGTAGATGCCGGGGACACTTGGCGCATCAATGACGAAACGCTCCTCCGGCGCAGTGCCACCGGCCAGCACCACGGTCAACCGTCCTTTGGCGACAGGCTTGAAGTTGGCGAGCCAGGTGAAATGGGCAACGAAAGTCGCCGGCTGGTTAGCGACGAGAAGCGGAAACTCGACGAACAGTTCGCTTTTGTCGCTGAAGTGGGTGAGCTTCTCGCCGCTCTCGGCGTGGTTATCGGCATGGCCGTCAGCGGCCTTTTCGACCGATGCCCTGGTGCCATGATCGTCCTTCGCAGCACTCTTCTCGCCGCAGGCGGAGAGCAGGAAAACCGCCAGTAAAGCGGCACTCAAGATTGAAATTTTCAGATGTTTCATTCGGGGTAACTCCCTGTTAATTGGTCGAGTTCGATACTGGCCTCGCGTGCTTTCCATTCGAGGTCCAGTGCAGTGGTTTCCGCTTCAAGCGCGCCCTTGTAAGCATCGAGCAATTCGAGAACTGTGGATTCGCCGGCACGGTAGGCGGAATCGGCAATGCGGATGAGATCGTCCGACTGGGTAGCCGCCTCGCGGCGATAGCGGCTGGCGGCGTCAACCAGTTGCGTCACCTGCCGGTGCAATCCGCGCAACTGGCCCTCGGCGCGGCTGCGTGCCAGGCGATATTCGGCACGCGCAGCCATGGCCTGAGCGGCAGCGCGTTGCTGGCCTGGCTGCTGGCGGTCGAAAACCGGCAAGGGAATTGCCGCTGTGAACGAGGTCAGCGATTCGTGGCCGAAGCCGTAATCGCCGCGCTTCGCACCGACACCCAACGTGACCTCCGGTATCCAGCCTCGGGTGGCGGCACGGCCTTCCAGGTCAGCCGCTGCAGCGCGCGCGCCCAGCGCCGCCAGGTCAGGACGGGCATCGAGCTTGCCGAGCAAGTTCTCCAAACCAGCCGGCGCCTCCGGCAGCAGATGCCCCAGGATGCCTTCATACGCGGCGATTCCGGTTCCCAGCAGCGCGGCGAATTGCTCACGGATGCGTTCCAGTTCGGCATGTTTCTCCGCGCGCCGCGCTACGGCTGCCTGGCGTTCGCGAGCCAGCCGGCGCAAGTC
>MGWZ01000049.1 GCA_001801175.1 Gallionellales bacterium RIFCSPLOWO2_02_FULL_57_47 | reverse complement strand
AAACGGGCGGCGTCTGCATCGCGCTTTCCGACCAGCGGTTTCCACGCTGAAAAATATGGCCGGATGCGCGCGGTGAGTTCGTCTTCTTTGTGGTGTGTCGGGTAAGCGATCAATTCGATGCGGGCCGAATCAATATTCGACAACAGCCCTTCCAGAAAATGCCCCACCGAATGTACCCGCAAGTCGCCGGACACCAGCCCGACACGCAGTCGTTCGGGACGAGCCGCACACTGCCAGGCGGAAAAACGTGTCACCACATTTCCTGCCACTAGCCGGCCATACTGGCGCGCCTGTTCAAGGTAATACGAGGGTGAAAGATCGTCGTTGTAGTTCAGGATGAACAGCAGATTGCTATGCGTCTCGGCGAAATCTGGTTTGAGTTCTAACGCCCGTCTAAAACAGGCCTCTGCTTCGGAAAGTTTGCCTTGCTCCTTGAGTGCTACACCCAGATTGCTATGCGCCTCGGCATAGTCGGGCTTGAGCTCCAGCGCACGCCGGTAACTCGCCAGCGCGTCTTCAAACTGCCCGAGGTCTTGCAGGGTATTGCCCAGATTGTTATGCGCCACGAACAGATCAGATTTGACCTCCAGCGCACGCCGGTAACTCGCTACCGCAGCTTCAGGTTTTCCGAGGGCTTGCAGGGCAATCCCCAGATTGCTATGCGCCTCGGCAAAATCGGGTTTAAGTTCCAACGCGCGCCGGTAACTTTCTACCGCACTATCAAGCTTCCCGAGAGCTTGCAGGGCAATGCCCAGATTGCTATGCGCCTCGGCATAATCGGGTTTAAGTTCCAGCGTCCGGCGGTAATTTGCCAATGCATCTTCGAGCCTTCCGAGGCTTTTTAGATCCATACCCAGGTTGTAATGCGCCTCGACCAGATCGGGTTTGATCTCCAGCGCACGCCGGTAGCTCGCCACCGCGTCTTCAAACTGCCCTAGGTCTCTCAGGGCAACGCCCAGGCTGCAATGCGCCTCGGCATAGTCGGGTTTGATCTCCAGTGCCCGGCGATAGCTCGATACTGCCTCGTCGTACTGCCCGTTGCCCAACATGGCGTTGCCCATGTTGTAATAAGCGCCGGCGTAATCAGGCTTGTGCTTGATCGCAGTCCTGAATGCGTCCAGTGCGCCTTGCAAGTCTCCCTTCAACAATAAAATGTTGCCGTAATTGAGGTGCGCGCGCGCCAGATTCGGCACCAGCCGAATGGCGTCCAGATAATTCCACTTTGCCTCTTCGATCCGGTTTTCAGCCTCGAAGGCATTACCTGCGTCGATCAAGCGTATCGCATCCTGTTCGGATGTATCCGCTTTGTTTTTGCCGTTGTCTGCGGCTTGTCCGGCAGACCGAAATCGATCGAATATTCCCATCTCACTACCTTTCAAAGACGGTTTTTTCAGGGCGTATCAACTCTGAAGTGTACAGTGAACCTCTCCGTAACTACCACATAGCGTGCCAAATGAAAAAGCCCGGCAAAGGGCTTTTCGACAAAAAGCCCCTCTTGCGAGGGGCTTTTGCTTGCTGTCACTACCCTTGAGGCAGCCTGAGCAAGATTATTGACAGGACTTGGGCAACACGTTCGCGTCTAGCAGTGTAGTGGTAGCAGTACTTACCACGGCAACAACGGTTACATCAGGAGTGCCCGCAACGACAGCCGAAATAGCCGTGCCATCGTCTTGGGCGGCAGCGCCGTTCGCGCAGGTCCAGGAGCCGGAGTTCGGGTTGTAGTACATATGTACGGACCTACCTTTGATTTTGCTGCTGGTGCCAGTTGCCTTGAACGTGGCTTGAATGCTGAATGGGTGACCAGCAGGCATTTCCATCAATTGCACATATTTACCAGTGGTGATCGCAGGAATACCGTTAACACCCGTTGAATCGAACGCAAATTTGCCTTCGGTCGTGTACAGCTCGGTCAACGGTGTTTTTACGCCGTCCATCAGCGTGAAAGCTTCAGCAGCTTGCGCACGGGCGGTGTAATCGCCGTAGGCAGGAATCGCCACCGCAGCCAGAATACCGATAATCGCTACCACGATCATCAACTCGATCAGGGTAAAACCTTTTTGAATGTTCTTCATGTTAAAGCTCCTCTTAAAGTTGAACACACCAAATGTCGTGTGTCGGTGGTTATGTACGCAATAGCCATGCCATGCTGTGGCACTCGGCTGAAAATTTCTATTTGATTTTCGTGTTGGAGGCAACCTGGAATGCAATTATTTGATATTAATGTAATTTTTATGCAGCTTAGAAGTTAAGCCGGATTTTTACGATTATTGGCGCTCTCCCTGCTTGCCCATTCATATCTATCAAAGATTGCCCTCCGGCAAATCAACATCACATATTCGTCAGATGACTGACAATTTTTGGCAGTTACGGGTGGCTTTACTTGAAATGAAAAATCATAATTTCCTGGCCGCTATGAGTCCGGATTTACTCCCGGAATCTTGCTCAAATCGACTTCATCAAGCTGCTCAGGCGCAAGGAATTTCCTGGCATAGTCCAGATAGACTTTTTCGCGAATAAACACATCAAACAAATCCGGGTCGACATGTCCGCCCAGCTTGAACTTGCCGAGTATGGTCAGCGATTCGGTGAGGGTTTTGCCTTTTTTGTAGGGTCTGTCCTTGGCGGTGAGCGCCTCGAAAATATCGGCGATACCCATGACTCTGGCTTGCACCGACATCTGTTCCCTCGTCAGTCCGCGCGGATAACCCTTGCCGTCCATGCGTTCGTGATGCCCCCCCGCATATTCGGCGACGTTCTTGAGGTGTCTCGGCCAGGGCAGGGATTCCAGCATCTTGATGGTAATAACAATATGATGGTTGATTATTTCGCGTTCTGCCGCTGTCAGGGTACCGGAGCGTATCGTGAGGTTTTCGACCTCGGCGTCGCTGAGAAATGGTTTAAGCAGGCAATCCGCGGGGCGGATGCTCGCAAAATTGCCCGCTTTACCGCCGGCATCACGCCATTGATAGGCGGCGATCTGGTGCACCCGCTGCTGCGCCTCGTCTGACATAGCCTCGCCGCCGACATTGCAGTGCCGCAGGAATTCACGGTCATCGTCCAATTGCCGAATCCGCGCGGCGTACTCGGCGCGGATAGCAGTCTCATCAACATCCCCCAACCCAACCCCCCTCAATCCCCCCTTGTCAGGGGGGAAGCTCACCTCCTCCCCTGACAAGGGGAGGGCGGGAGGGGTTTGCGGGAGAGGGGAGTGCGATAGCTTGCGTAGCATGGCGATTTCGGCATCGCGCTTGAGCACTTCAAATCTGGTATCCACCAGGTGGATGCGGTCAAAAATGGTTTGCAGTTTGGTTGCCTTGTCCACCACATGGACCGGTGTGGTGATCTTGCCGCAGTCGTGCAGCAAGCCTGCAATCTTCAATTCGTACCGGTCTTTGTCGGTCATTACAAAGTCCTTGAGCGGACCCTGGGTGGTGCGATTGACCGCCTCGGCAAGCATCATGGTCAGAACCGGCACGCGCGCGCAATGGCCGCCGGTATAGGGGGATTTATCGTCAATGGCGGTATTGATGAGCTGAATGAAAGCCTCGAACAGATCTTCCAATTGATTGATGAGATGACGGTTGGTCAAGGCAATGGCTGCCTGCGAGGCGAGGGATTCCGACAGCTGCTGATCGTCGCTTGAAAACGGTACAACCGCGCCGCTTTCCTGGTCCTTCGCATTAATCAGTTGCAACACCCCGATGACTTCATTCTCGTGGTTGCGCATCGGCACGGTCAGAAAAGACTGGGATCGGTAGCCGGTCTTGGCATCGAATTTTTTGGTGCCGGAAAAATCGAACCCATGCGCCTCGTAGGCATCGGAAATATTGATCGTCTCACCGCTCAAGGCAGCGTGGCTCACCACCATGGCATGGTTGGGGTTACCCTCGTCATCGTAAAGCCGGATCGGATAAAAACTGATCGGCACACCGCTGGTTCCACCCATCGCGATATTCAGAGAGTCGGTGCGCATAATTTCGAAACGCAACACCCGCTGTTCCGGGTCGTGCAGATAAAGAGTGCCGGCATCGGCGCGGGTAATGCGCTTTGCCGCCACCAGAATAGTTTCCAGCAGGCTGTTTATATCGCGCTGCTGCGACAGCGCGATGCCAATCTCGTTGAGTTCCTTCAGGCGATGCAGGAGGTTATCGGTGGAATGCATGAGGATAACTTTTACTTGATGCAAACCGCGCGTACCTGGTGCATATCGGTAATGCCTTGCAGGACTTTCTCCATGCCATCCTGCTTCAAGGTATGCATTCCCTCTTCCAGTGCGATAGCCAGCAACTCGGCAACACGCGCGTGCTCCTGGATGGCCTTTTTGATCGGATCGGAGCCAATCAGCAGTTCGTGCAAACCCACCCGTCCGCGATAGCCGGTGCCGGAACATTTCTCGCAGCCTACCGGGGTATAAAGCGTGAATTGCCCCTTTTCATCGGCAAACAGCTTGACCCATTCGGCATACAACGCCTTGGTGGCGGCAGCCGGATCTTTCTTCCAGGTCGCCGTGTTCATCAACTCGCCGCTGTACTCCGTAAGCATCGATTTTATTTCGTCAGCGGTCGCGATATGCGGTTTCTTGCAGTCGCCGCACAGGCGCTTCCCCAAACGCTGCGCCAGAATTCCCAGCAGCGCATCCGAAAAGTTGAACGGATCCATGCCCATATCCAGCAAGCGGTTGATGGATTCCGGCGCGCTGTTGGTGTGCAGCGTGGCAAACACCAGGTGGCCGGTTAACGAGGCTTCGATGCCGATGGAGACTGTTTCCTTGTCGCGCATTTCGCCGACCATGATCACGTCCGGGTCGGCACGCAGGAAGGCGCGCATGATGGTGGCAAAATCCAGTCCGGCCTTTTTGTTGATCTGCACCTGGCGCAGCCCCGCCTGGGTGATTTCCACCGGATCTTCCGCCGTCCATATCTTGGTATCGGGTGTGTTGATGTACTTCAGGATGGAGTGCAGCGTGGTCGTCTTGCCGGAACCGGTCGGGCCGCATACGAAGAATAGTCCATACGGTTTACTGACCGTTGCCTTGATCAACTCATTATTACGTGCCGAAAAACCCATTTTTTCCAGAGGCAACGGCTCGCCGGAAGCGAGGATGCGCATCACCACATCCTCGACGCCGCCTTGAGACGGGATGGTCGCAACGCGCAGCTCAATATCCAGCGGGCCATATTTCTTGAACTTGATTTTGCCGTCCTGCGGCTTGCGCTTCTCGGAAATATCCAGATCGCACATGATCTTGAGACGGGTCACCAGCGCATTGCGGTAGGTGGAGGGAACTTCGATGTAATTGAGCAGCGAACCGTCCTTGCGCACGCGAATCTTCGTCTTGGCCTTGCCCGGCCCAGGCTCGATATGAATGTCCGATGCCCCCATCCGGTAAGCATCGACGATGATCTTGTTGACCAGCTTGACCAGCTCGTTGTCGGCGGCGGCGCTGACATCTTCCTGGCTGGCGCCGGCAATTTCTTCTTCGTCTCCACCGAGGCTGGTCAGCAAATCGTCCATCGACGATTCATCGCCCGCGAGGGCGCCGCCGCCCTCGGAAGAAGCGCCACCGCCGTAGAACAAATTCAGGGTTTGTATGAATTCGCGCTGCGAGCAAACCTTGTAGGCCAGCCGATGCCTTGGAAAGATATTGTTGACCACTCGCGAAGCCTGGATCCGCTCCGGATCAGTGGTGAGGATCACCAAACCCTCCTGTGTCTCATCAACCGGAATCCAGTGGCTGCTTTCGACATACTCGCGCCTCAGGTTTTTCAACAGTTCCTGAGGCTTGATGCGATCCGCCTTGTAGGGTTCGTAAGGGACTCCGAAGAAGCTCGACAGCGACTTGCCCAACGCGGGGATGGTGACTTGAAACTCGTCTATCAGTACCTCTTCGACATCGATGCCTTTGCGCCGCGCAGTGCGTGTTGCCAGCTCAAACTCTGCCGCAGAAAGAATCCCATCGGTAACCAGATAGTCGTACTTGTTTTTTACCGCGCTGCTTTGCTGACGCTGATGCTGGCGCAACGCCACTGCCATGGTCTGCGCCAGTTCCTCCACGCCCTCTTGAATCATCGCCGTAAAAGGAACACCGGCCTTATTATTGATGACCTGAATGACGCCGACCAGATCGCCGGTAGTTTCATCCAGAATCGGCGTGACCATCATCTGCTTGGTGCGATATCCCGTGCGTTTGTCGACCTCCTGCAAAAAGCGCAGATGTGTACTGTACTGCGCCAGCTCCTTTTCATCGTAGACATCCTTGATGTTGAGCAGTTTTTTGTGCATCGCAACATAACCGGCGATACTTTGCTCGGCGATAGGCAATTTGAGATCCTTGAAGGAGTTAAGCCCGGTCTTGACTTTGGAAACAAGCGAGACCTTGTCCTCCCCCACCACATAAATAGTCAGCCGATCCGCATTGAATAGCGCGCAGATATCCTTGCTGAGTTCCAGCATGATCTCGTCAACGTTGCCGGTGGCATGTATCTTGTTGTTGACGTGATTGAGACTCTTGGTGAACTCGAGCCTGAGCTTCATATCACCAACATTGTTTGCTGCGCTATTGGGCGCCATTACTGTACTCATTCCTGCTCCTCTGTCTTTCTCATCAGGCTACTGCTGCGCCGACCTCGGCACCGACCAAAGCCCTCCATCAAGAACCTGCACGTCAAATCCTGCTTGCGCCATGATGAATGCTGCAGCCGCACTGCGCCGTCCGCTTTGGCAGTAGGCAATATATTGCCTGCTGCGATCCAGCACACCAAGCGCCTTGCGTATCTCATTCAGGGGTACATTCATGGCGCCGCGCAGCTTGTCATACCGATACTCGGGGGGATACCTGACATCCAGCCATACCGCTCCCTGCTCCACGGCCTGTATGGCATATTCAAAACTTATTTTATGCAACAGCGGCTCTTTCAACAATGCCAGAAAATCCTGGCGTCCAAGGCGCAACAACACGCCATTGGATTTCATTATGACTGTCGCATTACGCTTGGCATCGGAGAGCAGCGCTTCCTCGCCAAATACATCTCCCGTCTTCAGTTCGGCAAGCGGCAAATCCACGCCGCCTACGCGGCGCGTTACTTGAGCGCGACCGCTATCCATCAGATAGTAATAATCACCATCGTCGCCCTCGCGAATAATGACATCACCCGCCCGCACGGCGATGGCTTCGAGGCGTTGCAGCAATACACTGATGTTCGTCATCGGCACGTGTGCCAGCGGGCCATTGTTCAGATTATCCGCACTGAACATGCTGGCCTTCAACAAACGTTTGGCGTTAAGCGAAACATCGACGCGGGTATTCTGGTTATTCGAAAAATGAGCCCCGCCAATCGGTTCGTGCTGCGAAACCTGGTCCAGCACCATCATTCGATCCAGCAACCCTTCATCAATATCCAGCAACTGGGATTCACACAATGCCGTAGCGGAAACGATGTCAGGCTGGCGTTTGCCCAACGGATGTTTGGCCCACTCGGACTGCGCGCTCACTACCACCTTGTTGCCATCCTGGAAAACCAGCTCTATTTCGCCGCTTACCAGATAAACTGATTGCCCCTCCAAACTGAACAGCTTAAATGGGTTGCCGCCCTTGGGGATAGTCTCTATATGGCAGTAGTCAAGCACTTCACGCAGCCGTACCGAATCAAATGAAGAAATCGGCTCCAGGTTAGCCAGGGTTCTGAGATCAAGAGCGTAGGTCATACCACGCCCCTAAAACTCCAGCACTTGATTGTTCAGCAACATTTTAGGGCACGGCTCGCGCACACAGTCCTCAATCTCCCGCATCGTCAACTCCACTTCACCCGGTTTGAGATGGGTAATGAATACTTCAGCATCGCGCCTGAATTTGGCCAGTTCTTCGGCAAGCAAACTGGGGCACAAATGCCTGGAGAGCACAGCCAAACTCCTTTCACTATTTGAAAATGCCGTCTCTATGATCAGGTAACGCAAGTTTTTAATCTTGTTGACCACCTTCCATAATGCATCATTAGTGGTGGTATCCCCGGTAAAAACCAGACTCGCCTTACCGCTGTCCAACTGGTAACCAACGGCGGGCACTACATGACTGGCAGGGATGGCGGTTATCTTGCGCCCCTTCAAAACAACAGTCTCACCCAGGCTTATCGGCTGGTAACGCATGTAGGGTTGCTGGGCATTGGGGATTTCGCTGAAATCCGGCCATACCTTCCAGTTGAAAACATGCTTCTTGAGGATATCCAGCGTCTCTTCGCTGGAATAAACAGTCAAAGGGCGGTCACGCATGAATCCGATGCTATCTATCATCAGCGGGAGACCGGCAATATGATCAAGGTGAGAATGCGTCACGAAAACATGGTCAATCATCGCAAGTTCGGTCAGGCTGAGTTCGCCGACCCCGGTGCCGGCATCAATCAGCACATCATGATCAAGCAGGAATGAAGTGGTGCGCAGGTTGCCACCGATCCCACCGCTGCATCCCAATACCCTGAGTTTCATTTTGTCCTGAGCACCTGTAAATATTGATCGGTTTATTTGGACTGGAATACGAATACGCCATCCCAATCCGCAGCTGGCGGGTTTTTGCGGAAGTGGTTTACGCGCTCGGCATAAATGCCGTACAACGCTGTTTCCGGCGACAGGCGCTGCAAGTTCATCAATTGCAATTCGGCCTGATCCCAATCCTGTTTGCGATAATAGCGGCGCATTTCATGGAATAACCTGACTTCGTCCTGCAGCGCTTTACTCACCTCGCTGGCCAGTCCTATCGGTTCGTAAATCGCCACGGGCTTATCTTTACCTTTTACCCGGACATGATCAAGCTCGCGATAAACGAAGTCAGGTACGGCATTCCGGGTATTTTCACCGACGATAATACCCACCCCGTATTGCTTGGTGATCCCTTCCAGGCGTGAGGCCAGATTAACTTCGTCGCCCATCACCGTGTAGGCAACGCGCACTTCCGAGCCCATGTTGCCGACACTGACACGCCCGCTATTGATGCCCACGCCGACATGAATCTCCGGCCAGCCGCGCTCCTTGAAATGCGGCTGCAATGCTTTCAGGGTCGCCTGCATTTCGAGGCCTGCCAATATGGCATGGCGCGCATGGCCGGGCAGAGGTTTCGGCGCGCCCCAGAATGCCATGATGCAATCGCCCATATATTTATCTACTTTGCCGTTATGTTTGGAAACCACCCGAGAAAGCGGGGTGAGAAACTCATTCATCAACTGGCTCAACTCCTTGGGATCCAGCCCCTCGGAAATGGAGGTAAAACCGCGCACGTCCGAGAACAAAATAGTCATCTCGCGGCTTTCGCCCTCCATGGACACCACCTGCTCGGGGTTTTTGCTCATTTCGTCCACCAGTTCGGTTGGCACGTATTTCCCAAACAGACTGGTGATCTGCCGCTTGGTGCGCGACTCGACAAAGTATCCGTAAGACATGTTCAATGCGAACAGCAGAGCAATCATCACCAGGCTGTTTGCCATAGGCATCAATATGTTCCCGTAGCGCCATGTGACCAAACTTAGCGCAGTCGTGGAAGCAAGCACGAAGACCGAAGCCAGAATCGCTTTGGCCGGACTGAATACCGGCAACAAAAAACTCAAGGTGATGCCGATCAACAACAACCAGACAACCTCTGCGCCTAACATATAGGCAGGTTTTTCCTTCAAATTCTGGTCAAGAATACCGGAGATCATGTTGGCGTGGACTTCCACCCCCGGGTAAACTTCCGAGACCGGGGTGGAGCGCATGTCCATCAGCCCCGGAGCCGTGGTGCCCAATATCACTATCTTGTCCTTCAGCTGTGCGGGATCAACACGCTCATGCAACACATCTGCGACAGAAATATAGCGGAAACTCCCTTGCCCCCCACGATACGGCACATAAGCAGCCACATCGCTGTCTACCGGGATTTTCAGTTTGCCACCGGCTATGTTCAACTCCAGCCATTCCAGGCCGGCATATCCGCTGGCCTTGTCCTGAGCAAAACCGGGAAGCACCTTCGGATATCCCAGCAAAGTGCGAACCATTGCAAGAGATAAGGATTCATAATAGGCGCCGTCGTATTCTGCCAGCATGGGCACGCGGCGTACCCTGCCATCAACATCCACCAGAGGATTGAAGTGCCCGGAATTGGCAGAGGCTTGCTGCAATTCCGGAAGATTCGCACCATAGCCGTTCCACTTGGTAAACGTTATCGGGCGCCCCTTGAATGAGCCGGCAGTAAACGTCGGCTCGGGTAGCATCCCGGAAACATTTTTGTCTTTCTGGTCAGTCAGGTAATATCCCAGCACGACCCTGCGATTTCTGATCTTGTCCGCAAACAGATTGTCGTACTCGAGTTGCGGCCGAAGTTGGGCCAGAACAGCCTGGAATGGCGCCACATCCTTGAGCTGGTTCTGCCCGAGTTTCTGCAACACCTTCAGCCCCGAACTCTCATCCCTTTCGGCAAAAACAACGTCAAACCCTACCACTGCTATGTCATATTTATCGAACAGTTTGTCCATCAGCAAGGCCAAACGGTCGCGCCCCCAAGGCCAGCGCCCCTCTTCTTTAAGGCTTTTTTCGTCTAAATCGAGAATAACGATACGTTCATCAACCGTTCGGGGCATGGTCAACCGCAGGCGGTAATCGGCAAGAATAAAGGACAACTGGTCGATAAAATCCAGTCGGTAAAAACGGGCGGCGTGACCCACGAAAACCAGGACTATCAACAGGCCAAGTCCAATCAAGATTGCGTTTTTTTTCACGCCGCGCCCTTTAACAAAAGACCGAAAACAGCTGGCAGAAGCCAGTAGCGGCTGCGTCGCGCCCTGGCAAAACTCGCCGCGCAGCGACACACGGCAATCTGTCTTCGGCTAATCTTTAAAATAGAATTCCATCTTGACGCCGGCCAGTTCAATCACATCGTGATCATTCAGCTGATGTGACTGATCGCTCAATGCCGTTCCGTTCACCATCGGGTGGCTGGCCCCCTCCACGTGGGTAATAAAAAAACCATGCGGGCGACGGGTCAACACTGCAACCTGCACCCCGGGTTTGCCCAGCGTAGTCAGATTTTTTATCAGCTCAAGCTCCTTGCCGGCATTAGGCCCGGTCAAAACTTGCACCACAGCAACAGGTGCGCGGACAGCCGAAGCCGACGGATGGAACGAATCGAGCTTTCCAGTTTTCTCTGCCGACGGTTCAGCCGCCGGTTTATTCAGATTAGGTTGTGTTTGCGTAATACCGGCTGGTTCCGCCGGCTTGCTTGCGCCAGGAGCCGCTTGTTTGACGGGCGATCGCAACACCATGGTTTTTTCGAAATCGGCAGGACTGCTCTGGGCGACCTGATCATTGACATATTTCAGCTTGTATTTGCCTATTCCGATCACATCATTATTCTGCAGGAAATGTTTTTTGGTTTGCGTTCCGTTCACTTCCAGTCCGTTGGTGCTATCCAGATCCTCAAGGAAGGAATCGTGCAGGATAGTAACGATTGCAGCATGCTCGCCGCTCACCGCCAGGTTATCGATGGCAATGTCATTGTGAGGTTTGCGCCCGATGGTCATGCGCTCTTTGTTAAGGGGGTATTCTTTGAGTACCGTCCCATCCATGCTAAGTATCAATTTTGCCGCCATAGTCGTTACCCTCGTACTAATTATTTCTTGAAACAATTGAGCAGTTTTGCCAGCCAGCCGCGCGGCACGGCAAATTTGTCCTTTACCTTCACCAGTATCACCGAAACATTATCGCGACCGCCATTATCATTTGCCATCTGGATCAACTGGCTTGCCGCAAGCGGCAAATTGCTGCGAAACGCATTAAGTGTGGACTGAATATCCTCATCTTCCACCATGTCATTCAAACCATCCGAACATAGCAGGTAAATATCGCCAACCAGCACATCATGCACGTGAATTTCCGCCTCCACTTCGGCGTCAATCCCGACCGCGCGCGTCACCAGATTTTTATTTTTGGACAAACGGGCATCTTCCACGCTGATTATTCCGGCATCAATCTGCTCCTGCAACAATGAATGATCGCGGGTAATTGCTTCCAGAGTCTCGCCGCGCAACCGGTACATGCGCGAATCGCCTATATGCCCAACCGCTACACGGTTGTCATAAAACAAACCGGAAACTATGGTTGTTCCCATCCCTGCATACTGCGGCTGGCTTTGCGCAGCATGAAAAATAGAAGCGTTGGCTTTCTGAATATTTTCGCGCAGCAGCAACACCCCCAACTCTTCGCCGGTTGCTTCGTCACGATCTGTCGGCCCCTCATTAAGCAAGCGTTGCCTTACTTCCGTTGCAACCACCGAAACGGCAATGCCGCTTGCCACTTCACCGGCATTGTAGCCGCCCATGCCGTCCGCCAACACCACCAGGCCGCAGGCAGGCTCACTCGCTACGCTATCCTCGTTGTGGGAGCGCACCATGCCCGAGTCGGTCTGGCTGGCAATTTCCAATGCTTCGTCGATTTTCATGTTTACCCCTGCAGGCCTGAAGCGCACTGACGCAAAGCCACCGCCATTTCTGCGCCATTGGCATAGCGATCCTCATTCTGTTTGGCCAACGACCTGTTAATGATTGCCGCCAAACACGGGGGCAAATCCGGCCTGATGCTCAGAATATCCGTATGCGGTTCATTGGCAATACGGAACATCAATTGGGCCATCGAATCCCCCACGAACGGGAGCTTACCACAAGCCAATTGATACAAACTCACGCCCAGCGAGAAGAGATCGGAGCCACCCCCAATTTTCTTGCCTGCCAATTGTTCCGGTGACATATAGGAAGGTGTGCCCAATACCATGCCGGTTTTGGTTTTGCTCGAGTCGGTAATGCGCGCTATGCCGAAATCGGTCACCTTGGGCGTATCGGTCTCCGGGTCGTACATGATGTTGGCCGGCTTGATATCGCGATGTACCACGTTTTGTTTGTGCGCATAATCCAGCGCCTCGGCAACACGGGCGACAATGCTCATCACCTTGGGCAGCGGCAGCAAGTTATCCGGCTTCGTATAAGCTACCAGGTCCTTGCCTTTGAGGAACTCCATCGCAATGTAAGCAAGGTCATGCTCTTCGCCTGCATCGTACATGGTCACGATGTTTGGATGGTTCAAACGTCCGGCCGTTTCAGCCTCACGGAAGAAACGATCCTTCACATCCTGCAATTCGTCGGCCTCGAACTCCTGCGCCAGCGCCATGGTCTTGATGGCCACGACGCGGCCGATTTTCGGGTCTTTGCCGAGATACACCACGCCCATTGCACCCTTGCCCAGCTCTTTCTCGATCTCATAGCGGCCGAGCATCGGCTTGGACACACCTGCCCTGTCCAGCTTCATGGTGCTATCGTTGCTCCTGCCGGAAGATCCGCCGAGAATGATTGTTTCCGACATCGCCTTGGTCTGAGCCAGGCGCGCATCCAAGTCGCGGAATTTGGGGTTGTACTCGGCCATGTATTTGAACACCGACTCGGCCTTGTTGAATTGGCGCTTACGCTCGAAATCCAGCCCCAGGTTGTAAAGCACCTCCATCAGGCTGTCGTCCATCGGCACCTTGCGAAACTTGTCGAAGGCGATATCCAGCTGTCCCTGCCCCTGGAAAGCCAAACCCAGCATGCGATTGCTTTCTGCTGATTCGGCATCGGATTTCTGCTTGCCCTTCTCGGTCATCAGGAAGCGTTTGGTAGTAAGCAGCAGATGTCCGACCAGTAGCAACGCCGCGGGCAACATCAATTGCATCCACATTGCCTGCGTCGTCATCAATATGAAATGCGCTGCCAGCAACGCCGCAAACAGCGCCGCGGTGACCACCGCACCGATGGCAGCATTCAAACGCGGCAACAATGCAATCAGATACAACGCAATCAGCAGGAATGCACCGAATTGCGCCAAGCCTGCCCAGGGCGGCGCAACAAAGAAATCGCCCTTGAGGATGCTCGACACCGAATGCGCCAATGTCACCACCGACGCCATTCCGGAAGCAATCGGCGTAACCTGCAATGTGCCAACACCGGCTGCCGACGCCCCGATCAGCACTATTTTGTCGCGATATTTTTCCGCCGGAATCTTGCCGGTCAACACATCATAAAATGAATCCACCGGAAAGGCAGGCCGCCCATTGATGTCTCTGTAAAAATAGGTGTACATCCGCAAGGCAGGATCGGTAGCGATATTCTGGTTGCCCAGCTTCACCCCTTCGCCCAGATTAACCTGTATGTCATTTGCATCAAGATTGAGACTCTTGGCGGCGAGCATCAACGACAGGGATGGATAATATTGATCGTAATAGCCCATTACCAGAGGTTCGGTGCGTACAGCGCCATCCACATCGCGGGAACCGTTTAAATGCCCGATAGCCAGCGCCTTGCTTCCAATCACGGGGATCGGCAGCAGCACTCCCCGCGAGGGGTCCGGCAACGCGCCGGAAGCGATGTTATCTTTCACGTTGGTCAGGTTGTTGCGCAGCACGAAGTCAGGCAATGGCTGATCGGGTTTCCCTTGCGGTTCGCCCGGTTCGAAGTACATCGCCAGCAGCACATCGTTTGCCTTGGCGATGCTGTCGCTGAGCTTTTGATCGTTATCGAGATTTTGCGAGGCTTCGAGCAGCAACCCATCAAGGCTCGCCAATTCAGCCTGTTGTGCGGGGTCGAGGGTATTTTTAAGCGTGGAATTGCCGAGCAACTCGGCTATCTTGTAGATATAGCCCAGTCCGGCATCTACCTGGGGTTCCGAGAAGAAAACGGTATGCCCGATTACCTTCGCATGCCCTTCCGCCAGAATATCGATCATTTTGGCCTGTATCTCGCGCGGCCAGGGCCAGCGTCCCAGATTGGCGATGCTCTGGTCGTCAATCGCGATAACCGCAATCCTGTCGCTCGGTGTGCGCGAGGAAGCAAACACACCCAAATCATAAGCCTTGCGCTCAAGACTCTGCATCAAATCGCTATTGGCGCCAAAAAGAAACACCAGCGCGACCAGCAAACCTACAAACCAATCTTTCTGCCAAAACGAACCTTTATTCATTGCCACCCCCTGATGCCTGTTGTCGTGCAACTTATGTTTCTAATATTAAGGTATTTTGCAGAAACACACTACTAACCCTTTTGATTTATTACGAAATTATCCCGGATGATGGCTTTTCTATTTGATCAGCAACACCGGGCAGCTTGCCAAATGCAGCACCTTGTTCACCACCGACCCCAGCAGCAATGCCTGCAAGCCGCCCTGCCCCTGCCTGCCCATCACAATCTGGTCGACCCCCTGCTCATTGGCGTATTGCACGATCGCTTCCGCCGGTGTGCCGACGCTGATGTGGTACTGGTAGGGCAATGCGGCGGCATCCAGAGCGGCGCGCGCCGGCTGCAAGGCAGCCATCCCCTGCTCGCGGTAATAGTCGTCGATGGTTTGCTGGTTGATAAACAGCTTGACGTTGCCGGTCGCCACATTCCACTGAACGTTCAGCAACAGCAGGTGCGGCCGCTCCTTCAACGCGGCGATGTTCTTGATCATGTGGTCAACCGCACGCAGCGCATTGGCCGAACCATCCACCGGTATCAGTATCTTCATCGTTTTTCCCCTTTCGCCTTATTTCATAAAAATTATTTCAACACGAGGACACGAAGATCACGAAGGATTTTCATAAGACGAGATATCAATGAACGATCGCCAGCAAAGTAGCTCCCTCTCTTGGGCAATACCTTGCCTTTGTTCGCGGCCTTCGTGTTCTTCGTGGTTCTCGCCCTGTTTTAAGATTTATTGTGCGAGTTGGGCGACTGGTCGCCCATCCCTGCCAAAACTGTTTCGTCCACCAGATCGACTGCCGCCACGGAAACCGCCTTGCGCATCGCCAGCCATTTGCCGATCACCAGCACCAGCAACGCGCAGAATGCCGGTATCAGCCAGTGCAGATAGTGGCGCGTTTCGACAATCGTTGCGAACAGCGCCTCGCTGACCAGCATCTCGCCCGCCACATAACCGAGCAGCGCGCCGCCCGCGTAAATGATGAACGGGAAACGATCGATCAGCTTCAGCACCAACTGGCTGCTCCACGCGATCATCGGGATGCTGACCAACAGCCCGAACACCAGCAGCGACACATTACCCTTGGCCGCCGCCGCCACACCCAGCACATTATCCAGGCTCATTACAAAGTCGGCGATGATGATGGTCTTGATCGCACCGAACAGCCGCGTGTCGGCCTTGATGTTGTTCTCGCCGTGTTCCTCTTCGGGAAGGATCAGCTTGATGCCGACCCACAGCAACAGCAACGCGCCGACCAGTTTCAGGTAAGGCAACGACAGCAGGCTGACCGCAAAAAACGTCAGCACAATGCGCAACCCGATTGCGCCGCCCACTCCGAACAGGATGCCTTTCCTGCGCTGCGCCTCCGGCAGGTTGCGGCACGCCAGCGCGATCACCACCGCGTTATCGCCGCTCAGCAGCAGGTCGATCATGATGATCTTGAACACGTCCGCCCAGAACTGGGGGGTAGAAAACATTTCCAGCATTGCCAGGCCTCTCAGTATCGGAATCTATTGCATCGCGCGCCACACTTGGCGCGCGGACGCAATCTTACCGAATTATCCGCAGCGGCGCGGCGATATTTGCACAGGTGCAAAGCTCTGTTCCGGCTGCGAATCGCGCTGTGCAAAAACACCGTTACCCTCCAGGAGCGCGGTTCATGCTGGCGGGCGACCGCATCGTGCGCATGCATGGTTGAACCGCGGTTCCGTTTAATTCAAATCAGCGCATGAAGCGCTAAGTTGCGTTATCTGGAACAGTGGAATAGGGCTCTAACTTTCCCAGCCTGGCCTCCTGCACGGCAAGCAGCTCCGCAATCTCGTGCAAGCCCGCCTTTTCCGCCATCTCTCGAGGCGTTTCACGGTCATCAATTCGTGTACGGAGGCGCGGATCCGCGCCGGCTTGCAGGAGGATTTCGACGGCCCTTGAATTACGTTCGCTCACCGCCATGTGCACTGGCGTGTAGTCGTTGATACCGCGTTGATCGGGATCGGCCTTGAATGCGAGCAGCAGTTTCAGTATCTCCAGCACGTCCGGCCGCACGGATGATCCGGGCTGCAACCGATTGCATGACAATGCCGCGATCAAGGGCGGGAATCCGGCGTGACCCGCAGGATTGGGATCGGCGCCGGCCTCCAGCAACGTGCGGATAAACGGCAACGGGCTGTGATAAATCGCATACTCGAGGCATGAACCAATCGTCAGCGGCATCGGCCCGTTCGGTATGCTGGCCGGATCGTCGGCTGCGGCCCGCAACGCGGCAAGATCGCCCGCGCGAAAGGCTGCATCGATTTTCTTGAACTTCTGGTACTCCGCGCATCGCTCAGCGTCTGGCTTCATTTTGCCCTCGAGCGATTACGGTTTTGGTAACAATTCTGCGGACAACTCCAGCATGCCGCGCTCCGCTGCAAGATCACAGGCTGTCTTGCCAGCGAATCCGGGAGCGCCGGTACCGCGCAACGTCAGATCTGCTCCTGCTTTTGCCAGAAGGTGTGCGACTTCCGCATGCCCTGCCACGACGGCAAGCATCAAAGCGCTCAGCCCAAACCTGGCAGTGGTGTTCAGGTTAGCCCGATGAGCGATAAGTATTTCGACGAGTTCGCGATGACCGGCATGCGCAGCCAGCATAATGGCCGTCTGTCCGTAGCGATCGAGGGCGTTCATGTCTGCACCCTTCCCAAGCAGACCAAGGACAACCTGAGCATCATTGTGCTTGATTGCCTCCTCCCAAGCGGTATTCATCAATCAGAGATTCCCATTCCCGGTACTGTTTCATTAAAGCGTTGCCATTCTGGCCAACAGCCCTTCAACCTGCCCACCGGCCTGTATTATTATAAAAGGGGAAGCATGCAGGAAAAAAATTGCGCCGCTTGCCGGAATCTGGCAGGGAGCAGGCCAGTCGGGCAGATCAGAGCCCGGGCGGGGAAAGAAAAAGCCAGCCCGGCTGAGACTGGCTGGAAATCAGCGCTGATCAGAAATCAGCGCTGATCGGTTTACGTTTTACATTACAGGTTCGGACCCACCAACAAAAGTCCGATGGCTGACAGCTTTCATAATCACTTCAACCAGTTTGTCTTTTTCAACCGGTTTGACGAGATATTCAACAACGCCTTCCTTCATAAAATCCACTGCAAGCTTTACGTCAGGATAACCGGTCAACACAATGACAGGGATATGTGGATACTCGCGCCGGAAGTATGAAACAGCCTCGACGCCGTTGATGTTGGGCATCCGCACATCACACAGGATCGCATCCATGGTGAGAGCATTCTCGGAATTAAGCAATTCGATTCCTTTCTTTCCGTCCTCTGCCTCCACGACCTCCAAGCCAGTTCCTTTGAGTTGGAGCCGGATCGTTTTGCGAACCTCCTCTTCATCATCCACCACTAGTATTTTGTGTATCATTTTTAATCCTCCTAGGTAATCTCATTAAATACCGTCGTGCCATGGACGGGTTTATCAAGGACCATTGCATCCTGGTGAGCTGAAATACAGGTTGCTGATGTCCTTCAAGTTACGGCATGAAGAATATTCCTCGCTTACTACAAGTGCTATCAGTGTTTGCCTGATTTTGGTGTAGGTATCCGGGAGATTTTGTTGTCAGTATTTGCCTGATAGAACGCAAATCTTTAATCCATGCCGACATTGGCGCTTGCACTGCATGCCCGTCCCTGAAGTGGATGACGACATCAACATTCGCAAACGTTCCGCTTCAACGTGCCGCCAAATTATGCAGGCCGGGAATCTGCAGGCCTTTTTCAGATGCCTCCCTGGACAGGTTGCACGCCGGGGAACCGAACAGTTACCGTTGTCCCTTTGCCTACTTCACTTTCCAGCGTGATGGCGCCATCGTATTTATTGATAATTTTCTGCACGATATACATGCCCAGGCCTTCGCCTTCGTCCGGTCCCTTGGTGGTAAAAAATGGATCGAATATCTTTCCAAGGTGCTCTGTCCGAATCCCAGTTCCCGTATCCCTGATGCGTATGCAAACCTGGCTGTCTTCCAGGCTAGTCGTGATCTCGAGAATGCCCTTCTTCCCGACCATGGCCTGGATGCCATTGCGAATAATGTTGAAAAAAACTTGTTGGATCTCTTCCGGCTTGGCAATTATTTTAGGTACCGGCGCAAAGTCTTGACGGATTTCAATTCGATCGTCCAACTGGGTAAGTTTCGCCATTGCAAGAGCCTCGGCAAGCTTCTCATGCACGTCGATTTCTTCTGATTCATGCTGGCCGGTAGGGCGAATGTAACCCGAAAGGTTCTTTACGATGGCCGAAATGTGCCTGGTGTGCTTGATGATGTCGCGAGCGTACTCGTTACGCACTGAAACATCCTTTTCATCAAGTATCGCCTCAGCCCTGCCCAGGATGACATAAAGAGGATTGTTGATTTCGTGACCGATGCCGCTGGCCATCGTGCCGATTGCCGCCACCTTCTCCGCCTGAATGAGTTGCTCTGTAACGCGAATTTTTTCGGCCTGGTTCTCTCTTAGCTCGCGAGTCCGCTCCTCAACTTTATCTTCCAGAGTGCCTATGTGCTGGCGAAGTTGAATTCTCATCTCATCAAGTTCACCGGCAAGCTCCTCGATTTCATCAGCCGCGTGAACATCACCCGCGTAATCAACTAATCGTTGGGTCAGATCAACACCGGCGACGCAACGTGATTCACTGCCGCACACGAATTTGAGCGCTTGCCCTGATTGGCTCAAATCACCACCGGCGATACGCCTCGCCTCATCGCGCAGCCTCTGGATCGGTTTGACGATGCGGTTGCTTGCATAGTAGCTCAGGGCAACAAGCAAACACAGGGAAAGCAGGCCGGCAAGCAGCACGCCTACCAGCAGGCTTTTTGCCGGGGCAAAGATTTCCCGGGAATCTTGCCAGACGAACATGTGCCAGGACTCACCGTGTGATAGAAAAGGATTCACTCCGGCGAGAGGCGCGAATCCAGCAATGGAGAACACGCGCCTGCCGTGCCCGTCATTTTCCGCAGTAGTCCAGCCCGCATGGTTAATTATGACGCTTGCAAGCAGAGTCTGGTCTTCGATGCGGCTTCCGGTCGGCAGCAACGGACAGCTGATGACTGCCCCGGCATTATTAATAATCATCACGTGGCCGGTGCCACCGAACCGGATCGGGTAAATGATGGGGTCGAACAATTTCTTGACATCATAATCACGGTGCAACCAGCCGATAGGGATGTTTTTATTTCTGTCGTGAATCGGAGTCGATACGTGGAGCAGGTGGTGCTGGGTCGCAATGTTCAGGAACAGCCCGGTCACCCTGGCTGCCGCGTTCCCGGTGGAAGAGGTTGCGGATTTTGCTTCGTCAGGCCCCCCTTCCGGCCCCGTCACCCAGGATGCCTTAAGGGCATCTATAACTGGCTCTGCTTCCGCGATGGGAGGCCAGTTGAACTGAACCACTGATGACTTCCTGCCCCGAGGTTGATTGCCAGAGAGTTCTGCACGTACTTTGGCATCGTCCTCCGCCTGATGTGCCAGCAAGCGATCAACTGTAATGATTCGCTGGAGCTCCGCATCCACCTTCGCAGCGCTGCCTTCGGCCAACACCTGAAAACTTGCGCCGATTACATCTTGAAGCTCGCTGCTGCCCCTGTAGTAGGCTACCGAAAGACTGATCACCAGGGGAATCCCGCCCACGGCCAGAATAGCCAGCACCAGCTTCCCGGATAAACTCAAGCGACGTTTTTTATACATAGCGACAGAAATCGTAGCGAGCAGCTTTAGGGCGGGGGAGGCCGGAGCATAGCGCCCGGAGCATACACCGCAGTATGTGAGGAGCGAGAGCACCACCCGACCTCGCCCCAGAGTCGCGCAGTAGATTTATCTCGCTATGTCTAGATAGTATTGGCATGTCCTTGTTGTGCCTTGATGAATACGACAGCAGCGCCATTGTCACTCTTTTTTCCGGCGAACGCATCCAGTCGATCAAATGTGATGCCGTAACGCAGCAAAGTGGCAACTTGACTGGAAAATTGAAATTTAAGCATCGAGTGCCATTGGGGTCACGTTCAAATTTGTTTCGCGGTTCATGGTAATCCTCTTTCCGTTGGTGCCGCATCGCAAGAATGGCCACAGTCCGCGCAGCCTCGATCTCAAACAGGGCGGCGCGAAAAATCGGCTACAGACCTCGTGTCAATCACCTGTCGTCACTTCCCCGCCACTCTCGTTGCTCCTTCCCTGGTTTGCCCCTCCCCGATGGTCGAGCTTCAAACCTCCCGTGCTGCTCCCCCCCTTTAGAGTAATTGACCATAACACTCGGGTAAGATTGAATGGCCAATATTTTCCCTGAGTTGAAAGGTGCTGACCATGAAAATCCCTAATCGTGATGGTGACGGCTATCTCGTCGACATGAGTGACTGGACACCGGAAATCGGTCGCTTGATGGCCGAAGCGGACGGCTACGAGTTGAACGACAAGAAGTGGGCGCAGATCATGAAGGCGCGCGAATACTATGAGGAGTTCGGCTCGGTGCCGCCGATACGCAAGTTTGCCAAACACATCGGTGAAGACCAGAAGGATGTGTTCGACCTGTGGATGACCGGGCCGATGAAGCCGATCACCAAATACGGCGGCATGCCCAAGCCGACAGGCTGCGTCTGAGAAACCGCCTGAACTGAAATCCGCAGATTAAAGCTGCTGTTCAAAGCATTGTCATGAATTGCGTAAACTCAATATGCCGGCATGAAATCCGCTACCGTCCTTCTTCCCGCTTGAGCTGCTGGTAGCGCAGCTTGGCGGCGTGGTCGTCGCGCGCGGAATCTATTTCGCGCATCACGGAGCGCACATCCGCTTCCTTTTCGTTTTGCTCAAAGCGGCCGGTCAACAGCGTGTCTGGAAACAGCTCGCCGCGCTGGTAGAGCGCCCATATTTCCTTGCCGTATTCGGTGGCCTGCAGCTCGGGGGCGAACTGGCCGAAGTAATTGGCCAGATTCTCGACGTCCCGCTCCAGCATGCGGCTGGCGTTGTTGTTTGCCGCGGCATCCACCGCCTGCGGCAAGTCGATGATGACCGGCCCCTGGCTGTCGACGAGAACATTGAACTCGGACAGGTCGCCGTGGACGATGCCCGCACACAGCATCAGCACGACTTGTCGGATCAACGTGGCGTGAAATTCCCGCGCCTGTTCTGCCGTGAGTTCCAGGTCATTGAGCCGGGGCGCAGGCTCGCCATCTTCATCCGACACCAGCTCCATCAGCAGCACCCCCTCGTAAAAGCCATGGGGGTGCGGCACCCGCACACCCGCTGCGGCGAGTTTGTACAAGGCGTCAACCTCGGCGTGCTGCCAGGCCGATTCCTGTTCCTTGCGCCCATAGCGGGTGCCTTTTTCCATCGCTCGGGCCTGGCGGCTGTTTTTTACCTTGCGGCCTTCAGTGTAGTGCACCGCCTGATGGAAGCCGCGCTGGTTGGCTTCCTTGTAAACCTTGGCGCAACGAATCTCGTCGCCGCACTGGACGACATAGACCGTCGCCTCTTTCCCGCTCATCAGCTGGCGCATGACCTTGTCTACAATGCCGTCTTCAACGAGCGGTTCGATTCTTTTGGGGATTTTCATCGGCTAATCAGATGGACAAATGACAGGTGCTTTTAGCTTAAAGATGAATTTTACTCTGCGCCGCATGACAAGTCTTAAGGAAGGTGCAACAAAACTGGTTCCTGAACACGCCGCTGCCGCGAGCGCAATTCAGCCTGGTGCCAGCAACGCCAGTTGCGACGCGTCCAGATAACACCATTCGCCTTCGGCAAGCCCCAGCTCATCGAGTTTCAGTCCGCCGATCTGCGAACGGCACAGCGCGACGCAATGGTTGCCGGCGGCGGCCAGCATGCGTTTGACCTGATGATATTTACCCTGCTCCAGCACGATCTCGATCCGGTGCGTATCGATCCTGCGGCAGGTCACCGCCGCCAACGGTGCCGGCTCGTCGTGCAGTTTCACCCCGCCCAGCAGCTGCGCGACCAGTTCCGGCGTCACCGGGTCATGCGTGGTGGCGACATAGACCTTGGGCACGTGATGTCTGGGCGAGGACTGTTTGTGAATGAACGGCCCGTCATCCGACATCAGCAGCAGGCCGGTGGTGTCGTGATCGAGGCGGCCGACCGGCTGCACGTCGCGCCGGGTGAATTGTTCCGGCAGGATGGTCAGCACGCCGGGGTGATGGCTGGCCTTGCGCGAGCATTCGAAATTGGCCGGTTTGTTCAACGCGATATAGACATGCTCACGGTAGGTCCACGACTCGTCGAATATGGTGAACTGCAAGCCATCAGTCTCGATGGCGATGCGGCTGTCCCGGATGACTTTGCCGGCGATGCTCACTTCACCGCCGGCGATCAATTCAGCGCACCACTTGCGGGTGCCAAAGCCCTGCGATTGCAGGATGCGGTCCAGGGTCAATTTGCTCATGGCGTGACTGTAGCAGAAGCATAGAGAAATGCGGTGCGTACTTGGAGTCCATTTCAGCCGGTTTGATAATCTGCACCGTATATTCCAGCGGGAAACCGGTAATATGCGCGCACAGCGCAACCGGGAATACCTCAACCATGTCCAACCGCCTCGCCCAGGAGACCAGCCCTTATTTGCAGCAGCATGCCGGCAATCCGGTGGACTGGTTTCCGTGGGGCGACGAGGCGCTGCGCTGCGCGCGCGAGCAGGACAAGCCGATCCTGCTTTCCATCGGTTATTCCGCCTGCCACTGGTGCCATGTCATGGCGAATGAATCGTTCGAGGATGCCGGGGTCGCGGCGGTGATGAACCGGCTGTTCATCAACATCAAGGTGGATCGCGAAGAGCGCCCCGACCTCGACCAGATTTACCAGACCGCCCATGCGATGCTGACGCAGCGCAGCGGCGGCTGGCCGCTCACCCTGTTCCTGACGCCGGATCAAACGCCGTTTTTCGGCGGCACTTATTTTCCCCGGGAGGCGCGCTACAACCTGCCCGGGTTCGTGCAGTTGCTGGAGCATGTTGCGGAAATCTATCGCACTCGGCGGGATGATATTTCCCGGCAGAATGCGTCGCTGCTGCACGCCTTTGGCGCCATGCTGCCCAAGCCGGAAGATCATGCCGGCTTCGGCAGAACGCCGCTGGACAACGCATGCGGCGAATTGCAGCAGGCTTACGATCCCGTTTATGGCGGTTTCGGCGATGCACCCAAGTTTCCGCAACCAGCTGGGCTGGAGTTTTTGTCAAGACACGCCGCACGCGGTGGCGACCCGGATGCGCGCAGCATGGCGCTTTACACACTGCGCAAAATGGCTGACGGCGGCATCCATGACCAGTTGGGCGGCGGCTTTTGCCGCTACAGCGTGGATGAGCGCTGGGCGATTCCCCACTTTGAAAAAATGCTGTACGACAACGGCCCGCTGCTGGCGCTTTACACCGATGCCACTGTGCTGACCGGCGAGGCATCGTTCAGGCGCGTGGCGCAAGGCATCGCCGGCTGGGTCATGCGCGAGATGCAGTCGCCGCAGGGCGGTTATTACTCGAGCCTGGATGCAGATTCCGAACACGAGGAAGGCAAGTTTTACGTGTGGGCGCCGGAACAGGCCGCCGGCCTGCTGAACGCGGAGGAGTATGCCATCGCAGCCGCTTACTACGGACTGGATCAGCCGCCCAACTTTGAAAACCGGCATTGGAATCTGCTCGTTGCCCAGCCGCTGGAAGCCATCGCGCAGGCGCGCGCCCTACCGCCGGAGCAGGTCGAACAGCAACTCGCCAGCGCGCAACAAAAACTGTACGCCGCGCGTGCCAGCCGGGTGCGTCCGGGACGCGACGAAAAAATCCTGGTCAGCTGGAACGCGCTGATGATTAAGGGCATGGCGCACGCGGGCAGGATGCTGGATGAACCGGAATGGATAGCCTCGGCGCAACGCGCGGCGGATTTCATCCGTGCCGCGATGTGGCGGAACGGCCGCCTGCTGGCGACCTGCAAGGACGGGAAGGCGCACCTGAATGCCTATCTGGATGACTATGCCTTCATGCTCGACGCCCTGCTGGAATTGCTGCAGGCACAGTTCCGCCCTGAAGACCTGGAGTTTGCCCGCGCGCTCGCCGACGTGTTGCTGGAACAGTTTGAGGATCAACAGGAGGGCGGATTTTTCTTCACCAGCCACGATCACGAAAAACTGATCCACCGCCCCAAGCCCGGCCATGACAATGCCACTCCGTCCGGCAACGGCATCGCGGCATTCGCCTTGCAGCGCCTCGGTCATCTGCTGGGAGAGGCGCGCTACCTCGAAGCCGCCGGGCGTACACTGAAGCTTTTTTATCCGGCGCTGGCGCAGCAACCGGCGGGCTTCATGAGCCTGTTGATGGTGTTGCAGGAATATCTCATACCGCCGCAAATCGTCATCCTGCGCAGCACGCCGGGAGCAAGCGCAGCATGGCGCCGGCAACTGTTGCAGCACTATTGGCCCGGCACCCTGATCCTGGCACTGGAAGGCGAATTTACCGGCTTGCCGGAGACGCTGGCAAAACCTTGGTCGCAGGGTGTCAGCG
This sequence comes from Gallionellales bacterium RIFCSPLOWO2_02_FULL_57_47, assembly GCA_001801175.1. GTDB lineage: Bacteria > Pseudomonadota > Gammaproteobacteria > Burkholderiales > Gallionellaceae > Gallionella. The sequence continues at coordinate 5,479 of MGWZ01000049.1, read as the reverse complement.
CCTGGGCCTGTCAGGGCACAAAATGCTTGCCGGTCATCAAGGATTGCTCCGCTTTGATAGTGGCTTGCCAATCCGGCGAAAGCGGCTGATGCTTGGTTTTCCGGTGTGCGCAGCATGCACCATCACTGCGCCAGGGAAGTTGATTCGGCTTTGGCCGGTTAATGCCTTTTTTGCAGCCACTCGATCAGAGCATCCTGCGCGTCCTGTCCATGTTTGGCATTCGGATGGTTGATGATGAACACCACGATCCACTGTTCTCCGCTGTTCGCCTGCACATAGCCCGCCAGGGATTTAACACCTTCCAGCATGCCGGTTTTGAGGTGTGCATATCCCGCGATCTCGTTATCCTTGAAACGTTTTTTCATCGTGCCGTCCATGCCCAGAATCGGCAGCGAAGCCACCAGTTCGGCAGAGAACTTGCTGTGTGTGGCGCGTTGCAGAAGCTCGGCGAGACTCTGCGCACTGATGCGTTCCGCGCGCGATAACCCAGAGCCATTTTCCAGAACCAGTTCGGGGAATTTCAGCCGTTGTGTATCCAGCCATTGCTGCATGGCAGCAGTGCTGCGTGCGATGCTGGCAGAAGGGTCGCAACGTGGCGGCTGGTCATCCACTGACGGCGCAAACCCGGCATCGAGTTCTGCCAATACAACACCAGAATTGCCGGATGCCAGATCGTCTGTATTCGTGATGCCTGATTGCGGTGTATTCAGCTCTGTTATCGCCGGCCGGTTCTGCAAAACCGGCTTCCGCAAGGAATTTGTTATATCGCTTGCGGTGGGTAGCGTCCCCAGCGTCAGGAACAATTGCCGCGCCATGATGTTGTTGCTGAACTTGTTGATGTCGCGTATCACTTCCGACAACGGGGGAGAAAAATGCGTGGAAAACGCGGCCTGATCTGCCGGTACGCTTCCTGCGCGCAATTTGCCTTGCAGCGTGCCGCCGAGTTCCTGCCACAGCGAGCTGAACACCGCGAAGAAATAATCGCTGTGCGGCAACAGGGAAAAATAGTCGTCCACCTCGCCGCAATCCACAGGGATCGTACCCTCCAGCACGATGTTGCGTTCCTGCAGGCGGGCGCTGTAGGTATCCCCTCCTTTGCATGGCTGTTTCGGGGCCGTCTTGATTTGGTTGTTGATCACATAACCCGACAGATTGGGTTCGAGCAGCGCATCGGGTTGAGTGGCGTTCGGAATCAGGCGCAAATGCAGCGCGTTGAAGTTGAGCAATAACGCATTGGGGCCGACGTTGTATGCGCGCGTCGGGTCGTTGTCGAATTCCGCCGGGTCGTGGATGCCCGCCTCAAAAAAACTGCAGTCCAGCACAATGTCGCCGCGTATCTCGCGCAATCCGCGCTGACGCAACTCGCGTAACCATAACCAGAATTGGTCGATGGTCAGCTTGGGATCGCCATAACCCTTGAACACCAGATTACCCTGCAACACGCCGTTTTCCAGCGTCCCGTCCAGATAGGCTTCGGTTTTCCAGCGATAGGCGGGGCCGAGCGTTTCCAGTGCGGCAAAGGTGGTGAGCAATTTCATCGTGGAAGCGGGGTTCATCGCCTGCCGGGCGTTCTGGCTGAGCAGCGCGGTGCGGGCATCAGTCTTTTGCACCACGATACCAACTCCGGACAGCGGAATATTGGCGCGCGTGAGCGCATCGCGCACTGACTCGGGCAGCGCCGCCGATGTGGCTACGCTGACCAGGCACAGATTGGCAAGCAGCGCGGCAAACAGATTTCTCATGGGGTTCAACTCAGTTGATCGATAACTTGTAAAGTGCGGCTCACCAGCAGGCCCATTTCTTCTTTGCTGATGGTGTACGGCGGCATGAAATATACCGTTTTACCGATGGGGCGCAATAGCAATTCATTTTCCAGCGCCAGCGCGAAGCAGCGTTGCGCAAAGTCGCGATGCGGACTCTCAGCCTCGAATGCCCAGATCATGCCGGTGTTACGCCAGTCGTGCACCGCGCGATGCTCGCGCAATGGCCGGGAAATCTCATTCATATACGCCGCCTTGTCGCGGTTCGCGGCAAGCACATTATCCTGCGCAAAAATATCCAGGGTAGCGAGCGCGGCGCGGCAGGCCAGCGGATTGCCGGTATAGGAATGCGAATGCAGAAAACCGCGCGCGGTTTCGTCGGCATAGAACGCCTGGTAGATTTCGTCGCGCGTCATCACCACGGACAGCGGCAGATAACCGCCGGTAATGCCTTTCGAAAGGCATAAGAAATCCGGTGTGATGTTCGCCTGTTCGCAGGCGAACAGCGTACCGGTGCGCCCCATGCCGACCGCAATTTCGTCGGCAATCAAATGCACTCCATATTCATCGCAAAGCTGGCGCGCCCGCTGCAAATAGACCGGCGCATGCATTGCCATGCCTGCCGCCCCCTGCACCAGCGGCTCGATGATGAAGGCAGCCAGTTGCTGATGATACTGCTGTAAATGTTGTTCGAGGGCGGCTGCACAACGCAACGCGTAATCCTCGGAACTTTCTCCGGCGGCGGCTTTGCGCCAGTCCGGGCTGGGTACCGTGGCCTGTTGCCGGATCAATGCGCCGTAGGCATCGCGAAACAACGCGACATCCGTCACCGACAAAGCACCCAGCGTTTCCCCGTGGTAACTGTTTTCCAGGCTGATGAATTGTGTTTTGCCGGGCTTGCCGCTGTTGCGCCAATAATGCGCACTCATTTTCAGCGCGATTTCGGTAGCCGATGCGCCATCCGAGGCATAAAAGCAATGCCCCAATCCTTCGGGTGCCAGCTCACCCAGGCGTTCCGAAAGCTGCACCACCGGCTCATGGGTAAAGCCTGCCAGCATTACGTGCTCCAGTTTTCCAAGCTGGTCGGTAATCGCTGCATTGATGCGCGGATTACAGTGTCCGAACAAATTCACCCACCAGGAACTCACAGCGTCCAGATAGCGATTGTCATCATAGCCGTACAACCACACCCCGCTGCCGCGCGCAATCGGCAGCAACGGGAAATTCTCGTGGTGCTTCATCTGCGAGCAGGGATGCCACACTGCAGCGTGGCTGCGGACGAGGAGATTTTTGCTATCGGGTTGCCTGTATATATCGGACATATGAAAAAGCATAACGGATTTTGCGGCTATTTACGCAGATACCGAAGGATACTGGGATAAACATGTTTTTTTAGGCTGTTTTAGTCCGGATTCGTTCAACTCTGCTTTGAGGATTGTCTCATCTGTGGCATCCTTCGCACCTCGACTTTTTGCAGTTAGAAAGATCATAGCAATGAAACGTGTTGATGATTTCCGCCTGCGCTTTGGCAAGCGTGAGTTAGTGCCTATTGTTATAGGCGGCATGGGCGTGGATATTTCCACCGCCGACTTGGCGCTGGAAGCGGCCCGTCTGGGCGGGATCGGACATATTTCCGACGCGATGTTGCCTACCGTAACGGATCGCCGCTACAAAACCAAATTTGTCAGCACCAAGCAGAAGCAATACAAGCTTAACGTCCACAAAGCCGACAAATCGATCGTGCAATTCGACCTGGCGCAGGTTGCCGAAGCGACCCGCCTGCATGTCGGTAAAACCATGGAAGCCAAACGCGGCGACGGCATGATTTTCGTCAACTGCATGGAAAAGCTCACGATGAACGCGCCGCGTGAAACTTTGCGCACCCGCCTGATAACCGCGCTGGATGCGGGTATTGACGGCATCACGCTGGCAGCCGGTTTGCACCTCGGCTCGTTCGCATTGATGGAAGATCACCCGCGTTTCCGTGATGCCAAGCTGGGCATCATCGTCTCATCGCTGCGCGCCTTGCAACTGTTCCTGCGCAAAAACGCCCGATTGAACCGTTTGCCCGACTACATCGTTGTGGAAGGCCCGCTGGCCGGCGGGCATCTGGGTTTCGGAATGGACTGGGCAAAATATGATTTGCGCACCATCGTTAGCGAAATCCTGCAATATCTGCAAACCGAACAACTGGATATTCCGGTGATCCCGGCAGGCGGCATTTTTACCGGCAGTGACGCGGCAAGTTATCTGGAAACCGGTTCTGCGGCCGTTCAAGTGGCAACACGCTTTACTGTGGCCGGTGAATGCGGCATTCCCAAAGAAGTCCAGCAGGAATATTTCAAGGCCAGCGAGGACGATATCGAAGTGAATATGCTGTCACCGACCGGCTACCCGATGCGCATGTTGAAGCACTGCCCGGCGATAGGTTCCGGCATACGCCCCAACTGCGAAGCATACGGCTATGTCCTGGATGCGAACGGCAATTGCGCATACATTGATGCATACAACCGCGAGCTGGCGCTGCATCCCGATGCCAAAAAATTATCCGTCAAGGACAAGATATGCCTGTGCACCCACATGCGCAATTATGATTGCTGGACTTGCGGCCACTACACCTATCGCCTCAAGGATACGACCCATCGCAATGCCGATGGCACCTATCAGATCTTGACTGCCGAGCATATCTTCCACGATTACCAGTTCAGCACCGATAACAAAGTCGCCCTCCCCGCGCAAAAATAAACCCCGGCTCCACCCTTGAAATCGGGCGGGGTTGCCCTTACTATTAGCACTCGCAGGACGGGAGTGCTAATAAATCCATAAAACCCCGCCTCCGCATTTAATTAACCCACTGATTTAGGAGAACTTAGTATGAAAATTCGTCCTTTGAACGATCGTGTCATCGTCAAGCGTATGGAAGAAGAACGCAAGACCGCTTCCGGTATCGTGATCCCCGATGCAGCCGCCGAAAAGCCCGATCAAGGCGAAATCATCGCTGTAGGCAAAGGCAAAACGGGTGACGACGGCAAGTTGCAGCCGATGGCAGTCAAGGTTGGCGACCGCGTGTTGTTCGGAAAATATTCCGGCCAGGCGTTCAAGATGGACGGCCAGGAATATCTGACGATGCGCGAAGATGACATCATCGGCGTAGTTGAAGCGTAAGCAGAATCAGACAAGCCCTCATCTGAGAACGTTTGTCCCCTCGCCCGCAAGCGGGAGAGGGTTAGGGAGAGGGCAAACAGTTCGCACTCAACCTCATTACCACACAATTCAGGAGACATAAACATGGCAGCTAAAGACGTAAAGTTCCACGACGCAGCACGCAACAAGATGGTTGCCGGCGTCAACATTCTGGCCGATGCAGTAAAAGTTACTCTGGGCCCGAAAGGCCGTAACGTAGTGCTGGACCGTTCCTACGGCGCACCGACCATCACCAAGGATGGCGTATCTGTCGCCAAGGAAATCGAACTGAAAGACAAGTTCGAAAACATGGGCGCGCAAATGGTCAAGGAAGTCGCTTCCAAAACTTCCGATGTGGCCGGTGACGGCACGACGACAGCGACCGTGCTGGCGCAATCCATCGTGCAGGAAGGAATGAAGTTCGTTGCTGCCGGCATGAACCCGATGGACCTGAAGCGCGGCATCGACAAGGCGGTTATCGCTGCGGTTGAAGAGCTGAAGAAACTTTCCAAGCCTTGCACCACCAGCAAGGAAAT
>MGWZ01000048.1 GCA_001801175.1 Gallionellales bacterium RIFCSPLOWO2_02_FULL_57_47 | reverse complement strand
TACAGGATTTCATTAAATTCGATCATACAAGGAGCCCGATTTATCGGGCGATTTTAAGATTGGCTATCGCCCGATAAATCGGGCTCCTACACATGCGCATCAATTTCTTGTAGCTTTAATTTCTGACTGCTGAGTAAAGCCATCGGCACAGGTCAGCTGGAAAGAAAAAGGCGACCGGAGGGTCGCCTTTTTTGTGAATCGCACGACAACTATTTCATGTGCGAAAGCGGATGATGCAGCCGGAGCTTAATCAAAAGGAAAAGTCAGGCCGACTCCCCAAGTATGGTGTTTGTGATTGTAGTCGGTCAAGCTCTCGCCATACCCGCTGAAATATTGAACATGGACATTGGTGTTATGTTCCCCGAAAGAAGCGGGAAATGTGAGCCAGAATGGCCACGGCACAGCCCAGTCCAACTGGATCGAACGGGCCCTTGCTATCGCGGAGATTTCCCAATTTTTATCTCTCGAATAGCGTACCTCAATATCCCCGTGGCCAAGGAAATGAGTGATGTCCGGATTGCCGTCAGTCGCAGCATCCACTTTTATTCTTTTCCACAACCGCAGCAGCAATACCAGCCTCCTGCCTTCATCGGCATTAACCTCCAGGCCCGGCTGGATATAAATCCTGTTCCATTCGCGCGACCTTGGATTGGGCTGTCCGTTTGATTGGTGCACTATCCCGAAATTAAGAATGCTTGGCGATGGCCCCAGACTCGGCACCAGATCCCTGGAACGAAGAGAGTAAATAAATTCCGGTTCGTAATTGTTTTCCCGCAGCGGACGGGAGTTGGCAGAATCATAAAACTGCCAGAATGATAATTGCGTATACCCAAACCACAACGAGCCATACTGCTGGAAATCAAGCAAGTCATGTTTCAGGCTGATTTGAAACTTCAGGTCTCTGTTGTCCCACACGGTTGGAGTCAGCACCTGATTCAGCGGATTGGGGCTGGTAGGCGCGTTGTTTGTCTGGGATGAACGAGAATACAACAGCGCATAATTCTGCTTGTAGGCAATGAATGGCGCGCTGCTTGGCGCCCACTCTTTGGCAAGTCCATGCGCGCGTGGAGACATAAACGGCCTGGCTGTCAGATCCGGTGTCTGTGCCGCTTGCCGGTAGCAATCGAGTTCGTTTTCCGATGTTTCCTTCCCCTGCATATCCAGACAAGTCTGCAACTGAATATTTTGGCCGGCTGCGTTTGCTGCGCCGACAAACTGCAATTGAAGCAACAACAATAAAGCGCAACAGCTTGCGAATAATCGGGGATAAACCAAGGTCTTCCTGGCCTTGTTAACAGCATGCAGCAGACTGCGGTATAGGGTTCCGGAAGTGAGTGTAGCGGTGAGCCTTGCAGTCATATGTTTTCCGTTTTGAACAAGTAAACAGCAATTGGCAAGGTTGCCGTATGTGCGGGAATCGGACTTGCGCCCAACCAAGGTACCACAGTCGATTTCTTTTTCATCCGCGCCATCAGTATCTCTCAAAAAACAATTCTACTCCGGTACTTTGTACCGTGCGAAACCCGATAAACCAGCTCTTAACCGAGTACCCTGCGCAACTTGCGAAGCTGTTGCCATACAACTGCCTTGGGTAAGTACATTGCCATGGCTTGCATGCACCGTTCAAGCCAACCGTGACGGTCTTGCATACGATCGATCGCTTTTTCGAGATCATTGCGTATGGCCTGGCCATATGCCGTTTCGGCTTTCGCCACTGCCGATCGCAGTAATGCCAGCGATGGATTCATCATGGCAAGGTCGATGATGTCCCGATTGAAAACGCCGTCATCGTTCCAGCAATCCGAATTCGCCAGCAGCTTGCTAGTGGCCATGTCCAATGGCGTCAGGGTTGCAATACCACAAATCTCATCACTGGTTCCGGGAGGCGCGAGTTCAATCCGCCCTTCAAGAATGATCTCGAATTTGATCGACTGGTCTGCCACCTGCAACATTGTCCGGATGCCGTACTGATCAGCTCGTATCGCGCGGGTTTGTGCCAAGGGCGCAGTGCCCTCGCGGACGATAGCGGCGATTCCATTTACGCCCGTGAGTAACTGACGTAGGTTGCGGTAACTTGCAATATCCGCCACCAAAAAATCGATGTCCATCGACTCGCGGTATTCGCCGTAGCGAAGTGCAATTACGGTGCCACCGCCAAACAGGCAGTTGTTCTCCCTCAGCAGAGGGCCATTGAGGACGCCCAGGACATGGGCAATCCGCTGGTGGTGCGGTCGTTTAAACAATTCCACCGGATTCTCCGAGTCCAATACGCAGTGCATCTACCAGCTGTCGCTCGCGTGGCTCCAGGGCCTGCACGTCCACATGACGCCAGTTGCGCTCGTAGATGCTTAGCGCTTCCGCTGGCGTCAATTCATCGGTGCCATGCACTTGCCAGGCAAGTTGCTTGAGTTGCGGGTAGTCTGCCAGATGGATACGCGCGGGAATCCAGCCTTCACGGTCAACATCAAGTGCATGGTCGGCCGACTCGGTGGGTTTGATAATGCCGAAGTCCATGTTCAGGGCCTCCATGGCGTTGAGGTATGCGCCCATGGTGACCGAGGGTTCGCCGTTTTCGATGCGGTGCAAAGTGACGCGCGACATCCCCGCAGCCTCCGCTGCTGTGGTGGCGCTGATACGTAGCGCTTTGCGATGCGCACGAATCTGCTTGCCCATGGCGATGAGCTTGCTGGCGGCTGTAGCTGCGATGACAGGAGTTTGTGCTGGCATAGTGTTACCCATTCTATGCAAATTTGCCTAAATGTCAATAATGAGATACACAATTACGCTTCTGTAACTTATTATCGATTGCCGAACACATAGAATGAAAAAACGCTTGAAATTTACAGAGGGATGTTCGGAGTCGATTTTTTTCAGCTACGCCATCAGTATCCCACCAGAAACAATTCGACTCCGGAACTTTGTACTGATCACATTTCTGTTTAGCGTGACACACTGAAAAAAGGGGAGTAGATTCCACCCGCCGTACGCAAACCCACCCAACCGCACCAACCGCAACATTTACCCTGGTAGCTAAATAATGAGCGCAATTAAATTTCTGTGGGCAATACTTTTCAGTATTGCCCTTGCCGCGTGCGGCAATGGAAGCGACACCACCGCAACGTCAGGCACGATTTCCGGTTCCGTCACCGATGCCGCAACTTTGATCGGCGTGCCGGGTGTGCTGGTGAGCGTGGGCAACAAGAGCACGACCACGGACAGCAGCGGCGCTTACACACTGAGCGGCGCGAGCCCAGCCTCTTCGGTAATCGTGACCTTTGCCAAGACCGGCTTCGTTCCGCAGTCCCGCACGACAACGGCCTACACCACCGCCAGTTCGCAGGTGCCGATCAACGTGCCCATGCTGGCCGTGGCGTACACGGCGACGTTTGATCCCGCTGTGGCGCAAACCATCAGCGATCCGAACTCCACTGCGCAGGTGCAGCTACCCGCGGGCGGGCTGGTCACTGCGAGTGGCGGTGCGCCAGTCGGCCAGGTGACGGCGCAGATAACGCCCATCGATCCTGCCAACAATCTTGGCACCATGCCGGGCAATTACCTCGTCCAGAGCGGCGCTGATCCGGTGTCCATCGAAAGCTTTGGCGCCATCAATGTGATGTTCACCGATGCCAACGGCAGCCCGCTCAATCTGGCCAGCGGTCAGACATCGACTATCCGCATCCCGGTCTCCTCGCTTCCGGGGCAAACACTTCCCAACTTCATCCCCCTGTTCTTCTTCAATACCAGCACGGGGCTGTGGGTGCAAGAAGGCACGGCAACACTGAAAGGCACGACACCCAATCAGTACTACGAAGGTAGCGTAACCCACTTCAGCTTCTGGAACGCGGATCAGATCCTGGAGACCGTCACTTACACCAGTTGTGTTAAGGACGCCAACGGCAATCCTGTGGCGGGGGCTATAGCGACCTCGACAGGTACGGACTACACCGGCACTGCCTCTGCCACGACGGACGCCAATGGCAACTTCACGGTGGCGGTGAAAAGCAATGCCGCAGCCTCCATCCAGGCAGTGAATGGCAATGTGGTCTCCGTGGCGCTCGCGATAACAACGCTCACCGCCAACATCACGGAGTCGCTTGTCTGCCTGGATCTGACGACACCCGCCACCGGCACGCTCACTATCGTGAAAGACGCGCAACCCGATGGCCCGCAAGACTTCCACTTCACCACTGTGGGGACGGGTCTGAGCGCCTTCGATCTGGACGATGACCCGACAAACGCCACGCTTCCCAACACGAAGACATTCACACTGGCGGTTGGCGTCCCCTTCACGGTAACCGAGGACGCGGTGAGCGGCTGGACCGTGAACTCCATTCAATGCACTGACGCGGCCGCGAGTCCGGGCTCGCCCATGAGCCCTGGCTCGCCGGGCGCCTCAATCTTCACCGAACCACTCAACGGGACATTCACCGTGATTCTGAAGGCCGGGTCTGACGTCACCTGCACCTTCGTCAACGTTACGACTACGGCGGGCACCGGCACGCTCACGATCGTTAAGGACGCGCAGCCCGATGGCCCGCAGGACTTCCACTTCACCACTGTGGGGACGGGTCTGAGCGCCTTCGATCTGGACGATGACCCGACAAACGCCACGCTTCCCAACACGAAGACATTCATCAACCTTGCGGCTGGCGTCCCCTTCACGGTGACCGAGGACGAGGTGAGCGGCTGGACCGTGCCCTCCATTCAATGTCTTGTCGCGGTTCCGGGCTCGACGACCACCTTCACCGACCAACTCAACCGAACCTTCACCGTAAATCTGGAGGCCGGGGCTAACGTCACCTGCACCTTCATCAATGAGAATCCGACCCGCTCGACCCCTTTCACAGCGACTGGTGGGCCAACGCTACGAGTTTCTACGATCGCCATGATTCCCACCGCGCTGCAGTCGTCGACCGACTTTACCAGCACTATCAGTGGTAATAGCGGTACCGCCAATGTGACTGCCGGCCCCTTCGGCGTTGCCCCCGACAGCATATTCACTCTTTCGAGCACTCCCACCGAGACTACCCTCGTCGGGGCCGTTGCCACACTACCCGGCTCGATTTTACTGGCTTCGGGTGTTCCGCTATCGATGACTGCCACGAGTTTGGGGAGCACGGTTCCGTTGGCCACCGCGGATTTTGGCGTGTGGGCGATTACGAACGACATACCCAACCAGCCGCCGTCGCCTGTCCCGGTCATGACCTACAGTGCGTATGCCGGCGGCACGCTGACGACCACCATGCCGCCCATTACGTCGATAACCTACACGGGGAAGATGACAGGCGTTTTGTCGCACTCGCCCATTGGCGGCTCTGATGACGTGAGCGGCGATGTAACCCTGATCGTTAGCTATGCCAACGGCACGGGCACGATTACCGGGCTAATTACTAATATCACTCCTCTTCCCGGGGCGTCTACTATCACCCCATGTGTGTGGCCTGTGACTGCTGCCACATGTGCATATACCGAATATGCGTCATATGAGGGACTCCCTCTTACGTTCGGTGACATCACGGTGAACGGTACCATCAACGGCAATAGTTTCACCGACCCCACAGTAACGACACTTTCCATACCCGCAGCAGGTACCACGACCATAACCTCACCAGGAGCAGGCACCCGGGCCATAAATGGTTATTTCTACGGAGCGAACGCCGATGAAATCGCGGGCACATTCACGATCAGCCACGTTCAGAGTGGTACTCCCGGTCCCGGGATGACTCTCATCGGTTCGTTTGGCGCGAAGCAATAATTTCAAGTGAAAATGCCAGTGCAAGTGAATTGAACTGGCATTTCTCTGCGCTGGGTCTGGAAGCGAGTGGTGACTCAGAATTAAACGGAATTAAACGGGCCAGCATCGCAACTGTTTTTGAACAAGCATAGCGAAACCACGATTCATCGTGTCTGTGCAAAGAAACTTTGGTGAGATATACGGACAAGACCTCAGTACCGGAGTCGATTTCTTTTTCATCGTACTTTGTGCCTGGAACTTTGTGCCTCATTGGCCTGAAAACGACCAGATCGTTTATGCAAAAAATATTCTGGGTCTGGCCGGATCGAAGGAGTCTGACCCTGAGGTCTCCCCACAAAACCCCATTGAATTTCAATAAACTAGGGCGTATTGTTCAACCCAAAACAGCACATGCAAGGCAGGTTTAGTGTCTCTT
>MGWZ01000047.1:23278-33747 GCA_001801175.1 Gallionellales bacterium RIFCSPLOWO2_02_FULL_57_47 | reverse complement strand
GACACTAAACCTGCCTTGCATGTGCTGTTTTGGGTTGAACAATACGCCCTAGTTTATTGAAATTCAATGGGGTTTTGTGGGGAGACCTCAGGCTCAGACCCTTCGACAAAGCCTTTAGTCCTGAGCGCATTCGAAGGGTCAGGGCGAACGGGGGGAGAGTGGCTCGCTGGAGGCGTTGTTGTGCGGAATGTTCGGCGTGCCGTGCAACCAGGATGTGCCGATTGCGCCCATTTTCGCTTTGTTTGACGGGACGGGCGAAGGTTGCTGGCTGCGTGCCGACTCGGTGCATTTGCGGGTGCAGCGCGAGCAAATGGTGCTGTTGCCGAACGCGGAAGTCAGCGCGGATGAGTCTGTCCAGATGTGCGCGACCCTGAACGAGTATTTTGCCGGACACTTCCAACTGTCCGGTGATCCTTGATCCGGAGGTAATGGAGTTTCTGCCCTTACCCCCACTCTAACCCTCCCTCACAAACGGGGGAGGGGATTGTTTTGTGGCGGCGGGCTGTTCGGCTCAGTGGCGATATTGACGGGTCGGACATTCTCTTACCATGAAAATCGAATATACAACGTCTTATTTACATGGTAGTGTGTCGGCATGATCAAACGCCCGCATCTGCTCGACACCGTTCGCCGTTCGTTGCGCCGCAGCCGCGTGGTTGCGCTGGTGGGTCCGCGTCAATGCGGGAAGACCACGCTGGCGCGGGAGTTCGTTGCACCGGCGTCGGCCAACTATTTCGATCTTGAAGACCCGGTCAGTCTTGCCCGCCTGTCCGAGCCGATGATGGCGCTGGCGGGGTTGCGCGGGGTGGTGGTGATAGACGAGGTGCAACGCAGGCCGGAGCTGTTTCCGGTACTGCGCGTGCTGGCGGACCGCAGGCCGTTGCCGGCACGGTTTCTTGTTTTGGGGGAGCGCGTCGCCCGAACTTATGCGACAGTCGTCGGAGTCTCTGGCGGGTCGGCTTGAGACGATCCCGCTTTCCGGTTTCAGCCTTGCGGAGGTCGGGGTATCTGCGTTGAACCGACATTGGTTGCGCGGTACGTTCCCGCGCGCCTTTCTTGCCCGTTCCAATGCCGAAAGTGTGTCGTGGCGCCGGCAATTCATTCACACGTTCCTGGAACGAGATTTGCCGCAACTTGGCATTGGCGTCCCGGCCACGACGTTGTTGCGGTTCTGGACCATGCTGGCGCATTATCATGGCAATGTGTGGAACGCGGCGGAACCGGCGCGCTCATTGGGGGTAAGCGAGCCGACAGTGAGGCGTTATCTGGATTTGCTGACCAGTCTTTTCATGGTGCGGCAACTTCAGCCCTGGCACGAGAATCTGAAGAAGCGGCAGGTGAAGGCGCCGAAAATTTATCTGCGCGACAGCGGGCTATTGCATCAGTTGCTGGGCATCGGTACCGACAGGGATTTGCTCGCACATCCGAAATGCGGTGCATCGTGGGAAGGTTATGCCATCGAGGAGACGCTCAAGATGGTGCAGCCGGATGAGGCATACTTCTGGGCGACGCATCAGGGTGCGGAGCTCGATTTGATGCTTATCAAGGATGGCCGGCGGCTTGGAGTGGAAATTAAACGCATGGATGCACCAGTGCTGACGCCATCCATGCGAATTGCGTTTGAGGATCTCAAACTGGAACAACTCGTCGTCCTTTATCCTGGCAAAACTCACTATACCCTGGCTGAGCGAGTCAAGGTGGTGCCACTGAGCTTGCTTGTCGAAGGCGATGCCGGGGCAATATTCCGCGGCGTGGGTTGCAGCGGAAAAAAAGGTAATAAAGCAGGATTATGAACACCGCAACCATGCAATTTGAAGGTTATAACTTCAAATTGCATGATAGAGCGAAAAGTGTCGCAGGGTAAGCCCTGCATAAAGAGGATGCTAAACTCGCCGCCATGAAAAGCTTCCATCTGGTCATCACTGATTTATTCCTCCCCAATGATTTTGCTACCGAGGTTTGCGCGGGTTTGCGCTTGCCTGCATTGGAGAAGATGTTGGCGCGGGGTGCTTCGACAGGCTCAGCACGAACGGGTTTTGGCTCAGCACGAATGGATGTTTCAGATGTGTCGCTGGAAAATCATCTGTGCGAATTATTCGGCGTACCGTGCCGGACAGATGCGCCGGTAGCGCCTATCAGTGCCGCGTTTGACGGGCTGGGTGAGGGTTGCTGGCTGCGTGCCGATCCGGCGCATCTGCGTTTGCAGCGCGAGCAAATGGTGCTGTTGCCGAATGTGGATATCAGCGCGGACGAGGCCGGGCAACTGTGCGCGGCGTTGAACGGGAATTTTGCCGGGCAGGGCATGGAGTTTTTCGCGCCGCATCCGCAGCGCTGGTATGTTCGGTTAGACAAATTGCCGGACATTGTAACCGTGCCACTGTCGCAGGCCGCCGGACGCAACGTGCATGATTTGCTGCCTAAGGGTGTTGAGGCGTTGCGCTGGCATCAGGTGTTCAACGAAATTCAGATGCTGTTGTTTGCCCACCCGGTGAACGAAGACCGTGAAGCGCGCGGTGAGCTGCCGATCAACAGCCTGTGGTTTTGGGGAGGCGGCTGCGGGGTAAATGCAACGCCGCAAAAAAATTATGACAGCGTGAGTTCGGATGAGGTGCTGGCCGGGATGTTCGCTTCGGCTGCGGGCATTCCGTTTGCGGGATGGTCTGGGCAATGGCGTGATGAAGAACGCAATGGCAGGCAATTGCTGGTCTGGACGGGGCTGCGCCGGGCGTTGCAGCAGGGCGACCTGGGCGCATGGCGTGCCGCGTTGCAGGATTTTGAAACCGGTTATGCGCAGCCGCTATGGCTGGCGTTGCGCGCCGGGAAAATTTCGCAATTGCAGGTGGACATTCTGGGCGGGGATCGCGCCCGGCGCCTGCTGTTGAACCGTGCCGATACCTGGGCGTTCTGGCGGCGTTCCAGGCCACTGGCGGGTTGTTCCTTGGTGTAGAATATCGCCATATAAAACAGGGATTGGTCATGTCTTTCTGGGATGCCGCGATAAGTTTTTTCTGGCGCGAGGGGTCGTTCCTGCTGCTGGTGATGGCGTTGGGCATAGCGTTTTTGTTGCTCCATTTCCGCAGGGAAGACCGCGTCAGCATCATCAATACCCTGATCTTCTTCTTTGTATGTCTGGCCGGCCAGTTTGTCAGCAGTCTGCTCCACGCTCTTGAATTCACCAAGGCCGCGGCCATTCTGCATGAGGCCTTCACCATTGGCAGTGGCATTGCAGTCATCCGTTTGTGGGGCTCCCTGCTGTTCCGCATCGTGCTGCCGCTTGCGCGCCTGAGCCCGCCGCGCATTGCCGAGGATATTTTCGTCATTATCGGCTACATCGCATTGGGCCTGGTGCGGTTGCGCTACGCCGGACTGGATTTGGGCAGCATCCTCGCGACCTCGGCGATGATTACCGCAGTGGTAGCCTTTGCGATGCAGGATACGCTGGGCAATATACTCGGCGGCCTGGCGCTGCAACTGGACAATTCCATCGAGATTGGCGACTGGATCAAGGTGGATGATATTTCCGGCCGCGTGGTGGACATACGCTGGCGTTCCACGCTGGTCGAGACGCGCAACTGGGAAACCGTGGTGTTTCCGAACAGCCAGTTGATGAAGAATAAATTTTTAGTGCTGGGGCGGCGCACCGATCAGCCGGTGAAGTGGCGGCGCTGGGTCTGGTTCAACGTCAGCCTGAATTCCACGCCGACCAGAGTGGTGAGCGCCGTGGAAAATGCCATTCTGCAGGCGGAAATCAATGATGTGTCCAAGGATCCTCAGCCCAGTTGCGTGCTGATGGAAATGGATAAAGGCTGTGCGCGCTACGCGCTGCGTTATTGGCTGACCAACCTGGCGGCGGACGATAGCACCGATGGGGCGGTGCGCTGGCATATCTATACCGCACTGGAACGGGTCGGCATCAAGCTTACGGTGGAAGAGCAGAATGTCCATTACATCAAGGAAAACGAAAAGCACGAAGAAGCCGTTCATCAGCGCGAGTTGATGCTGCGTTTCAAGACGCTCAGGCGCGTTGAATTGTTTGCGCAGTTGACCGATGACGAACTGCGCAAGCTGGCCGAGCGTCTGAAGTATGCCCCGTTTGCCAAGGGCAACATCATTACCAGGCAGGGCACGCCCGCACAGCACTGGCTGTACATTATCATCAACGGCGATGCTGAAGTTTATCTTGAGGCGGCCAACGGCGAGAAACGCATCCTGAATGTGCTGACCAAGGGCAGTTTTTTCGGCGAGATGAGCCTGATGACCGGCGCGCCGCGCGTGGCTTCGGTGATCGCCAAGACCGATGTGGAATGCTATCGTCTCGATAAGGACGCTTTCGAAGAAATCATGCGGGAGCGCCCAAGCATCGCCGATGAGGTTGCTCACATTCTGGTTGAGCGCCGTGCGCAGCTCGATAGCGCGCTGCAAAACCTCGATGAGGAATCGCTGCATAAGGTAATTCACAAGCAGCACAATGAGGTGCTGGCGACCGTCAAACGTTTCTTCGGTTTGTAGTATCATCATAAAAATAGCTTGTAGCCCGTAGCTTGTAGCCAACACCCCACAGCCACGAACTACAGGCTACAGGCTACAGGCTACAGGCTACCAGCTACCAGCTACCAGCTACCAGCTACCAGCTACCAGCTACCAGCTACCAGCTACCAGCTACAATAAGGATTGAACATGAAGGTATCATTTCTGGATTTTGAAAGCTCCATCGCCGAGCTGGAAGACAAGATAGAGCAGCTGCGCTATATGCAGGACGATTCTGCACTGGACATTGCGGACGAAATTTCGCGTTTGTCCAAGAAAAGCGAAGTGCTTACCAAAGACGTTTACTCCAAACTCACGCCATGGCAGATATCACAGGTTTCGCGCCATCCGCAGCGGCCTTACACGCTGGATTACGTCGAGAATCTGTTCACGGATTTTGAAGAGTTGCACGGCGACCGCTCGTTCGCCGATGACAAGGCCATCGTGGGCGGATTGGCGCGTTTCAACGGGCAAAGCGTGATGGTGATCGGCCATCAGAAAGGCCGGGATACCAAGGAAAAGATCGTGCGCAATTTCGGCATGCCACGCCCCGAAGGTTACCGCAAGGCGATGCGCCTGATGCGCCTGGCGGAAAAATTCGCCATTCCGATCATGACGTTCATCGATACTCCCGGCGCCTATCCGGGCGTGGGTGCGGAAGAGCGCGGCCAGTCCGAGGCGATCGGGCGCAACCTTTATGAAATGACCGGGCTGCGCGTGCCCATCATCTGTACCGTGATTGGCGAGGGCGGCTCCGGCGGCGCATTGGCGATCGCGGTGGGCGACGTTTTGCTGATGCTGCAATACGGCACCTATTCGGTGATCTCGCCTGAAGGCTGCGCTTCGATTCTGTGGAAAAGCGCGGAAAAAGCATCCGATGCGGCAGAGACCCTGGGCATTACCGCGACGCGCTTGAAGGCGCTGGGGCTGGTGGACAAGATCATCAGCGAGCCGCTGGGCGGCGCGCACCGCGATTATGCGGCCACGATGCAGAACGTGAAGAAGGCATTGCAGGACGCGCTGAAAACGGCACAGAGCAAACCGGTTGCCAATTTGATGCAAGACCGCTTCAGCCGCCTGATGAGTTATGGCAAGTTCAAGGAAGTTGAGCCTGGCTGATTTTACCGGACGAATAGCGGCGCACATCGTGCCGCTGCTCCCTGCGCATAGTTCCATCCTGATTGGCTTGAGCGGTGGAGTGGATTCGGTGGTGTTGCTGCATCTGTTGCACCAGCTCGCGCCGCGTTTTTCCTGGCAACTCTCCGCACTGCATGTCCATCACGGCATCAGCCCCAACGCCGATGCCTGGGCGGATTTCTGCAGCGAGCTGTGCGCCGGACATCAAATTCCCCTGCACATCGAACACGTGGACATCACCCCGTTGCGCGCGCATGGCGTCGAGGCGGCCGCGCGCAAGCTGCGTCATGCGGCGTTTGCCGAACAGGCGTGCGATTTTGTCGCCCTGGCGCACCATGCCGACGACCAGGCGGAAACGCTGCTGCTGCAATTGTTGCGCGGCGCGGGAGTGCGCGGCGCCAGCGCCATGCCTGTCCTGAGCAGAGTCGAAGGGCCTGTCCTGAGTAGAGTCGAAGGGCCTGTCCTGAGCCCGTCGAAGCGGCCTCTGCTTTCCGAGTGTGCAGATTCCAACGGTACTGTTTTTGCCGTTCGCCCTGACCCTTCGGCTATGCTCAGGACTAAAGGCCTTGTCGAAGGGCATGGTATTGCTATAGCAAAGTGGGCTTCGACAGGCTCAGCCCGAACGGAATCTAAAAATGTTTGTGCAGGGTCAATCGTGCGGCCGTTATTGCACTGTTCCCGCCGGGAAATCCTCGACTATGCCGCAGCGCACGGCCAGCGATGGATAGAAGACGAAAGCAATGCGGACGACAGCTATCCGCGCAACTTCCTGCGCCATCGCCTGTTGCCGTTGCTGGAGAAAAAATTTCCCGCCTACCGCGATACCCTCACGCGCAGTGCGCGGCATTTTGCCGAGGCCAGCAGCTTGCTGGATGAGTTGGCGCAGCAGGATTCCGCAGGCGCGATCCATGACGGTACGCTTGCCGTTGCAGCCTTGCAGGTTTTAAGCCAGCCCCGGGCAAAAAATCTGTTGCGCTATTTTCTGCACGGCATCGGCGCGCCGATGCCGCAGGCAGTGCAACTTGACGATATGCTGCACCAGTTATGCAACGCGCGGGCCGATGCGGCGGTCTGCATCGCCTACGGCGGCTACTGGGAGCTGCGCCGCTACCAGGGCAGGGTGCATGTGCTGCGTGCGCCGGGCGAGTTCGACCGGAGTCTGGTCTTGCAGTGGCATGGCGAAGCCGGGCTGGATTGGCCTGCACTGAGCACACGGCTGCACTTTAATCGATCTCCGGGGGCAGGCATCAGTCTGGCGAAATTGCAGCGCGCACCGGTGACGCTGCGCTTGCGATGCGGCGGCGAATCGCTGCGTCCCCACCCGAATGCCGCGATGCGCACCCTGAAAAACCTGTTGCAGGAACGCTGCGTCCCGCCGTGGCTGCGCGACCGCCTGCCGCTGCTGTATTGCGGCGATGAGCTGGTCTGCGTTTCAGGCGTGGCGATTGCGGCGGAGTATCAGGCTGCCGCGGAAGAGGCGGGAATACAACTATTGGCAGAGTAGTGAGCATGCATACTCCTGAGCAAGATTGTTCAGGGGTGGGGTGCTACAATTCTTTTATTGGAATGTGTTCTGTAAAATATCATTTCAGTCAGTTGTCGAATCAATTATGGGTAATCAGTAGCTTGGATAAGCTGACGCAAGAGAAACAATGGATCATTGCCTGGCGAGATCGAGGTAACCGCACGCAACAGTTACTGTTCGAACTTGATCGGGGCTATTGCTATAGTGTGGTGGTGCATTCTGAAGAAGATAAGGCCAGGTTCCTTGAACTGTTCCTGCGCCCGCCGGAAACCGCGATCATTTCGCCGGATGGCGGGTTATTGAACAACATCAGGATAGACGAAAATTTGCTGTTGCCGCTCAGTTATCACGGTTTGTTGACGGAAGCTACCGAGCAACAAATCGCCGAGCTGTTCGGAGTGTGCGGATTGAATGAAAAGGAAACGCACGAACTGCTGACCAAATTACCCGGTCAGCTTTCCACCTATCAGAAACGTCTGGTTGGCTTTGTGCGTTCCGCTTTGGTGAAGCCCCGGGTCATGGTTTACGATTCGATCTGGGGTGATATGCCCAAGGCCGAGATAGAGCAAGTTCGGCGGTTTGACGGTTTTTTTCGCCGCTATTTCCCGGCCTATACCGCAATTTATTTAGACTACGATACGAATTTGAATACCCAAATACATGCCAACCAAACTTTCATCCTTTGACCAGACAATGAAATTGTTCGCCGCTCACGATAGCCGTCTGGCTATTCTGGAGCGGAAAGTGGGTTTGTTTGCCCTTGCCGGACTGGGTGCGTTGCTGCTGGTGTTTGTCATCGTCGCAATTGAACAGGGAATGTTTGCCAGCACCACTAAATTGCGCTTTCAAACCAGTGATGCCGGCTTGATCCGTGAAGGGATGGAGGTGAGGCTGAGCGGGTTTAAAGTCGGCAAGCTGTTGGGTGTTTCATTGAGGGAAGACGGGGCGGTCGAAGTACAGTTTTTCGTGAACAATAAATATTTGCCGCACATCCGCCGCGGAGCGAAGGTGCGACTGGTCGAGCAGGGATTGTTTGGCGATAGTGTGCTGGAGATCGTTCCGGGGTCGAAAGACCAGCCTGATTTGGCGGTCAATGAACTGCTGCCCTTCGAGCGGCAATTCGGCATGGGTGAGTTGGCGCAGGATTTGGTTGAACGGCTTAAACCCATCCTGGATAACGTTAAGGTCACCACAACATCACTGAATGAACCGGATGGATTGATTAATCATGTCAAGAAAGTCGCGGTAAAGATCGAGAAAGCCGGGCAGGATATATCGTCGCTTGTGCAACAGACCCAGGGCGTCATTGCCGAAGAAAATCTCAAACTGGGCAAGGCACTGGACCAGTCAAGTGTGGCCTTGGACAAGGTAAGTGTGGCGGTGGACCAGGCAGGTGTGGCGCTTGACAAGGTAGGTGTGACACTGGACAAGGCAAACACATTGCTGGACAGCTTCCAGGATGTGGCTCGGGATGTCGGGAAAGTCACGGCGTCTTCCGCGGAGAGTATTCCCCCGATGCTACGCGATGGCCAGGTAGCCGCAGAAGACACACGCAATATCATCAGTTCCGCAAGGGAAGCCTGGCCTATCAAGAACATGATGAAAGCGGAAGAGGCAAAAATTCTGCCTATGGATAGCTACGGTGATGCAAATGCACAGCCGAAGTAACAGCGCCTTACTGTTGTCTTTTTGTCTGATACTGGTTGCCTGCGGGAGTGCGCCGGAAAAACTGAATTTTCGCAGCGAACAAGCCAATAAGCTGAGCGCGCGTGCCGATGCCGCTTTCCTTCAGGGTGAATACGAAGGGGCAAAGCATGATTACCTGCTGGCCTTGCGTATCCATCAATCCGTTGAGAATGCAGCCGAGATTGCAATCATGCGTTTTAACCTGGCGCGCGTGTTTCGCGAACAGGCGCATCCGGAACAGGCGCATCTTCAACTGGACGCCTTGTTTTCTGAACCCGCTTTACCCTATCCACCCGCCACTCTGGCCGCCGCCGCCGCACTGAAAAGCCAGTTCTATCTTGAAGGCAATGAGCCATCCCTGGCGTTGTCCTGGACTAAAAAGGGGGAAGGGTATTGCCAGAAGAATTGCACGGTTGCCGGATCGTTGTTGTTGCTGCGCGCCCAACTGGCGCAGCGCGACAACCGGCTGGATGAAGCGCTCAAGTTTGCCGATGACGCTGTAGCGGCGCTGAATTCCGGTGTGCAGCAGATGGAACTGGCGAATGCACAGCGTTTTTCCGGCGAGATCAGTCTGGACAGGAATGATTTCACGCGGGCAATTCACTCGTTTCAACAAGCCCTTGCGCTCGACCAGAAGCTGGGCATCCCCGGCAAGATTCGCCTGGACTTGCTGCGGCTGGGCGCAGCGCATGAACGTGCCGGTGCGGAGAGCACAGCGCTGCATTTTTATGCGCGCGCCTTAAACGTCAGCGATGCGATGGGCAGCGTGCAGGGTGCCGATGAAGTTCGCGCGTACATGAAAGGTTTGCAGAATAACTCCGCAGTCAATACCCCCGAGCCGCGGTAATGCTGAGATTTATCGGAAGAAAATTATTGTCCGGGTTTTTGGCGTTGACCGGCTATACCTCGCTGCTGCTATATGGCTTGTCAAACCTGCATGTGCTGCGCATCGAGCCAATCAAAAAAGGGTTTTACCGGCAGATTTTTTTCAGCGGCAACGAGGCCTTGCATATCATCGGTTTCATCGGTCTTTTGCTGGGCGTGATTGTCTCCACGCAGACTTTTTCTCTCGCGGGCGGCGATAGCTCCCTGGTGGTCAAGGTCATGGCCTGGGTGATTGTATGGGAGGTTGGCCCGCTGTTTGCGGCGATCATCATCATCGCCAGAAGCGGTTCCGCAATCGCAGTCGAACTGGCCCTGATGAAAATTGACGGCGAGATTTCCAGCCTGGAGCGCATGGGAGTTTCGCCGTTAAATTTTCTGGTGGTGCCCAGAATCATCGGGGTGGCCATATCGGTAGTTGCGCTGACTGCTTATTTCCAGATTGTGGCGGTTGTTGGCGGGCTGGCGGTGAGCTCGATATTCCAGAATGTCCTTTTCTGGGATCAGATACATCGTTTTGTCGGGCTGGTTAATCCCTGGCTGCTGATAGGCGGGATATTGAAAAGCCTGGCATTCGGCTTGGCGATTTCGACGATCGCCTGTTTCCATGGCATCTCGGCGGGAACAACTACGTCCGTGGTGCCGCAAGCCGCCATCAAGGCGGTTATTCGCGCCATGCTGGCGGTGTTCCTGCTGGACATTGTCTTTGCCG
>MGWZ01000047.1:0-23265 GCA_001801175.1 Gallionellales bacterium RIFCSPLOWO2_02_FULL_57_47 | reverse complement strand
TTTTTGTGCCCACGCGGGCAGCGAGCGTCATTTCCGCGTGGGCACAAAAACGTGCCCACCCTACAGCCATGCAGGCAGGCGTCTGCGACAGCGTAAGCAAAGCCTGATAGAATAGCGGGCCGTTTTTATTAACTTTTAGTCTGGAGAATGTAGCATGGCTGTTGAACGTACCCTGTCGATTATCAAACCCGATGCCGTTGCCAAGAATGTCATCGGCCAGATTTACACCCGCTTCGAAAACGCCGGCCTGAAGATCATTGCCGCGCAGATGCGCCACCTGAACCGCACCGAGGCGGAAGGTTTCTATGCGGTGCACCGCGAGCGTCCGTTTTTCAAGGATCTGGTCAGCTTCATGATTTCCGGCCCGGTGATGATCCAGGTGCTGGAAGGCGAGAATGCGGTACTGAAGCATCGCGATCTGATGGGGGCGACCGACCCAAAGAAGGCCGACAAGGGCACGATCCGCGCCGATTTCGCCGACAGCATCGATGCGAATGCCGTGCACGGCTCGGATTCCGCCGAAAACGCGAAGACCGAGATTGCCTATTTCTTCGCGACGAAGAACATTCATTCCCGTTAAGCAGTCACTCAGATGCAGCAAAACCTCCTCGACTTTGATGCGCATGCGCTGGCTGGCTATTTTACGGAAATGGGCGAGAAGCCTTTCCGTGCGCGCCAGCTGATGCGCTGGATTTACAGGGAAGGGGAGTCCGATTTCGCCGCGATGACCGACATCTCGGCAGCGTTGCGCGGCAAACTCGCACAACGCGCCTGTATTGCTGCGCCGGATGTCCTGCGCGAAGAGTTATCCGATGACGGTACGCGCAAATGGCTGCTGAACGTTGGCACGGGTAATGCGGTTGAGGCGGTGTTCATACCCGAAGAGACGCGCGGCACACTGTGCGTCTCGACACAGGCAGGTTGCGCGCTGGATTGCGCGTTTTGCTCGACCGGCAAGCAGGGCTTCAACCGCAACCTCAGCGTGGCGGAGATCATCGGCCAGCTGTGGTGGGCGAACCATGAGCTTGGCAAGGGTAGCGCCTCCGACACGTTACCGCGTAGCGGCCGTTTGCGGGAGGAGGCGCAGGCGGCCCTTCCCGCACCTGACGGCTCCGCCGCACCGTGTCAGGGCCGCAACGGCAACTGGCAGATCAGCAATGTAGTGCTGATGGGCATGGGCGAGCCGCTGTTGAATTACGACAACACCGTGAGCGCGTTGCGCCTGATGCTGGACGATCATGCCTACGGCCTGTCGCGCCGCCGCGTGACGGTGTCCACTTCCGGCATCGTGCCGGCGATGGACAGGTTGCGCGAGGACTGTCCGGTCGCGCTGGCGGTGTCGCTCCATGCGCCCAACGACAAGTTGCGCGACGTGCTGGTGCCGATCAACCGCAAGTATCCGCTCAAGGAATTGCTGGCAGCCTGCCGGCGTTATCTGGAGCGCGCGCCGCGCGATTTCATCACCTTCGAGTATGTGCTGCTGGATGGCGTGAACGACAGCGAACTGCAGGCGCGCGAACTGGTGCGGCTGGTGCGCGACGTGCCGTGCAAATTCAACCTGATTCCGTTCAACCCGTTTCCACTGGCGCATTACCGGCGTTCCGGTCCGGACGCCATTCAGCGTTTTCGCGATGTGCTGATGCAGGCAGACATCGTCACCACCACGCGCAAGACGCGCGGCGATGACATTGCCGCAGCCTGCGGGCAATTGGCGGGCCAGGTGCGGGATAAAACCAGGCGCACCATGCCAGATTCCGCCGGGGTCTATTAGATGAACAGCCGAGGGGTACTGATGAACAGAGTGATGATGCTGTTGTTTTTGTCGGCCGGTTTAACGGGTTGTGGAACGCCATCAGGGGGTTCCTCCAGCGTCAACGCAAGCGCCAAAGTGCACACCGAACTGGCCGGATTGTATTATGAGATGGGAAAGCATGGTGTCGCGCTGGAAGAGATAGAGCAGGCCCTGCAGGCAGACCGAAACTATGCGCCGGCTTACGGCGTGCGCGGTCTGGTGCATATGGCATTGCGCGAGGACCGGGAGGCGGAAGAGGATTTTCAGAAGAGTTTGCGCCTGGACAGGACCGATTCAGATACGCATAACAACTATGGCTGGTTCCTGTGTCAGCGTGACCGGGTGAAAGAGGCTATTCCGCAGTTCATGGCCGCACTGAAAAACCCGTTGTACCAGACGCCGGCGCGTGCCTATCTGAACGCCGGCTTGTGCTCCAAGAAGGCAGGCAACCACAAGGAAGCCGAGGACTTTCTGCAAAAGGCATTGCAGATTCAGCCGGACCTGGCACCAGCCTGGCTGGGGCTGGCAGAGTTGAGTTACGCCAATGCTGATTATTTCGCTGCAAGGAAATATTTCACCGGTTTCTCGGAAAGATCCGGCAACCTGACAGCGGAGCAACTCTGGCTGGCTGTGCGTATTGCACGCAAGAATGGTGATCGCAATTCGGAGTCCAGCTATGGATTGCAGCTGCGCAAACTCTTTCCCGATTCGCGCGAAGCTCAAATGTTAATGCGTGGTGAATAATGGAAAATATTAACGAAAACAACACTGGTCAAGAAAGTAATTCTGCCGAAATACCCGGGACTTCGCCGGGAAAGATGCTGCGTGAAGCACGCGAGCTTCTCGGTTTGAGCGTGATGGACGTCGCCAGCCAGATCAAGTTCGCGCCGCGACAAATTGAGGCATTGGAGGCGGATGATTATCAGCGTCTTCCCGAAGCGGCATTTTTGCGCGGCTTTGTGCGGAGTTATGCCAAGATATTGCACCTGGATGCGGAGACTGTATTGACGGCTTTACCTCAAAATAAAGCGGTTCCTGCAGAGTTGATCCCGGGTTCGGTTGGGGAACCTTTCCCGGATGTTAATTCTGTGCTCCGGCAAAATTTGAACTGGCTGATTGCAGCTCTGCTGCTGGCCATAATTGTGGCGGGATTGGCGTTATGGCAATTCACTGCACCGCCCGAGCAGTCCCCTGGGCAACCCAGGGATACGCTGGTTGAATCACCGGTTTCCTTGCCCGAGGAAATACAGATTAAACCTGAAGAGCCTGTTCCGGAGGCTGCCGTAATCGAGCCTGAAGCGCCCAAGACGCGGCCTTCAACGGAAACTGAAGCACCCAAGAGGCGGCATTCAATCGAGACAGATGCACCCAGGACGCGGCCTTCGGCGGCAGCAGCGCAATCTTCGGTTGAGGCCGCTGGCACCGAGGCTTCCCGCGTTGCGCGGCAAAACCAGGCGACAGCATCCGATACCGAGCCGGACGCATCGGCACCGGTCATTTCGCTGCGTCTGGAGTTCAGTGAAGAGTCGTGGGCAGAAATCAAGGACAGGGAAGGCAAGATACTGTCGTCGCGGATACATGCCGGCGGCAGCGAGATGCGTCTGAGCGGACGCGCGCCGCTCTCGATACTGATCGGCAACGCGCCATCGGTGCGCCTGTATTTCCGGGACAAGGAAATTGACCTGGCTCCGTACACCAGAACCTCGACCCAAGTGGCGCACTTGATGCTGGAGTGAGCATGGGCGCGACTGCTATCAAACGCCGTCCTTCGCAACGGGTGCTGGTCGGCAGGGTGCTGCTGGGCGGCGGTGCGCCGGTCGTGGTGCAATCCATGACCAATACCGATACCGCCGATGCCGAAGCGACCACCCGGCAGGTTTATGAATTGGCCGAGGCAGGCTCGGAGCTGGTGCGCATCACGGTGAATACCCCGGAGGCTGCCGCTGCGGTGCCGCAGATACGCGCACGGCTGGACAGCATGGGTTGCAACGTGCCGCTGATCGGCGATTTTCATTACAACGGGCATCGCCTGCTGACTGAATTCCCCGAATGCGCGCAGGCCCTGGCAAAATACCGCATCAATCCCGGCAATGTCGGGCGCAACCGCGTCGACGAAGATCCGTTTGCTGTCATGATCGCAACTGCCGTGCGTTGCGACAAGCCGGTGCGCATCGGCGTGAACTGGGGCAGCCTCGACCAGAATCTGGTGGTGCGCATGATGGACGAGAATTCGCGGCTGGCCGAGCCCAAAGATGTGCGCGAAGTGACGCGCGCCGCGCTGATCGCCTCCGCGCTGCAAAGCGCGCAGCGCGCCGAACAGCTTGGCCTGGCGCATGACCGCATCGTACTGTCCTGCAAGGTCAGCGAGGTGCAGGATCTGATCGCGGTATATCGTGCGCTGGCGCTGCAATGCGACTACGCGCTGCACCTCGGGCTGACCGAAGCGGGCATGGGTTCCAAGGGCATCGTCGCCTCGACGGCGGCGCTCGCGGTGCTGTTGCAGGAAGGCATCGGCGACACGATCCGCATTTCGCTGACGCCGGAGCCGGGCGGGTCTCGCACCCAGGAAGTGGTGGTGGCGCAGGAGATTCTGCAGACCATGGGCTTGCGCGCGTTTGCGCCGATGGTCACTGCATGCCCCGGCTGCGGACGCACTAGCAGCACTGTGTTTCAGGAACTCGCGCAAAGCATCCAGGCGCATCTGCGCAGCCGGATGCCGGTATGGCGCGAGCGGTATGACGGCGTCGAAGAAATGACCGTTGCGGTGATGGGTTGCGTGGTGAACGGGCCGGGCGAAAGCAAGATGGCGAACATCGGCATCAGCCTGCCGGGTACCGGCGAAAATCCGGCTGCGCCGGTCTACATCGACGGCGAAAAAGCCATGACCCTGCGCGGCGACAACATCGCGGCGGAATTTACCCGGATCGTGGACGAGTATGTGGAGCGGAAATACGTGAGGAAGGGGGCAAGCTCGTAGCCTGTAGCTGGTAGCTTGTAGCCAACCAGTTTCGCTACCCGCTACTAGCTACCCGCTACTAGCTGAATTTTTATGAGCAACGAAACATTACAGGCCGTGCGCGGCATGAACGATATCCTGCCGGACGAGGCGGAGCTGTGGCTGTGGTTCGAGGAGGAGGTACGCGACTGGCTGCACAGCTACGGCTATCGCAACATCCGCATGCCGCTGGTCGAGCCGACCGCGCTGTTCAAGCGCGCCATCGGCGAGGTGACCGACATCGTCGAGAAGGAGATGTACAGCTTCGAGGACGCGCTGAACGGCGATCACCTGACGCTGCGCCCGGAAGGCACGGCCTCCTGCGCGCGCGCGGTGCTGCAGCACAATTTGCTGTATAACGCGCCGCAGCGCCTGTATTACAGCGGGCCGATGTTCCGCCACGAGCGCCCGCAGAAGGGACGCTACCGCCAGTTCCACCAGGTCGGCGTGGAAGCGCTGGGTTTCGCCGGGCCGGATATCGATGCCGAGCAGATTTTGATGTGCGCGCGGCTGTGGAGCAAGCTCGGGCTGCGCGATGTCACGCTGCAACTGAACACGCTGGGCGACACGGCCTCGCGGCACCGGCACCGTGCGAAGCTGATCAGTTATTTCGAGCAACACCGGGATATGCTGGATGCCGATGCCACGCGCCGCCTGCACAGCAATCCGCTGCGCATCCTGGACAGCAAAAATCCGGCGATGCAGGAGCTGATTGCCGCTGCACCCAGGCTGGCGGATGAACTGGAAGAAGATGCACTGAGGCATTTTGACGAAGTGCAGGCGATGCTCAGGCGCCACGACGTTGCGTTCGAAATCAACCCGAGCCTGGTGCGCGGGCTGGACTATTACAACCGCACCGTGTTCGAGTGGGTAACCGCGAGCCTCGGCGCGCAGGGCACCATCTGCGCCGGCGGCCGCTATGACGGGTTGGTCGAGCAGGTCGGCGGCAAGCCGGCGCCCGCGACCGGTTTTGCGATGGGCGTGGAGCGGCTGCTGGCGTTGCTGCAGGAAGACGGCATGGTGCTGCCCAAACCGGAAGTGGATGTGTATGTGGTGCATCAGGGCGAATTGGCCGGTCAGTTGGCAAGCAAGGTGGCGGAGCAATTGCGTGACGACAGGCTGCGCGTGCTGTTGCATTGCGGCGGCGGAAGTTTCAAATCGCAAATGAAGAAGGCCGATGCCAGCGGCGCAAGCGTCGCAGTGGTGATCGGAGATGACGAAGCGCAGGCGAATGAAGCCAGCGTGAAGCCGATGCAAGGCGGTGATCAGGTGCGGGTGAGCGTGCAAACCCTGGTCGCGACAGTAAATAAACTTATCAAATAGGAGCAGAAAATGGCAGCATTGGATTTGCATGAACAGGAACAATTCGAAGCCCTCAAAGCGTGGTGGTTCGAAAATCGCAACCTGGTACTCGGCGCATTATTGATAGCCGTGGTCGCAATCGGCGGCTGGCGCGGGTGGCAGTATTACCAGCATAAGCAGGCTGCCGAAGGCGCGAAGTTGTATCAGCAATTCATCCATCAACTGGAGGGCAACGATCCCAAGCGTATGAACGATGCCGCTGCTGCGGTGATGGAAAAATATGCCGCCACCGCATATGCCCCGCGTGCCGCATTACTGGCAGCGCAGGTGAACGAGCAGGTGAAAGACGCAGGGCGCGCCAGGACGCAATTGCAATGGGTCATCGACCACGCCGAAGAAGACGGCCTGAAAGACGTGGCACGCCTGCGTTTGGCCGCAATACTGCTGGATGAAAAAAATTATGACGGTGCGCTGAACCTGCTGGAAACGGCTCATCCGTCCTCGTTCGACGGCTTGTATGCAGACCTGAGAGGCGATGTTTTGAGCGCGCAGGGCAATACAGCCGGGGCAAGAAGCGCATACAAGCTGGCTTACGAAAAGACCGATGCCAAGAGCCCATACCGCAACCTGATCCAGATGAAGCTCGATGCACTGGGCGCGGCTAAATGAAATTAGCAGGTATTTTTCTTCGCACCTTCGGTAAGGCGAAGGAAATTCGCCCGGGACAGGCCCTTCGACATGGCTCAGGACAGGCCCTTCGACATGGCTCAGGACAGGCCCTTCGACGGGGCTCAGGACACGCATTGTTGATGGCGTTGCTCGCGCTCGGCGGCTGTTCTTCCGATAAGCCGTCTGGCTGGACCGGCATGAAGGGCGAGCCCGCCAAGCTGGTCGAGTTTACCGGGAAGGCCAAATTCGAGGTGCGCTGGTTTGGTTATACCGGCGATTTGGGCGAAAATTTGCTGCAACTTACGCTGACTAAAGATGCGGTCTATGGCGTGTCCGGCAAGGGAAGTTTGACTCGCCTGGATAGCGCAACCGGCAAGCAGGTATGGCGCATTGAAAGCGGTATTAAAGTCAGTGGCGGAGTGGGGAGCGGCGAAGGCCTGGTGCTTATCGGAAGCGACAAGGGTGACGTGCTGGCCTATGACGAAAACGGCAAGCTCCGCTGGAAGAGCAGGATATCCAGTGAGGTGTTGGGCGTGCCGCAAGTTGCGGATGGCGTGGTAATGGTGCGCAGCGGCGATGGGCGTATTGCAGGGTTGGACGCGACAGACGGCAAGCGCGTCTGGATGTACGAGCGCAGCACACCGGCTCTGGTGGTGCGCAGTCATGCCGGAGTCACGATCCAGCGCGGTGTGGCCTATGCCGGATTTGCCGGCGGTAAACTGGCGGCGATCGGCGTCAAAAATGGCGTGGTGCTGTGGGAAGCATCGGTATCGCAACCGCGCGGAAATACCGAACTGGAGCGCATCAGCGACATTACCAGCAACCCGGTGGTTGATGACGAGCAAGTCTGTGCAATTGCGTTTCAGGGACGCGTGGCGTGTTATGGCATCGCGCAGGGCAGCCCGTTGTGGAACCGCGAGATTTCCAGCGACAAGGGAATGACGCTGTTGCGCAAATATCTTTACCTGAGCGATGCGAAGGGATCGGTCATTGTTCTGGATAAAACCAGTGGCAGCTCGATGTGGAAAAACGATCAGTTGTATATGCGTGACGCCACTGCGCCTGCCGTTTTAAAGGATTTCGTTGTGGTTGGCGATAATGAGGGATACCTGCACGGGTTGGGCCGCGAAGACGGAAGCTATGCTGCGCGCATCAAACTGGACGGCGGCGCGATCAAGGCGGCACCCATCCAGCTGGACGGCGGGCTGCTGGTGCAAACGCAAAGCGGCGGGCTGTATTCGCTGTCCATCCGCTAGATGTCTCTGCAATGTTGGTTTCAGTAACCGTACAAGATCGCTATCCAGGTTCATGAGTTCAATTTAAGCATATCAAAAAAGGTTTTTATCAAATGTTGCCCACACTTGTTTTAGTCGGACGTCCGAACGTGGGCAAGTCCACCTTGTTCAACCGCCTCACGCGCAGCCGCGACGCGCTGGTCGCCGACTTGCCCGGCCTGACCCGCGACCGCCATTACGGGCGCGGCAGGGTAGGGGACAGGCCCTATCTGGTGGTGGATACCGGCGGGCTGGAGCCGGTCGCCAAAGAAGGCATCATGTTCGAGATGGCCAAGCAAAGCCGCCAGGCGGTGGACGAGGCCGACATGGTGCTGTTTCTGGTCGATGGCCGCGCGGGTTGCACGCCTCAGGATGCCATTATCGCCGAGCAGTTGCGCAAGACCGGCAAGCCGATATTGCTGCTGGTCAACAAGGCAGAGGGAATGCAGCGCGCCAAGGTGACCACCGAGTTTTTCGAATTGGGGCTGGGCGAGCCGCTGCCGATTTCCTCGGCGCATGGCGACAACGTGAACGAAGTAGTCGAGATCGCGCTGGAGAATTTCCCGCTGGAAGCCGAAGAGGAATCCACTGTAGAGAAACCTCCGAAACTGGCGATTGTCGGGCGCCCCAATGTCGGCAAGTCCACCTTGGTGAACGCCATCCTCGGCGAGCAGCGCGTGATCGCGTTCGACCAGCCGGGCACCACGCGCGATTCCATTTACATCGACTTCGAGCGCGACGGCAGGCAATACACCATCATCGACACCGCCGGGGTCCGGCGGCGCGGCAAGGTCGAGGAAGCTGTTGAAAAATTTTCGGTGATCAAAACGATGCAGGCGATCGAGGATGCCAACGTGGTGGTGCTGGTGGTGGATGCACGCGACCAGATCACCGAACAGGATGCGCACGTCGCAGATTACGTGCTGCAGGCGGGGCGCGCGCTGGTGCTGGCCGTCAACAAGTGGGACGGGCTGGACGAACATCACCGCGACCAGGTCAAGCGCGATATTGAGCGCAAGCTGCATTTCCTGAGCTTTGCCAAACTGCATCACATATCTGCGTTGCACGGTAACGGCATTGCAGGTGTGCTCAAATCGGTTGATGAAGCCTATGCGGCGGCGATGGCCAAACTGTCGACGCCGAAACTCACCCGTGCGCTGATAGGTGCACTGGAAAAGCAGGCACCGCCAAGAGGCGGGCGCTTCGCACCCAAGATGCGCTACGCCCATCAGGGCGGCAGCAACCCGCCGCTGATCGTGATCCACGGCAGCGGGCTGGACGACGTTCCGGCAAGCTACACGCGCTATCTGGAGCGCACCTTCTGCGAGATATTCAAGCTCAAGGGCACGCCGCTCAAGATCCAGTACAACTCCAGCAAGAATCCGTTCGAGGGGTCAAAACCCAAGCCGCTTACCGAGGGCGAACAACGCAGGGCGCACCGGGCTCGGATACGCGGGCGCAAACTGTACGGGTAATTTTTTTGCGCAATATCAAAGGGAAAAACGTCATGAACACATTCGCTTTTTACCGCAAGGTTGTGGCGCTGAATTCCGAAGTGCACCGCAACCTGAAATTTGCAGCCGGTGAGGTCAATTTTTTCTTTGCGCGCGACACCACTGCGGTGTTGCTGGCCGGCGTGGAGTTTGCCGAAGCAGGGCGTGAATATCCCATCGTGTTCATTCGCGGGCAGGACAAGCAGATGCGCCCGGTGGCGCTGCTCGGGGTGCGCAACGGTGAAAACCTGTTTGTTGACGGGCAGGGAAAATGGGACGCGCGCTACATTCCGGCATTCGTGCGCCGCTATCCGTTTGTGATGGCGGATGGCGGTGCAAACGGGCAGTTGGTGGTGTGTATAGACGAAAGTTGCCCCGCGCTGAACGCGAAGCATGGCGAGTTGCTGATCAATGCGGAAGGCAAGCTGGAGCCGCGCATGAATGAAGTGATGCAGTTCCTGCAGAACTTTCAGCGCGAATTCGTGCGCACCGAAGCAATCACGCGGCAACTTGATGATCTCGGGCTGTTCGTGCAGCAGGGCGCGCGCTTCGATACTCCCGCCGGTGAGACATTCCAGCTCAACGATTTCTACCTGATCGACGAGGCGAAATTCGGTCAGGTTGCCGATGACAAATTGCCGCAATTGTTCCGCAGCGGCGCATTGGGGCTGGCCTATCTGCATCTGGCATCGCTGGGCAACATGCGCAAGCTGCTGGATCGATTGTCTGCGCGTTCAGCGCCGCAAGCCGTGCCTGGCCAGAACACGCCGATCCACTGATTTCCGGCCCGTCAACTAAACAGGCGCTCAGAGATGGTGATGCAACGATCGCGCAGCATCCTGGGATTAGCCGCACCGCCGCTCGAGGCGCGGCACCGGCCGTCCGGATTGAACAGCCGGTTCAATGGCAGCCAGTTGGCGTTTGCGGATTATGTCGCCCTCAGCCGGGATATGCTGCGCAAAGCGCATTCCGCATTGGGCGATACCGACCTAGAAAAAATCGTCGACGGCAACGCGCCGTTCGAGCTGAAGCCGCCAGCCGGTTTCCCGCCCGGCCAGAATAAAATCTATCAACGTGGCGTGCTGCTCACCCACGGCCTGAGCGACTCCCCCTATTTCATGCGCTATCTGGCTGAGTTCTTTCAGCAGAACGGCTTTCGTGTCATGGCAATCCTGTTGCCTGGCCATGGGACGCAGCCCGGAGATTTGCTGGACGTAAAGTGGCAGGAATGGGCCAGGGCGGTGGCCTATGGCGCCGACAGGCTGGCTGAAGTAGCAGATGAAGTCTATCTGGGGGGCTATTCCGCCGGCGGCGCGCTGAGCGTTTATCAGAGCCTGCGCGACAATCGGGTGCGCGGGCTGTTCCTGTTTTCTCCCGCGTTCAAGGTGTCGCCGCGCGCGGCCTATGCAAACATGCACAAGCTGTACAGCTGGTTGATACCTTCAGCGAAGTGGGTGGGCATTAGGCCGGATAAAAGTCTCCACAAGTATGAGTCGCTTTCCAAGAATGCCGCTGCCCAGATGCATGCGCTGACGAAGAAACTGAATTCCTTGTTGCGGGAACATGAAGTAAGCATCCCGGTATTTGCCGCAGCCAGTGAAGATGATATGACCGCCAACACCCCGGCTACCCTGGAGTTCATGGCGCACGCTCACCATTCCTCCAGCAAGCTGGTGCTGTACACCACCGACACGGGGAAACTGCCGCCCGGCATTCCGGCGGAAAAACTGGAGCAGGTGTATAGCGTGGTGCCCGAACAGAACATATTAAGTTCCGCGCATACAGCCGTCGTGTTGCCGCCCGACG
The DNA here is from genome assembly GCA_001801175.1 of Gallionellales bacterium RIFCSPLOWO2_02_FULL_57_47. Lineage (GTDB taxonomy): Bacteria > Pseudomonadota > Gammaproteobacteria > Burkholderiales > Gallionellaceae > Gallionella. The sequence continues at coordinate 11,934 of MGWZ01000047.1, read as the reverse complement.
ATCCCCACTACGGGGCAGCGGGAGACTATTCCAATTCCATCCATTATTATCCCGACGACATGGAAAAATATGACACCTGCAACAACAAGCCCGAGGAGGTTTTGCAGGGTGAGATCACCGAGGCCAACCTTAAAGCCGGTACCCTGAGGCGTTTGATGTACAACCCGAATTTCGCGGCGCTCAAGATTTCCATGAAGCGGTTCATCGACAATTTGCCGTGATCCTAAAACACTGTTAGCCACAGAGGACACAGAGGGCACAGAGGGCACAGAGAAAAATAATTGTTTGCCGCAAATATTGGCATTACCCATCATTTGGATCGGAAATGTTTCTCGCAGGTAAGTCACGTAGCGGCTGCCCGCAAAAATGTGTGGGACTGGTTTTCTCTCTGTGGGCTCTGTGTTCTCTGTGGCTTGAATTGCAGTTTTCTGGGCGATTGCAATCTATTTCTCTTGTATAAATTTAAAGCGTTGACCGCAACGCCGCGCGCCTGCCGCGCCTGACGTTTATACCGGCCAGGATCGCCAAACCCGCGACAAAATAACTGCCGGTAATCAATATGGCCAGGCGATGGTCGCCTTGAGTGACCCAACTTACCGCACCGTAAGTCAGCGGCCCCAATATCGACGAAAGCTTGACCGCCAGCCCCCACAGCCCGAAAAACTCGGCACGCCGTGTGGCCGGGCTCAACAGCCCAACCAGCGCGCGCCCGGCGGACTGGCTGGCGCCCATGCAGATTCCCGCGAGGTTTGCTGCGGCCCAGAACATCCCGGGACCTTCTGCGCCCCATGCCATGCCGGTCATGACGATCCAGCCGACCAGCGTCAAGGCGATGGCGGGAATATGGCCGATGCGGTCCTGCAGGTGGCCGAACAGAAAAGCGCCGACGGCGGCGGTGATGTTGACCACGAGAATCAGCATGATGGTTTGCCGGGTGGTGAAATGCATCGCCTGTTGCGCGTAGATCGCGGCGAGCGTGATCACCGCCTGGATGCCCGCCTGATAAAACACGGTGCAGATCAGAAAGCGCCGCAGGTCGCGGTAATTCCTCGCGTGCTTGATTGTTTGCCCGAGCCGCGCAAAAGATTCCTGCATCAAGTTTTGTCCCTGCAGATGGGGCTGCGGCACCGCGCGTTCCTTGAGGAACAGAAAAACCGGCAGGCTGGAAATCGCGAACAGCACGGCGGTGATCAGCATGGTCACCGGCACGAAATCCGCAGCCTGCTGGCCCTGCCCCTGCGCCCAGATCACATAAGCGAGGCAGGTGCCGAGGCTCACCAGCCCGCCGACATAACCCAGGCTCCACCCCCACCCCGACACCCTGCCGAGCGAACGCCCGCGCGCCAGTTCCGGCAGGAAGGCCGCTACCAGGTTCTCGCCGCTGCCGTAGAAGAAATTGGAAAGCACGATCAGCGGAATGGCGAGCCACAGGCTGCCCGGCCCGGCCAGCGCCAGCAGCGCGGTGAAAGTCACGCAGCCGATGGTGGTCAGCGCCAGCAGCTTTTTCTTGGCGGCATACGCATCCGCATAAGCCCCGATGAGCGGCGCGGTGAACATGATCGCGGCGTAGGAGACCGCCAGCGCAGCCGTCCAGGCGAACGTCGCCCAAGGCTGGTTGCCCGCCACCACCGAGACGAAATAGGCATTGAAGATGGCGGTGATGACTACCGTGGTGTAGCCGGAGTTGGCGAAATCGTACATGGCCCACGCCCAGACTTCGCGGGGTGTGACGGTTCGGGCAAGAGATGAGCGCATGGTTTTTCTTGACTGTCGTAGGCGGATGGGAGGATATTGTTGACCATTACCGCCGTAAAAGTATACATGGCGACATAAATCTACTGCGCGATTTTGGGGAGTGGTCGGGCAGTGCTCGCGATCCTCACATACTATTGTGTATGCTCCGGTCGTTGCGCGCTGGCCTCCCACACCCCAAAATCGCTCACTACGATTCCTGTCGCTATGTATAAACGGCGTGTGTGGCAAGAATCGGCTTTCCTACAAGCAAGCGAGGGAGTGCATGGTGAACGCGATGAATGACACCTCCAGCACATTGCTGGAAACCATCCGGCAGCTCGCGGGCGAGTTGCAAATGCGCCCCAGGGAAGCCATTCAGGTTACGCTGGACAATTCACTGGAACGGGATCTGGGCTTCGACAGCCTCGGGCGGGTGGAACTGTTTACGCGCATCGAGCAAGTTTTCGGGATTAGCCTGCCGGAACGGGTATTGACCATTGCCGAAACACCGCGCGATCTGCTGCAGGCGGTGCTGGCCGCCTCCCCTGCCACGGCGCAGCCTGCGAACATAAGCAGGGACGAAGCCCCAGCCTGGGTGCAGGCCGAACCGACGGATGCGCTTACGTTGCCGGAAGTGCTGGAGTGGCATGTGCGCACCCATCCGGAGCGGACGCACATTACGCTGCAGGATGCGGAGGGCAACGAAACCACGCTGACCTACGCCGCACTGCGCGACGGGGCGGAAGAAATCGCGGCGGGGCTGCTGGAGCGCGGCCTGCTATCCGGCCAGTCGGTGGCGCTCATGCTGCCCACCAGCCGCGAATATTTCTTCTGCTTTCTCGGCGTGCTGCTGGCGGGCGGCGTGCCCGTGCCGATTTACCCGCCTGCCCGCCCTTCGCAGATCGAGGATCATCTGCGGCGCCATGCGGGCATACTCTCCAATGCGCTCGCCACCATATTGATTACGGTGGCCGAGGCAAAGCCCGTGGCGCGGCTGCTTCAGGCGCAGGTGGAATCGTTGCGCAGGATGGCCACGGCGGACGAGCTGGCCACCTCCGGGCGCGCGCCGGGCATCCCGCTCAAAGCCGAGAACATCGCGCTGCTCCAGTACACCTCCGGCAGCACCGGCAACCCCAAGGGCACCGTGCTGACCCATGCCAACCTGCTGGCCAATATTCGAGCGATGGGCAAAGCTGTGCAGGCAACTTCCACGGACGTGTTCGTCAGCTGGCTGCCGCTGTACCACGACATGGGCCTGATCGGCGCATGGCTGGGCAGCCTGTACCATGCCTTCCCGCTGGTGGTGATGTCGCCGCTGACCTTTCTGGCGCGCCCGGAGCGCTGGCTGTGGGCGATTCACAGGCATCGCGGCACCCTTTCGGCCTCCCCCAATTTCGGCTACGAGCTGTGCCTGCGCAAGATCCCGGACGCCGCGCTCGCAGGACTCGACCTGTCGAGCTGGCGCATGGCATTCAACGGCGCCGAACCGGTCAGCCCGGAAACCATCGCCCGTTTCGCGCAACGCTACAACCGCTACGGATTGCGTCCGCAGGCGATCGCGCCGGTATACGGGCTGGCCGAATGTTCGGTGGGGCTGTCGTTTCCGCCGCCGGGACGCGGCCCGCTGATCGATTGCATCAGGCGCGACAGCTTCATGCGCACCGGCCATGCCGAACCGGCCGGCAGCGGCGAGGAAGATGTGTTGCGCATCCCGGCATGCGGCCGGCCGCTTCCCGGTCACGAGATCAGGATCGTGGATGCCACCGGCCGGGAACTGGGCGAGCGTGTCGAAGGGCACCTCGAATTCAAGGGGCCGTCCGCCACCGGCGGCTACTTCCGCAACCCGGAGCAGACGCGCCTGCTGTTCCACGGCGAATGGCTGGATTCCGGCGATTTCGCCTATCAGGCCGAGGGCGATATTTACCTGACCGGACGGTCAAAAGACATCATCATCCGTGCGGGTCGCAACATCTACCCCTATGAACTCGAAGAAGCCGTGGGCGACATCCCCGGCATCCGCAAGGGCTGCGTTGCGGTGTTCGGCAGCCCGGATCCCGCCACCGGCACCGAGCGCCTGGTGGTGCTGGCCGAAACGCGCGAAACCTCCCCCGTGCAACTGGAAGCCTTGCGCAACCGGATCAATACCCTGACGCTGGACATACTGGGGATGCCCGCGGACAACATCATGCTGGCACCTATCCACAGCGTGCTCAAGACATCGAGCGGCAAGATCCGCCGCGCGGCCTGCCGCGAATTATTTGAAAAGGGCGCAACGCCAACGCGCGCGGTATGGTGGCAGCTCATACGCCTGGCGTGGGCCGGAATATTGCCGCAAATGCGCCGCGGCATCAGGGTGGTGTCCGATGTTTGCTACGCCGCCTACACCTGGGCGCTGTTCTGGATGCTCGCGCCTTTGACCTGGCTGGTTGCCGCGCTGCTGCCACGCCCCGCCTGGAACTGGGCGGCAAGCCACGCGATTGCGCGGCTGTATGCGCGCCTGTGCGCAACGCCCCTCGTGGTTCGCGGCCTGGAAAACCTGTCGCCCGAAGTGCCCTGCGTGCTGGTGTCCAACCATGCCAGCTACCTGGACGGCATCGTGCTCGTTGCAGCGCTGCCGGGCGAACTCAGCAGCGCCGGATATTTCAGTTTTGTGGCCAAGCGCGAACTGCTGGACAGCTTCGTATCGCGCACCTATCTGCGGCGCATCGGCTCGGACTTCGTCGAGCGTTTCGAATCGCAGCGCAGCCTGGAAGATGTGAAACAGGTAGCGCACTCGCTGCAATCCGGGTGCAGCCCGATATTTTTTCCGGAGGGCACGTTCAGCCGCATATCCGGCCTGACGCCTTTCCGCATGGGCGCATTCGTGGTCGCCGCCGAAGCAGGCGCGCCTGTCGTGCCGGTGAGCATACGCGGCACCCGCTCCATCCTGCGCGACGGCCACTGGTTTCCGCGCCGCGGCATCATCACCGTGACGATAGGCAAGCCAATTGCGCCGGAAGGCAAGGGCTGGGCTGCGGCCATACGCCTGCGCAACACGGCCCGCGCGGAAATCTCGCGCCGGTGCGGGGAACCTGATCTTGCACCGGGAGCGCCCGAGGAACAGGCTGAAGTTTAAAATTCTTCTTGGGGGATCCGAAAAATCCCTCGCCATTGTGAGGGTCGTCTACAGTGGAAGCGGAGGGGCAATATCGTGCAGTATCTTTTTCGCCTTTCTGCGATTTACGTCCGCCATCGGCGCCTGGCACTGGCATTTTTCTGCCTCCTTCAAGCGCAGGCCGCGGTTGCTGGAGACCTTTTCCATACCGACAATGCCGACCTTTATTCCAGGGCATTTGCGGTTGTGCCAGCGGCGATCAGTGGGGATACGCAGTTGAAGTTTGGTGATACGCCGCCGAACCTTCGGCTCCGCAATAGCCTGATCATCGGCACAGGGGCGGCGCTGGTTGCGGTCTACGGATCGAACAACTGGTGGCAGTCCGGATTTGGCGGTGGATTCGACACGACCAATGAAGGCTGGTTCGGTTCGGGCACCAAGTTCGGCGGCGCCGATAAATTAGGGCATGCGTACATCAATTACGCCGGCGTGCGGTTGTTGACACCGCTCTTCGAGTCGGCGGGCAATAACCGCGATGATTCGCTCTCGCTTGCGTTATGGTCGTCATTGGGTATTTACACCGCAGTCGAGGTCGTGGACGGATTTTCGCATAACTGGAAATTCAGCCCGCAGGATGCAATCGCCAATGTGTCAGGCGCAGTGTTGGGTGTCGCGCTTGAGACCCATCCCGGGCTTGACGCTATGTTCGATTTCCGCATCGACTATCGCCGCTCGCCACGCTCGCCGAAATTCGATCCGTTCGGCGATTATTCTGCGCAAAAGTATCTGTTCGTGGTCAAGGCCGATGGTTTCGCATCGCTACGCGAGAACAGTTTTTTGCGCTATTTCGAAATTGCTGCCGGGTACGGTACGGGGGGCTACGACACTGGCGGGAATCACCAGCGCAGCACATATGCGGGCCTCAGCCTTAACCTTTCGCGCCTGTTGGCCGATGACGCTTACGGCGGACATATGCATGCGACTGCATTCCAGCGCGGCACAGATCGCCTGTTCGATCTGGTGCAGTTCCCTACCATCGGTTACGCGCGGCGAAGCCTGGATTGAGGGGCGCGGCACAAATGGAAACGGACGTGCAACTCAGCCGAGCAGAATATGCACTGGACAAGGAACTCGACCCCCGCTTACAAGCGCATGAGATAAGCACCCAGGCCAGGTTCTGCAAGGCGAGATTACCGGGGAAAACCTCAAAGGCGGTATCCTGCGCCGCCTGATGTACAACCCGAAGTTTGCCGCGCTCAAGGTTTCGATGCGGCAGTTTATTGACAAGCTGTAGCAGTCGCGATTTGATCTGACGCTGCCTGACGGATCGTCGGTATCTTAAAGCGGCACGCCATAGGAGATACAGATTAAATCGTCATTGCGAGGAGCGCCTTTAGCCGCGAGCGTAGCGTGGCGGGACGCGGCAATCCAGAAGTATGTCTGATGTCAAAAACTGGATTGCCACGCTTCGCTCGCAATGACAGGGAGATGGGCAAAAATATATGTACTACGGGGAGAAGTTCAACGCCTTGACTCATCTCGCCGGGGCCTTGCTGGCTCTGATCGGCACCGTCGTGCTGATCGTGCTGGCAGCGCGGGGCGGCGATCCGTGGAAGGTGGTAAGCGTATCGATTTACGGCGTGACGCTGGTGATGCTTTACAGCATCTCCGCGCTCTACCACAGCCTGCGCGGGCGCGCCAAGAATATCCTGCGCAAGCTGGATCACCACAGCATCTATCTGCTCATCGCCGGCAGCTATACCCCGTTCTGCCTGGTAACGCTGCGCGGCCCCTGGGGCTGGTCGCTGCTCGGCGTGGTGTGGGGGCTCGCAGCACTCGGCAGCCTGCAGGAACTGAGGCCCGGGAGCGGAGCGCGAAAACTGTCATTGGTGATCTATGTCCTGATGGGCTGGGTGGCCCTGGTGGCCATGTTTCAGCTTCTGCAGGCGCTGGGGCCGTCCGGGTTCGCCTGGCTCGTGGCCGGCGGACTTTTTTATACGATAGGCATCGTCTTCTTCGTGATCGACACCCGCCTCACTCACGCGCACGGCATCTGGCACCTGTTCGTGCTCGCCGGCAGCGCATCCCATTATGTTGCAATCCTGCGCTATGTGCTGTAAGCAGAACAGCATCATGTCCGCCGGGTATTGCAAACGGCAGTTCCGGGGCGAAGACCGATGGATGCATCGGGAAGTTATGTGCCGGAGGCATTCAGTGCGGCATAATTGGATGACTGCCCACCCCGCACGGCCGGATTAATACAAAAGTGACCATGACAAAATCCCTGATCTTCGCCCATCGCGGCGCCAATAAGGAGGCGGCGGAAAACACCCGCTCCGCTTTCGACAAGGCGCTGCAATATCCGATCGACGGCATCGAAACGGACGTGCAGCTCAGCCGCGATGAAGTGGCCGTGCTCTGGCACGACCGGTTTCTCGGCAAGCTCGGCTACCCCGTCAAGCACATCGATGATTTCGATTATGCCCGGTTGCAGGCGATGAATTTCGCCGCGCATTTTTCTCCGGGAGCCAGGCCGGAAGGCATCATGTCCTTGCAGGCGTTTCTGGATACGTACCGCGAGCGCTGCCGCCTGCTGCTCGAAATCAAGAACCGGGCCTGGGAATCGCCCTCCCGCCATGAGATCAAGGTGCGCCAGACCCTGGAGATGATTGGAGCGCGGACATCTTGTCCGCAAACGAGCGGGCAGGATGCCCGCGTTCCCGGAGATGATGCGATCATGGTTTCCTCGTTCAATCTCGACAGTCTGGTCTACGCCCACCGGTGCGCGCCGCAGTTTCCGCTGGTTTACAACTTCGAACCCGAGCAGACGCTTGCGGATGCGCGGCAGGTTTTGGCCGCGCAGCCTTTCCTGCACGGGCTTTGCCTGCCGATAGAGTCGCTTGATGAAGCGATGGTCAAGCTGCTGCGCGACCATGAAAAATGCATTGCGGTTTACACCTGCAACAGCGACGAGGAAATAAACAAGGCGCTGGATTTTGGCGTGGATATTCTGATCAGCGATGTTCCGCAAAAAGCCTTGCAGATGAGGGATAGATGAAACGCGACTTCTCAATACTGGCGAGCCGCCAGTTCGATCTGCTGGTTTGCGGCGGCGGCATCTATGGCGCGTGGACCGCTTATGACGCGGCCTTGCGCGGTTTGAGTGTCGCCATTGTCGAGCAGGGCGACTGGGCCAGCGCAACTTCTTCCGCGTCCAGCAAGTTGATCCACGGCGGTTTGCGCTATCTGGAGTCTTTCGGCTTCAAGCTCGTCAGGAAAGCGCTGGCGGAACGGCAGATGCTGCTGGCGATGGCGCCGCACCGCATCTGGCCGTTGCGCTTCGGTGTGCCGGTATATGTCGACAGCCGCGTCGGGATGCTGCAATTGAGGGCCGGTTTGACCTTGTATGATTTCCTTGCGGGCAGTTCTTCTTCTGATCTTTCCCATCGGCACTTCAATCGCAATGAATTTGCCGAACGTTTTTCTTTTCTTGATGACAACAGGCTGAAAGGCGGGTTTACCTACGGCGATGCGCAGACCGATGATGCCCGGCTGGTGCTGGAATTGATTGCGGGTGCGATGGCAGCCGGGGCGGTGTGCGTGAATTATTGCCGGTTGACCGGAGCCATTGAAGAGGGCGGGCGCGTTTGCGGCGCGACGGTTCGGGATCAGCTCAACCATGCCGGCGCGAAAATTTCCGCGAGGCAAATCGTCAACACCACCGGCCAGTGGATGGCGGCATCGAAGCAGGGACGCGACTGGTGCCGGCTGGACAAGGGCATACACCTGGTTATGCCGGCGGTGCTGGCCGGCGAGGCCTTGCTGTTGACCGCCAGGTCGGATGGCCGGGTCTTCTTCATGATTCCCTGGTATGGATTGACGCTGCTGGGCACGACCGACAAGGATTACGGCGGCGATCTCGATCATGTCGTCGTCGAGCAGCAAGAGGTTGCCTATCTGCTTGCCGAAGCCAACCACTATCTCAAGACCGCGTGGGCTGAAAAAGATGTTATCGGGAGCTACGCGGGTTTGCGTGTGATGAAACGCGACGACGAGGCTTCGCCATCCGCCGCCAGCCGCGACTGGGAATTGAAAACAGCAGACAACGGACTGCATTATTCCATAGGCGGGAAACTGACCTCGGCACGGGAAGATGCTTCCTGCATCGTCGATACGGTGTGCGGGCAACTTGGCATCGCTGCGCCGTGTGCAACCAGGAATCGCCCGTTTCCGTGGGCACCGGAACAGGATTATGCCGCGTGGCTGGTTGGCATAAATGCGCAGGCAAGCCAACTCGGCATCGATCGGGAAAGTGCCAGGTGGCTGATCCGCCGCCACGGCAAGCGCGTGGATGAAGTGTTCCATTTCATCGAAGGTGACTCTCGTTTGGCCGAACGAGTCGTGCCCGCACTGCCTTTCATTCATGCCGACCTGCTGTTTTGCGCCCGAGGCGAAATGGTTATTCATCTGGACGATCTGCTGCGCCGCCGCATGCCCTTGCTGATCCTGGCGAAGCTGGATGAAGGCCAACTGCGCAGCCTTGCCGCAGCCGTTGCGCCCGAGATGGATTGGGATGAAGCTGCGATAAATCGGGAAATCGAAGCCTGCCTTCGGCGGTGACGCTGCCATGATCTCCGCTATCGCACTCGACCTGGGCACTACATCGATCAAGGCCGGATTGCTGGACAGCCACGGTGTGCTCAGCCACATCGTTGCGCATCCCGCGCCAAAAATCAGCGCCAACGGCGGGCGCTATGAAAGCGATGCGCTGGCCTATGCGGCGATTGCAGATCAGGCGCTGGAGGAATGCATCGCACAGGCAGACGGATGCAAGTCGCTGGGCCTGTGCAGTCAGCGCTCGTCATTCCTGGTCTGGGAGCAAGCCAGCGGTAAACCGCTCACGCCGCTGATTTCGTGGCAGGACAATCGCGGCGCGGCGAGCTGCGAAATTTTGCGCGCGCAGGAGAACGCGATCCGCGACCTCACCGGCCTGCCGCTGACCCCGTATTATTTCGCGCCCAAGCTGAGAGCCGTGCTGCAGGACAATCCTGACTTGTGTATACGGCTGGAGCGGGGCGAGTTGCTGGCAGGCACGCTGGATAGCTACATGATCTGGCGCTGGACCGGCGGCCAGTATTTTGTGACCGATGCATCCATGGCCGCCCGCACGCTGCTGATGGATATCCGGCGGCAGCAATGGTCGCCGCAACTCTGCGAGCTCTTTGGTATTCCATCAAGCATACTGCCCGAAATCAAACCTTCCGCAGGATTGAATCTGCAACTGCATAACGGACTGGTCCTGCAAGCCAGTGTCGGCGACCAGTCCGCCGCACTCATCGCCAGCGTCAGCGAAGGCCGGGCAGAGGCTTTAGTCAATCTCGGCACCGGCTGCTTTGTCGTCCGCTATCTGCCGTATCAGGAAATTGCACTGGATGGTTATCTGCGCACGCTGGTGTATCAGGACAGCGCGCAGCACGCACATTTCGCCATCGAAGGCACGCTCAATTCCATTGCCGCCGCACTCGCCCCCTATCCGGTCGGGGAATGCCAAATTGAAGACCTGGCCGCGGACGATATCTACTGTCTGGCCGAACCCAGCGGGCTCGGCGCGCCCTATTTCCGGAACAATATCGGCATCCTTTTTTCCCGTCCAATTGAGCACCTGACACAGCGCCGGGTTGCCGGCCTGCTGCTGGAAGCCGTTATTTTTCGCATCGCGCGGATTCTGGAGGATTTTCACCGCGAGTCCGCGCTCGAGCGCGTTTATCTCTCGGGCGGTCTATCCGAACTGGCTTGCCTGCAACAGGGCATCGCCCGCTGCGTGCCGTTTGCTGTCTATCGTCTGGTTCAGCCTGAGTCCAGCCTGCGTGGTGCTGCCCTGCTCGCAGCCGGGATGGCACCGACGTATAACCGTGAAAGCGAAAGAATAGAAATTGCCGGCAATGCCGATGCGCTGCGGGAAAAATACCGGCACTGGAAGAAGTGGCTGGATGGTTTATTGACCGCCTGATGACAAAAGTGTAGCTTGCCGGTATGAAAAAAATTTACGCTTCGATGGCATATCTTGTGGCTATATGCAGCCACAACAGCCTTCCGGGCGATTGCGCATTCTGGATGGGAGGTGGTTCTTATGGATATCAATGGCCTTGAGCGTATTAAATCATCACGTGTTGCGATAGCGGCGGGCCTGCTTGTCATCGTTGCCGGCGGCGCTGCATATTTTTACTTCGTGTATCAGCCTGAGGTGCAAAGCGAGACCGTCGCGGCAAAGCCGCCGGTTGCCAGGAAGCCACCTCCCGCGCCGGCAAAGCTTGCGGCCAAACCGGTCCAGCCGACGGTGCCGGCGTCCGGCGTGCCGGCCACTGCTTCCCCAAGTGTTTCCCCGGACGTTTTCCCAGCCCAGCAGCCGGTGACGGCCCCTGTTCCCAGTCCAGTCGTACCAGATCCAGAAATGACCGCCGAACCAGCTAAGCCTGAACCTGTGGCGCAAAAAGATCGGCCGAAAAGACGCAAGGCTGCAACAAGTTCCAAGCCGGTGACAGAGCCAGCGCAGGTGGCGACGATGGACAACAAACCTGACACGCCTGACATCAGCGAGCAGGTCGCAGCGCAAACGCAGGATGTGCTCCTTGCGCCCGCGCCTGTTGTGTCTGTATCCATTGCGCCTGTCGAGTCTGTGCCTGTTGCGCCAGTCGAGCCGGCGCCGGTCGAATCTGCATCGGTTGCGTCTGCTGCCCCTCCTCAGAATCGCGGGCCTGTCACGCCGAAGTACAACGACGTGATGACTGCCGTGCTGCGCGGCGACAGGGAAGCGGCCAAAGAGCTGCTCGATCTGGGCTGGTGGGTGGACAAGCCCAGCGCGAACGGCGTCACTCCGCTGGTGGCGGCCGTGATGAACCGGGATGCGCAAATGGTGCAGCTGCTGCTCGAGTATGGCGCCGCGCCGACCTCGCGGGCGCTGAGGCTTGCCCGCAAGAACAAGGATGCCGCCACGGCGGCGCTGCTGGAACAGAAGGGCGCGCGTTGACGCTGTAGAAAAACTCTTTTTTCGAGCAATTGCAGACATAAAAAAGCGCGGTGATTCCGCGCTTTTTTATGGCCATCAT
>MGWZ01000046.1:27824-62750 GCA_001801175.1 Gallionellales bacterium RIFCSPLOWO2_02_FULL_57_47 | reverse complement strand
AGTGAGAAGAACATCGGAAAGCCGTATGCGGGAGAACCGCACGTACGGTTTGATGAGGGAGGGCAGGCGAGAGCCTGCTCTCTACTCTACCCGGCTTCTGCCGCAACTGCCCCAAGGCCGCCATACGCTTCCGCAACGGTGCGCAGTGCGAGTAGTCCTGCTGCACGATCATTCGGGTCGTCGAGCGTTTCCATGGCGGCTTTCAGATATTCGACTGCCAGCTCATGATCCGCGCGCAGTTCGGCCACTTCGCGTTCATGGTGAGATACCGCTGCTTTTATTTTTTTGCTCATGTTTGTCTCCTTTTCCAATCTTGCCAATATTCCCTGGCGGTCCTGATGTCTGTCGCTTGCGATTTCTTGGAGCCGCCGCACGGCAAAATCACGACCGTCTGGACATGACGGCCAAAGTACACTCGATAACCCGCTCCAAGGTGTTCTCTCAATTCCAGCACTCCATCGCCTACAGGGTCGCAGTCACCGAAATTTCCTGCTTCCAGGCGTTTGAGGCGAACACGAATCTTGGCTTGCCCCTGCTTATCCCGCAGGGACTGGAGCCACTCGGTCAATGGCTCCTTACCCTCTTCGGTCTGGTATCGGAATGCTTCGATCATGAAAATAATGTAGCTTATAAGCTACCGCAAGGCAAGTCGTTTGATTGGGTAAAGATCGGCTTTGGGAGTGCCCGTGAGCTACCGCAATCTCACTGAACTGCTGCCACTGGAAATTGATAAAACCGTCCCCATTTCGTCTCACATGCCGGATCAATTTTCCAAACCAATTTGTACGGAGGTCTTTTATGCCGTCACGTGACCCGATCAACTGGATGTGGGCTGAAGCTTGCCAGTTACTGAATCAGGCCGAGCGACTGCAGCGGCAGTTTTTCCGCCTCGACTATCCGCGTGGGGCGCGCGTGGCGTGGCAGCCACCTGTGGACGTGTTCGAGGACGAGCGCGAGTTTGTGGTCGTCGTCGCGTTGCCCGGTGTGTCACCCGGCAATGCCGAGGCGAAGATCGACGGGCGCACATTGCTGATCCGCGCCATGCGTCGGGTATCGCTGCAGGATCGCCACTGCTCGATTGAGCGGCTGGAGATTCCCCACGGCTACTTCGAGCGGCGCCTTGTGCTGCCGCAGATTCGGCTTGAACTGGACTCGCAACAATGGAGCGATGGCTGTCTGGTACTGACCATAAGGAAGATGAGATGAACGCGATGACCGAAAATGAGGATACCCGCATCCCCGCACAAGCAGAGGGCAATACACCACCATTCTCTGCGCAGGGTGAATCTGCGTACAGTTCGGCGCCCGAGGCAGCAACGCGTACCGCGAAGCCGCTACCCGAAGATGCGCTGATCATCCTGCCGGTGCGCAACATGGTGCTGTTCCCCGGCGCCTTGATTCCGATCACCATCGGCCGCACCCGCTCGCTCGCCGCCGCCCAGTTCGCGGCCCGCAACCAGCGCCAGATCGGTGTGCTGCTGCAGCGCCAGGGCGAGGTCGATGAGCCGGGCCCCGACGACCTGCATTGGGTCGGCACCACCGCCAACGTGCTGCGTTATGTTACGGCTCCCGACGGAGCGCACCATGTCGTCTGCCAGGGCGAGGAGCGTTTCCGCGTGCTGCAATTCCTCGACGGCTATGACTTCCTCGTCGCGCGCGTGCAGCGCATCGAGGACACCCCTCAGGACACCAAGGAGATTGAAGCGCGGGCGCTGACCTTGAAGCAGCGCGCCATCGAAATACTCCAGATGCTGCCGCAGGAAATACCGCAGGAAATCATCAAAAGCCTGGAGTCCCTTGACTCGCCAACGCGATTGGCGGACATCATTTCGATGCTGATGGACGCCACCATCGAAGAGAAGCAGTCGCTGCTGGAAACCTTCGATCTGCGCACCCGGCTCGACCGCCTGCTCGAAATCCTGTCGCGCCGTGCCGAGGTGCTGCGCATCTCGCAGGAGATCGACCAGCGCACCAAGCAGTCGATCGGCGAGAAGGGCCGCGAACACCTGCTGCGCGAACAGCTGCGCACCATCCAGAAGGAACTTGGCGAAGGCGATGAAGGCGCCGCCGAGCTGGAGGAAGTCGCCAAGGCCATCGCCGATGCCGGCATGCCCGAAGAAGTCGAGAAACAGGCGCTGAAGGAACTCAAGCGCCTGCAGCGCATGTCCGAAGCGGCCGGCGAATACGCGATGGTGCGCACCTATCTCGACTGGCTCACCGAATTGCCGTGGAAGGCGCCCGACGCACCGGCGATCGACATCAATGAGGCGCGTCGAATTCTCGACGAGGACCATCACGGGTTGGAGAAGATCAAGAAGCGCATCCTCGAATACCTCGCCGTGCGCAAGCTCAACCCGCACGGCAAGGCGCCGATCCTCTGTTTCGCCGGCCCGCCCGGCGTGGGCAAGACCTCGCTCGGCCAGAGCATCGCGCGTGCCACCGGGCGCGAGTTCGTGCGCGTGAGTCTGGGCGGCGTGCATGACGAGGCGGAGATTCGCGGCCACCGCCGCACTTACATCGGGGCGCTGCCGGGCAACATCATCCAGGGACTGAAAAAGGCCGGCACGCGCAACGTGGTGATGATGCTGGACGAAGTGGACAAACTCGGCGCCGGCGGCTTTCACGGCGACCCGTCATCGGCGCTGCTCGAAGTGCTCGACCCCGAGCAGAACAGCACCTTCCGCGACAACTACCTCGCGGTGCCCTACGACCTGTCGTCGGTACTGTTCGTGTGCACCGCCAACGTGCTCGACACCATCCCCGGCCCGCTGCGCGACCGCATGGAAATCATCCAGTTGCCCGGCTACACCGCGCAGGAGAAGCTGCAAATCGCGCATCGCTACCTGCTCGACCGCCAGCTGTCGCGTAATGGCCTGCTGCCGGCGCAGTGCGAGATCACCGAAGCCGCACTGACCGGCATCATCGAGGACTACACGCGCGAAGCCGGCGTGCGCAACCTCGAGCGCGAGATCGGCTCGGTATGCCGCCATGTCGCGCTGCGCATCGCCGCAGGCGGAGTGGAACACATCACCATCGACGCGGCCGACCTGCCCGCCATTCTCGGCGCCCAGAAGTTCGAGGCGGAGATCGCCATGCGTACTGCCGTTCCCGGCGTTGCTACCGGGCTGGCGTGGACGCCGGTGGGTGGCGACATCCTCTTCATCGAAGCGGCGCGCATGCCCGGCAACGGCAAGCTCATTGTCACCGGCCAGCTCGGCGATGTGATGAAGGAAAGCGTGCAGGCAGCCCTGTCACTGGTGAAAGGGCGTGCAGCGGAACTGGGAATCGATGCCGGGATGTTCGATAAATCCGACATTCACATCCACGTGCCTGCGGGCGCAACGCCCAAGGACGGCCCGAGTGCCGGTGTCGCGATGTTCACGGCGCTCGCCTCGCTGCTCACGCAGCGCCCGGTGCGCAGCGATGTGGCAATGACCGGCGAGATCAGCCTGCGCGGCCTGGTGCTGCCGATCGGAGGCGTGAAAGAAAAAGTGCTCGCGGCGCTACGAGCCGGCATCAAGACCGTGATGCTGCCCGCCCGCAACCGCAGGGATATGGAAGACATTCCCGCCGAGGCGCGGGAGAAGATCGAGTTCGTGTGGCTGGAATATGTAGATGACGCGCTGAAGGTGGCATTGTCGACAAGCGCTGAAACGAAGGGGTAAACAGCCGGGCGTTACCTGGGTATTTCCGTGAAATAACCCCCCGGCTCTGATGAAACGACTGGCCATCTGACCAACGCGGCAAACTACGCCGGGTAAGTCAGTGGTTATGCCAGGGGACTCTGTCAGGTTTGACCGTTCCGGCGGTCATAAAGGGCAACATCCAAATTCAGCACCATCATCCTGCCCCCTCGCAAGCTCTCCCCCTTGCAGGGGGAGGGTTAGGGTGGAGGTAGAAGCGAGGCATGAGCACAATCAAGATTTCTACCCCCATCCCAACCTTCCCCCTGCAAGGGTGAAGGGGTGGAAATTCAGCCGCCTTCAGGCGGCTCACGGTTTTATTGGCGCCTTTGAGGCGCTCACCCAATAAGCCCCCGGCTCTGCCGGGGGTAATTTAAGTCTGTTGCCTATGAAGGGCGATTTTAAGATTGGCTATCGCCCGATAAATCGGGCTCCTACACATGAACTACAATTTTTTGTAGCTTTAATTTCTGACTGCTGAGTAAAAGGACAGCATCAATTCTGATGAGCTCTCATTCCGTCACCGGCCTGTTCAGCATCGCCTTCAACTTCGCCAGCTTATCCATGCCCTCGCCTTTGGTGACGGTGGGCGCGGCATCCGCGTGGCTTCCCGCATAGACTAATTCATCCTCCGGCATTTCTTCCAGGAAGCGGCTCGGTTCGCAGGCCATCCAGTCCTTGCCGCGCTTGCGGCGGTTGCAGTAACTGATCTGCAGGCTGCGCTCGGCACGGGTGATGCCGACGTACATCAGGCGGCGCTCTTCTTCGATCTGTTTTTCGTCGCTGTCGCGGAACGGCAGGATGTCTTCTTCCGCTGCGATGATGAACACATGCGGGAATTCCAGGCCCTTGGCGGCGTGCAGCGTGGACAGCGAGACGGCATCCGGTTCCTGGTCTTTGCCTTCGAGCATGTTGATCAGCGCGATGGTCTGCACCATCGCGATCAATGACTTTTCATCCGCCTCGGACTTGCGCTTGAGCCACGCGATGAACTCCTGCACGTTCTCCCATTTGGTGTCTGCCTGGCGCGGCTCGTGCGAATCGTACAGCCAGGTTTCGTAATTGATCGCGCGCAGCAGTTCGTCGAGCAATTCGCCGCAAGGGTCTTTGTCGGCGCGATCCTGGATGCGGTTGATGAAGTTGCAGAAAGTCATCAGCTCTTCATATTGGCGCGGCGGCAATTCCTGCTGGACATGCGCTTCGAAAGCCGCCTCGAACAGGCTGATGTGGCGCGATCCGGCATAGCTGCCGAGCTTCTCCAGTGTCGTGTTGCCGATGCCGCGTTTCGGCGTGGTGATCGCGCGGATGAAGGCCGGATCATCATCCGGGTTGGCGATCAGCCTCAGGTAGGCGGTAATGTCCTTGATCTCGGCGCGGTCGAAAAACGAGGTGCCGCCGCTGACGGTATAAGGCACGCGCTGGGTGCGCAACTGTTCCTCGAAGGCGCGCGACAGGTGATTGCTGCGATACAGGATCGCATAGTCGGCAAAGCGCGTGCGATGCTCAAACTTGTGCGATATCAGTTTCATCACCACGCTTTCGGCTTCGTGCTCGTCATCGCGCGCCGCGTAGATGCGGATCGGATCGCCGATGCCGTGGTCGCTCCACAGCTTTTTCTCGAACACCTTGGTGTTGTGGTTGATCAGGTGGTTTGCCACCTTGAGGATGCGCTGCGAGGAACGGTAGTTCTGTTCCAGTTTGACGACATGCAAATTGGGATAGTCCTTGCGCAGGTTGTGCAGGTTCTCGATGCTCGCGCCGCGCCAGGCATAGATCGACTGGTCATCATCGCCCACCACCGTGACCGCGGCGCGGCTGCCCGCCAGCAGCTTGATCATCTGGTACTGGCAATCGTTGGTGTCCTGGTATTCGTCGACCAGCAGGTAGCGCAGCCGCTGTTGCCAGCGCAGCAAGGCTTCGGGATGCTCGTTGAACAGCACCACCGGCAGATGGATCAAATCGTCGAAGTCCACCGCCTGGTAGGCGCGCAGCGTCTCCTGATAACGAGAATAGATGCGGGCCTGGACCTTTGTCTCATCTTTATCGGCGATTTGTGCAGCCTGTTCAGGTGAAACGAAAGCCGATTTCCAGTTCGAGATTTGCGTCTGGATATCGCGGATTTCCTGCTTGTCGCCGGAGTTGGTCAGCTCGCCGATGATCTTCCAGGTGTCGCTGGAATCGAATATCGAGAACTGCGGCTTGTAGCCCAGCAGCACTGCTTCGGCGCGCAGGATGTTCATCCCCAGCGAATGGAAGGTGCTCACCACCAGGCCCTTCGTATTGGAACCCTGCGCCAGGGTGCCGACGCGCTCGCGCATCTCGTTTGCGGCCTTGTTGGTAAAAGTGATCGCGGCGATGTTGCGTGCCGCATAGCCGCACTGGTCGATCAGATAGGCGATCTTGTGGGTGATGACGCGCGTCTTGCCGCTGCCCGCCCCGGCCAGCACCAGCAAAGGGCCGTCGAGGTAGGTCACCGCTTCGCGTTGTACAGGATTAAGTTTGTTTAGCATTCAGGGATACGTGGAAATGAGCTATTGAGAAAGGACGGCTCTGCTTGCTTCGTCACTCTCTGCTCCCGCAAGCAAGAGAGGAAAATGACCCGTCAATGTTCATTCAGGGATATTGAAATCAGACGCTCACCTTGATCGGCAAGCCAAGCTTGCCGATACGCCCGGCGAAGGCTTGCAGGTGCTCTTCGGGCAGCGCAGACAGGCGCGGCGCTTCCGCCTGCATCGAAGGGCGCGCCAGTCCGTAGAGCAGCACGCCTTGCGGTTTGTGCCCGTCGCGCAGCAATGCTGAAACAAACTCCAGGTAGTCGTCTTCGTCCTGGCGCGACGGAGGCTTGCCGTCCAGCGCGAACCAGCAGGTTTGCAGCCAGGTCGGGCACAATGCGATGGCGGCGACAAGATTGTCGCGCACCTTGCCCATGCCGGTGCTGGTGTTGTTGATGAGCTGCATCCCTGCTTCGCTGGCGCGATCCAGCTTGAACCACACTTCGCCGTTGAGCTTCGCCATGGCGCGCAGGCCCTGCTGCACTTCGCTGCGATACAGCAGACTGCCGTTGGTGATCAGCACGGTTTTTACAGTTTCCGGCAACGCCACTTCACCCCTCACCCGGGCGATGAGTTCGATGACTTGCGCAAACTCGGCGCTGCTGGTCGGTTCGCCATTGCCGGACAGCGCGATGTCGTTGATGCGCTGCAAACCTTCCGGAACACGGTGCTTCATGAAATCGCCGTGCAGCAGTTCGTTGAGAAAACCGCGCAGCTCGTTTTCCAGAACGGCAAGATCGACTGGAGGCGCAGTGCCGCGCGTCAAATCCGGAACCTGGCAGTAAATGCAACGCCAGTTGCAGGCATTGTTGGGATTGAGGTTGATGCCGACCGATACGCTGCCGGCACGGCGAGATATCACCGGATAGACATATCGCAGTGCCGCGCTGCCGCGGTCGTGATTCGTCACGCTGAGAATGTTGTCTGTTTCGGGCATAACCCAAGCACCACTCAGGATTTGCCGGATGGCAGGTATTTCGCCGGATCCACCGGCTTGCCGAAGCGGCGCACCTCAAAGTGAAGCTTGACCTGGTCGGCATCGGTGTTGCCCATAGTGGCGATCTTTTGCCCGCGGTTGACGCTCTGCCCTTCCTTCACCAGCACCTGGTCGTTGTGCGCGTAGGCGCTGAGATAAGTCTTGTTATGTTTGATAATGACCAGCTTGCCGTAGCCGCGCAATCCGCTGCCGCTGTACACCACCTTGCCGGGCGCACTGGCGACGACCGGTTGTCCGAGTTTGCCGGCAATATCGATGCCCTTGCGATTGGCCGACTCGGAAAAACTGCCGATCAATTTACCCTCGGCTGGCATGCTCCAGTCCAGCTCAGCTTCCTCGCTGTCATCGGAATCGTCCGATGAAACAACAGGAGTTGTGACAACAGGCCTGGGTTTGGTTTCCACCTTGGCAATCGCTGCGGGACGGGGTTTGGGCGCCTCCTGAACCTTACCGATCTGTGCCATTGCCGCTTCGCTGTACGGATATTTCACAAGCTTGGGCTGGTCCTTAATAGGCGGCTCAGACGTCCTGGTTTCGGCAGCGGCAGAAGAAGAAGCATTCTGCCTGCCTGGAAACAGGCGGATCTCCTGCCCTATGGAGATTACTCTGGGGTCCTTGATGGCATTCAGTTCGGCCAGTTCGTGATAATCAAATCCGTAATTGAAAGCGATGCTGTACAACGTATCGCCCTTCTGCACGACATGCACCTCAGGCCGCCAGTCTTTTTCACGCGTGGGTTTTTTTTGTGCCTGTTCGACTGCAACAACGCCCTTCCTGGCAGCCGCGCCTCGCTCGACGATAGGCGCGCGATGCCCGCTCGAAGAGCAGCCAACCAGCACAGCCGCAATCAGCAACAGCGCACAAATCCTGCCTTGGTTCATCCTAGAAACCTCAGTTGGACGGGGTGGAGTGTGCGGTTATGGGGGTGCGGCCACAACACGGTGCGGCGAAGCCGACGGGTGCGGGAGTGGCCGCATGGCGCCTTCTCCCGCAAACGGCTGGCTTCGCCAGTAACGTGTCGAAGGCGCAGTGCAAGGCGCAACGACGCGGAATGGTTATTCCATTCCAAGGAGTTGCAACGCCGCCATGCGCCGCCAGAACCGTGCAATCCGCCCCGTAGCGCGCTCACACAATCGGTGAAACGGCAAAACAACACAAAAACAATTTTAGTCATTGCACTATGCATTCCAATAAGCGGTCAACTAAGGTTTCTAGGATCAAGCCTTCCCCATCAGAAGTGGTACAAATTTCACGGGTTCCAATTTGGTTTCGCGAAATCCCTGCGCGTCGCGTTCAACCAGGTACAGCCACTGTTCCTGCGTTCCAACCGGCAGTGTCATTCTACCACCGGGAGCAAGTTGCTCCCGCAAGGTTGCCGAAAGCTCGGGCGCTGCGGCGGCCATGACGATACCGTCAAACGGCGCAACTTCCGGCAATCCGGCGCTGCCATCGGCATAACGCACGCTGACGTTGCGCATCTTCAGTTCGCCCAATTGTTTCCGTGCGCGCTCGTAAAGCGGCCTGATGCGTTCCACGGTATAGACCTCTTTCGCCACCTGGGCCAGCACCGCCGCCTGGTAGCCGCAACCGGTACCGATCTCCAGCACGCGGCCGAGCGGTCCGGCGGCGCACAATACCTCGACCATGCGCGCCACGATGTAAGGCCGGGAAATGGTCTGGTTGAAATTGATCGGCAGCGACACATCATCATAAGCGCGGCTCGCCAGCGCTTCATCGACGAACAGATGGCGCGGCACGTCGAACATCGCCGCCAGTACTGCCTCGTTCCTGATACCCTGCTCGCGCAGCCGCTCTATCATGCGCGCACGGGTGCGTGGCGAGGTCATGCCGATGCCGTTTACCCGCGTATTCATTCCTGGGACTGCTCGATCCAGCCGCGCACCGCGTCGAGCTGGTTGTACTGGGTGAGATCGATTTGCAGCGGAGTGAGCGAAACTCGTTGTTGCGCCAATGCATGGAAATCGGTTCCTTCGCCGGCATCCTGCGCCTTGCCCGCCGCGCCCACCCAATAGACGGTTTCGCCGTGCGGATTGCTGGCCTTCACCACCGGCTCTGCCTTGTGCCGCTTGCCGAGGCGCGTGACGGAAATACCTTGCAGTTGATCATAAGGGACATCCGGCACGTTCACGTTGAGCAGCCAGGGAAGACTGTGCTTTTGCCTGGCAAAGCGCTGCACCAGGTCGGCGGCGACCCTGGCGGCCGTCTCGTAATGAGCGAATTCCCTGCCCACCAGCGAAACCGCAACCGAGGGTATGCCCAGCAGAAAGCCTTCAGTTGCCGCCGCCACCGTGCCGGAATAAACGGTGTCATCGCCCATGTTGGCGCCGGCATTGATGCCGGAAACCACCATGTCCGGCTGCTGATCCAGCATCCCTGTAACAGCGAGGTGCACGCAATCGGTCGGCGTGCCGTTGACGTAGTAGAAACCATTGGTGGCGCGACTCAGCTTGAGCGGGCGATCCAGAGTCAGTGAATTGCTCGCGCCGCTGCGATCCCGCTCGGGAGCAACCACGACAATGTCTGCGACCCTGGCTATATGCTCGGCGAGACACGCCAGTCCTGGCGCGAAATAGCCATCGTCATTGCTGATCAGTATGCGCATCGTAGGTCAATAATAAGCGTAAAAGTATCAATGGGATTGTGCCACAAGCGCATGTGGATTTGTTGCCTGTAAACATCCAACGGGCATGGCAAAGTTGCCACCCCCGACAATGAAACTCGCCATGCCCGTTTCCCCCTATCCAACTTTCCCCCGCAAGCGGGAGAAAGGGCAAACGAATCGCTTCGCGAGTTTCACGTTAGAGCTCGAATGCATGGCCTTTCAAAGGAGCAAACTCCGTAGGGTGCATTCCATGCACCATTGCTGTTGGTGCATGGAATGCACCCTACGGGATTTCACTTTTGACCGGAATCAGCCTTCAAGCGAGACATTGCGTGTCTCGGGCAGGAAAATCAAACCGATCACGAAAGCCATCGTCAGCAGCCCGACCGGATACCACATGCCCGACAAGGCATTGCCCGCCTTCACGCTGAGTAGCGTGATCATGAATGGCGACAACCCCCCTATCCAGCCTGCGCTGAGGTTATGCGGCAATGCCACCGCTGTATAGCGCGTGCGTGCCGGGAATAATTCGGCCAGTGTGGCAGTTTGCGGGCCGGTGATCAGTCCGACGGCGATGACCGGGATCAGCAATAACAGAAAGATCATTGCACGGTTGACCTGTTCCGGCGCAGCCTGTTCAGTCCAGCCCTCGGCCTTGAGCATCTGCGTGAGCTCGTCGGGTCGATAGCCGGCGACTTCGCTCTTGCCGATACGCACCAGGGCAGCATCGGATGACTGTTGGGGAAAGAGCGTGTATGACACGCCCAGCTTGGCGAGCAATTGCTGATTGCGCTCGCAGTCGTTTTTCGTCGAAGTGAATGGGTCATAGCCGCATGAATCGCCATACAGCGCCACCGGCACCTCGCTGTTGAAGCGCTCGAGCGTGGGATTGCCGTAATGCATCAGGCCTTTGAAAACCGGAAAAATTGCCAGGCAGCCGAGCAGCAAACCGGCCAGCAGTACCGGCCTGCGCCCGATGCGGTCCGACAGCCAGCCGAAAAATATGGTCAGCGGGAACAACACCAGCGTGCTCAGCATAACCAGTGTCGATGCGGTTTGCGGGTCTAGCCTGACCACGCTTTTCAGATAGACATTGGCATAAACCTGGGACGAAAAGAACAGCAGCGACCCGCCTGCGGAAATGCAGAAGAACAATATTGCCATGCGGCCAAGCGTGCGTCGGTCAGTCAAACATTCACGCAACGGCGCCTTGGATAGATTATGTTTCTCGCGCAAATGCAGGAACACCGGCGACTCGTACATGTTCACCCGGCTCTTGATCGAGATCAGCAGCAACAGGATGGAAAGCAGGAACGGCACGCGCCATCCCCAGGACTGGAAATCGTCGGCGCTCAAATACGATTGCAGCAACACCACCTGCAGGGTCGACACCAGGATGCCCAGCGGCCCCATCAATTGCAGCACGCTGGTATAGACGCCGCGTTTGTTAATGGGTGCATGCTCGGTCAGATAGACCGCCGCGCCGCCGATCTCGCCACCCACCGACAATCCCTGCAACAGGCGCAACACCAGCAATAATATCGGAGCCAGCATGCCCACCTGCGCATAGGTCGGCAACAGCCCGACGAAGAACGTCGACAAACCCATCAGCACTATTGTTGCAATAAACACCGGACGGCGGCCATATTTGTCGCCCATCGACCCGAATAATGCCGCGCCGAGCGGGCGCACCAGCATGCCGACCCCGAAGGTGGCAAGGCTGGCCAGCAGTGCCGCAACCGGATTTTCCTGGGGGAAAAACAGCGTGCTGAAATAGGTGGCTAACGAAGCGAACGTGAGGAAGTCATACCATTCCAGAAAAGTGCCGAAGCAAGCCGCTATTGCAACCTTGCGCTGGATAACTGCTGGCTCTTGTGATGGAGAACTATCGGACATTTGGGTGGCAAGAAGAACCTGAACAGCCTCACGGCTTATTGAATTTGACTGGTCGGGGCGAGAGGATTCGAACCTCCGACCACGTGCACCCCATGCACGTACGCTACCAGGCTGCGCTACGCCCCGAAGCTGAGCATTATACAGAGGTCACGGCACTGATGCCAAATCATTCTAACGATGACCTAGCGTAGGGCGGGTCACACCCGCCGTAACCCACTGATGCCGAGCAACCATGGCGGGTGTGACCCGCCCTACGAGCGGTATGCAAAATCAATGCTCGTGCCACCGTAGCTGCTCTTGCGCATACGGCCGATGAACGCCATGCCGAAGCCCGCGCCCAGCGGGATCGGGAGTGGCATTGGGGTGTTGTCCGGGTTTGAATCGGCGGGTGTGACCCGCCCTACGAGATCGCCCTTGGCTTGTCCGATGAGTTCCTGCATCAACGCCAGCTCTTCCGCACTCGGCATCCGGCGCACGCCGGGGGTCAGGGTGGTGGCCATGTAGTCGTGGTTGTCGGCGCTGTGTTCGATGCCCAATGCATGGCCGTATTCGTGCAGTAATACGGAGAGCATGTCCATCTTGCCGTAGGCGGCAGTGCCCTCCTTCGCGACCCACTCGTAGGGGTTGGAGGTGGGGAGGTATTCGCTGTTGTACCAGGGGGTGGTGTCGATGAACCAGTTGTGGCCGGCGGCGTTGTCGTCCAAGGTGATGGTGGCGTTGACGCCTTCGCCTATGGTTTGGCCAACGGCTCCTCCGGGGAGGTCAGCGATATTGAGCAAACCGCCATCGCCCAGAATGCCCGAACCCATCGAGAAACTGACCATGGCGTGCAGTTGGGCGAGCGCTTCGGCATCCAGCAGGCCGCCAATGGGCAGTTCGAGAATATCGAGCGCACTGCCTTTGTCGCCGTCCTTTGTCGGGTTGGGGAGCTCCTTGATGCCGAAGCTATTCGGGCAATTGGGTGAACCGTAGTCAGGCGCACGGGCGACATCCACCGAATAGATTACCTTGAATATTTTGCCCTTTGCCTCGACTGAAAAAATCATCTGGTCTGAGCCGAGGTAGCCTTCATTAGGCCGATAAACGTAAGAGCCTGATAACTCTAACACCCCATTCTTCGGCCCCTCGAACAATGTAACCTGTGACGGATCATTGAGATCAAAAGTCATTCCGCGAGAATGGAAGTAGGTCGGCCACGCAGCAGCAGGAGTGAGCAAACGAACGCACAAACGAACGGGGTCAGGTCTCAAACGAACGGTCAAAACGAACGGCAAAAACGAACGGGGTCAGGTCTTGCATTACGACATTCGCATTCGCATTTGACCTTGCCTGCACCAGCAACACTGGTCTTTCGCTGGGTGGGACAGGCGGCATATCCATGATGAACATCGCTTCCTCCTCGCTGTTTCGCGGGCTGGTTGCCCGCGCTCCCGCACATTTGCCAATCTGGCTGCGTGCCTTGCTGCACTGCATCAAGCCTCTGGCGTGCTTTTATAGGCGTTCACCGCCCTGCTCACGGTCGCGTAATGCACGTCGAAATGCCGCGCTATCGCTGCCATGGTGTGCCGCCCGGTTAGATATGCACGCGCCATTGCTTCGTTGCGATTATAGCAAGCGTAGGGCGGGTCACACCCGCCGTAACCCACCTGATGCCGTGCAACCATGGCGGGTGTGACCCGCCCTACGTGCTCTTAACAACATTTCATTAAATTCAATCCTGCAAGGGTGCGTTTACGAACTTGAAGCTAATCCCAGCGGTCATCCCTGACCTGAACGATGCCGTTTTCGACTCTGACCGGAAATGTCGCGGTCGGCTCGTAGGCGGGCGCAGTCAGGGCTGCTCCGGTTTTGATGGAGAAACGGGCGCCGTGGCGCGGGCAGATGATCTCGCCGTCTTCGACGCTACCGCCGGTCAGTTTGCCGCCGTCATGGGTGCAGACATCCTCGATTGCGTAGAACGTTTGGCCCAGTTTGAACACCGCGATGCCGGTGCCGTCGATTTCAATGTGCACCGGTTTTCCGGCGGAAATTTCATCGGCCCTGCCAACATCCACCCAATCGCTCATACTACTTCAACCTCGATATCCGGCTCGATGGTTCTGGCCAGGTTCCCGATGGCCCACAGAGTGCCGGAAAGAGAACTCGGACAGCTGCCGCATGCGCCGAAATAGTGAATCTTCAGCAGGTTTCCCTCCAGGCTCTCGATTTCAAGATCTCCGCCATCCGCCATCAGGGCGGGGCGGATTTCCTCGTCCAGCAATTTGCGGATAGCGGCCAATCTGGGATCGTCGTTAACATAGTTCGATGCGGGTTGTGCATCCGGTTTCTGGGCGGCCTCCGCCTCCCTGATCGGCATCGCGATTTTTCGCAGCAACGTCGGCCAGTCCGCCTCGCCGTCCTGGGTGACGGTGATCCACTTGTCCATGTAATACACATTGGTAACGTGCGCAATCGCAAACAACTGGGAAGCGAGCGGGTCGGCAGCAGCCGCTTCGGCGCTGTCGAAGGAGCGTGCCGTGCCCCAGGTCAATCTGTCCTTCAGCACGAACTTGACTGCGTTCGGGTTCGGGGTGTCTTCTATATCTGCTATTTTAGGCATGGGATGTCAGCAATTTTTGGCATGATTATTCTTCACCTATTCCGGTACCGGGAACCGGATCTGCTTCGCCTTCAGTCGAGGTTGATGCTTCGGCATTCAGCGCCGCATGCAGCGTATGCCACGGCAGGATCGCGCACTTGACCCGTGACGGCAGGTCCTTGACGCCGGCAAAGATTTTCAGCTTGCCCAGATGGTTGGCCTGGTTGTCGGGGTCGAGTGTGCCGGTCGCCATGCCCCTGAATTCCTCGACCATGATTTCTGCATCCTGCACCGCTTTCCCCTTGACCGCGCCGGTCATCATCGAGGCGGAAGCCTTGCATATCGCGCAGCCATGTCCTTCGAAAGCGATGGAAGCAATCTTGTCATCCTGCACGTTTACCGAAAGCTTGATGTGGTCTCCGCACAGCGGGTTGTGTCCGTCCGCATGGTGGTTCGCGTCCGGAATCGAACCCCAGTTTCTCGGTTTGCGGTTGTGGTCGAGGATTACTTCCTGATAAAGCTGTCGTATATCGCTCATGCGAACATCTCCTGCACTTTCCGGATGCCATTGACCAGCTTGTCGATTTCTTCTCTGGTGTTGTAAAAGGCAAACGACGCGCGCGCGGTGGCCGGCACGTGGAAGCGCTGCATCACCGGCTGGGCGCAATGGTGGCCGGTGCGGATCGCTATGCCGTAGTCGTTCAGAATCGTGCCCACGTCGTGCGGATGCACCCCGTCGATTTCGAATGACAGCACAGCGGCTTTTTTGCTGGCCGTGCCGATGATTCTTACGCCGGGCATTGCCGAAACCTGCGCGGTTGCATAATCGAGCAATTCCTTCACATAAGCATCGATATTGGCGATGCCGATGCCGTTCAAATAATCGATCGCCGCGCCCAGGCCGATTGCCGCCATGATCGGCGGCGTGCCCGCCTCGAACTTGGCAGGTATGACGTTGTAGGTGGTTTTCTCGAAAGTCACCGAGAGAATCATGTCACCGCCGCCCTGATAGGGCTGCATCTTCTCCAGCAGATGCGCCTTGCCGTACAGCGCGCCGATCCCGGTCGGGCCGCACAGCTTGTGCCCGGAAAAGGCGTAGAAATCGCAATCCAGATCCTGCACGTCAATCGGCTGATGCGGCGCGGCCTGCGCGCCGTCGAGCAGCACCGGCACGCCGTGCTGGTGTGCAAAGGCAACCATCTGCTTTACTGGATTGATCGTGCCGAGCGCGTTCGATACATGTGACAGCGCAAGGAATTTTGTCCTCGAATTGAACAGCGCTTCGAATTCGTCGATCAACAATTCACCGGCATCGTTCATCGGGATCACGCGCAGCACCGCGCCTTTTTCCTGCACCAGCATTTGCCACGGAACGATGTTCGCATGATGTTCCATTGCGGACAGGATGATCTCGTCGCCCTTGCCGATGAAGGCGCGGCCGTAGCCGTGCATCACCAGATTGATGGCCTCGGTCGTGCCGCGCGTGAAAATGATTTCGCGCGATTCCATCGCATTCAGGAAGTGCTGCACCTTGACGCGCGCCGCCTCGAATTCCTTCGTGGCCAGCTCGCTCAGGTAATGCACCGCGCGGTGGATGTTGGCGTGTTCTTCCGTCTGGTAGCGCACGATACGGTCGATGACCGCCTGCGGCATCTGGCTGCTGGCCGCATTGTCCAGATAGACCAGCGGCTTGCCGGAAACCTGCAATTCGAGAATCGGAAAATCGGCGCGGATTTTCTCTATATTTGAACTATTGATCCTCATGCGTTCCCCTTCATGCGCTCTTCAAGTATGTTCAGGCTCAGGGATTCGACCAGAGACGGCACGGGTATCCTGGCGATGATTTCTGCGGCAAAAGCATGGGTAAGCAGGTTTCGCGCGCGCTCCTCGGAAAGCCCGCGGCTCTTGAGGAAAAACAGCGCATCTGCATCTATCTGCCCGACCGTCGCGCCGTGTTTGCAGCTCACATCGTCGTTGAAGATTTCCAGTTGCGGCTGGGTGTCGATGCGCGCTTTGCCCGAGAGCAGCAGGTTGCGGCTGCTTTGCACGGAGTCTGTCCCCGCCGCCCCCCGGTGGACGATGACCTTGCCGCTGAAAACCGCATGTGCCGCCCCGTCGGCGATGCATTTGTGCAATTGGACGCTCTTGCCTCCGGGCGCGGCATGGTCGATCCGGGTGTGCGTATCGGCAACCTGGCGCCCGGCGATCAATGCCAGCCCGTTGAGCCGGATTTCAGCGCCCTCCCCCTGTTGCGTGACATGCAGGGCATGGCGCGACACGCGCGCACCGAAGGCAAGCGAAGTCGAAGCATAAACGCTGCCCGTGCCCGCCACGACCGAACAGTGCCCGATGTGAAATGCATTTTTTGCTTCGCGCTGCACGCGCACATGCTGCAATTGCGCATGATCTTTCAGCACCACCTCGGTCACCGCATCCGAAAAATTGATCCCGTCTTCGAGACCAACATAATCTTCGACCACGGTCGCGCGGCTGTTAGATTCCATCACCACCAGGCACCTCGGGTAAATCGCGGAAGGCGCTTCACGTTTGCTTGCCACATGCAGAATATGGATGGGCGCTGAAACTTCGCCTGCTACATGCTCACCGGCCACATGGACAAAGGCGCCGTCTTCGAAAAAGCGCGTGTTCAAGGCGGCGAACGCATCCTGTTTGAAGGGTACATGCCGCGCAAAATGCGCTTCTACCTGCGGGTCGCCAAGGCATTCAACCAGGGATTTCACTTTCACACCCGCGCCGGCTTGCGCCAGATCGGAAAGTCCGGCGTCAAAACTTCCGTCGACAAAAACCAGGCGTATCGAACCGGGGATCAGGAATTTCTCGATGTCGGCCAGCTTCAATCGGGCAAATGAACCGACCGGCTGGAAGCCATGCTGGAACAACGGCGACAAGTCGGTGAAGCGCCAGTCGTCGTGCCGTTCCGAAGGAAAATGCAGGGCCTTGGCGCTCTCCAGCGCTTCAACGCGAATAGTCTCCAGCCAGCCTTCTGATTTAACGGCCTTGCCGAGCAGCAGCTGCCCGTAGCATTGTTCTTTGGTCAGCATCACGCCGCCGCCCTTACCCAGTCGTAGCCGCGCGCTTCCAGTTCCAGCGCGAGCTCCTTGCCGCCGGTTCTGACGATGCGCCCGCCGTCCATCACGTGCACATAGTCCGGCACGATGTAATTCAACAGGCGCTGGTAATGCGTCACCATCACCACGGCATTATCGGGCGTGAGCAGGCTGTTCACACCGTTTGCCACGATCCTCAAGGCATCGATGTCGAGGCCCGAATCGGTTTCGTCCAGGATCGCCAGCTTGGGCTCGAGGATAGCCATTTGCAGGATTTCGTTGCGCTTCTTCTCGCCGCCGGAAAAACCCTCGTTCACGCTGCGATCGAGAAAACTGGGGTCCATTTCGACAACCTTGATCTTCTCCTGCACCAGGTCCTCGAATTCCAGCGGGTCAAGTTCCTCGAGCCCGCGTTCGTTCTGGAGCGTGTTGTAGGCAAGGCGCAGCAACGCGCTGTTCGATACGCCGGGAATCTCGACCGGATACTGGAAGGCCAGGAATAGTCCGGCCCTCGCCCGCTCTTCCGCGGCAAGGGAAAAAAGCTCCTTGCCTTCGAGGGTCGCTGTCCCGCCCGTTACCGTGTAATCGGGATGCCCCGCCAGCACCTTGGAGAACGTGCTCTTGCCCGAGCCGTTGACGCCCATGATGGCATGCACTTCGCCAGCACGCACGGTGAGGTTGACACCCTTCAGGATTTCCACCCCCCCGACTCCATCAACCACGACTTCCGCCTTGAGGTTTTTTACTTCCAGCAATACCTTGCTACCCTTGTTAATCACCCTACGCTCCCTTCAAGTTTCAGCCCGAGCAACTTGGTTGCCTCGACCGCAAATTCCATCGGCAGATGCACGAATACGTCCTTGCAAAAGCCGTTGATGATCATCGAAACCGCCTCTTCCGAACCGATGCCGCGTTGCGCGAAAAAGAACATCTGGTCTTCGCCGATCTTGGACGTGGAGGCCTCGTGCTCGACCTGTGCGGTGACGTTCTGCACGTCTATCGTCGGAAACGTGTTCGCCCCGCAACTGTCCCCGATCAGCATCGAATCGCACTGCGAAAAATTCCTGGCGCCCGCCGCGCGGCTGCCGATCTTGACCAGGCCGCGATAGCTGTTGTTCGAGCGTCCGGCGGAGATGCCTTTCGAGATGATCCTGCTGCGGGTGTTCTTGCCGATATGGATCATTTTCGATCCGGTGTCGGCCTGTTGCAGATGGTTGGTCAGCGCCACCGAATAAAATTCGCCTATCGAGTTGTCGCCCAGCAGCACGCAGCTCGGGTATTTCCACGTGATCGCAGAGCCGGTCTCGACCTGGGTCCAGGAAATCTTCGAATTGACACCCTTGCACAAGCCGCGCTTGGTGACGAAATTGAAAATTCCGCCCTTGCCGTTTTCGTCCCCGGCATACCAGTTCTGCACGGTCGAATACTTGATGTCGGCATTGTCCAGCGCGACCAGCTCGACCACGGCCGCATGCAACTGGTTGGTGTCGAATTGCGGGGCCGTGCAGCCTTCCAGATAGCTCACCGAGGCGCCCTCCTCCGCGATGATCAGCGTGCGCTCGAATTGTCCCGAACCTTCGGTATTGATCCGGAAATAAGTGGACAGATCCATCGGGCACTTGGTCCCTTTCGGGATGTAGCAGAACGACCCGTCCGTGAACACCGCAGAATTGAGCGCAGCGTAAAAATTGTCGCCGCTCGGCACCACGCTGCCCAGATATTGCTTTACCAGCTCAGGGTGCTCGTGCACCGCTTCGGAAAAGGAACAGAAAATAATTCCAATCTCGGCCAGCTTCGCTTTGTAAGTCGTGGTCACCGACACGCTGTCGAAAATTACGTCGACTGCCACGCCGGTCATCATTTTTTGTTCATGCAGCGGCACGCCGAGCTTTTCAAAAGTGCGCCTCAATTCCGGATCGACTTCATCCATGCTGGCGAGCTGTTTCTTCGACTTGGGCTGCGCAAAATAAATGATGTCCTGAAAATCGATCTTGGGATAGACCACATTCGGCCAGGATGGCTCTTCCATCGTCAGCCAGTGCCGGTAAGCAGACAGGCGGAATTCAAGCAGCCACTCCGGCTCGTTCTTCTTTTTCGAGATCAGGCGTATCACGTCCTCGCTCAAACCTTTCGGAACGGCCTCGGTTTCGATGTCGGTCACAAAGCCATGCTTGTATGGCTGGTTGACCAGGTTTTGTATTGCTGAACTCATTAATTGATCCGTTCTAGAACTGACTGTTCTTTAACTTTCAACTCAGATTGCAAAGCTTTCGCCGCAGCCGCACTCGTTCTTGACATTGGGATTGTTGAACTTGAACACATGGGCAAATCCTTCCTTCACATAGTCGAGCTGCGTCCCCTCAAGAAATTGCAGGTTCTGCTCGTCAACCAGCACCTTTACGCCAAAATTTTCGAAAACCTTGTCGGTCTCCAGCACTGACTGCGCAATGTCGAAAGTGTAGGCAAAGCCGCTGCATCCCGACTTCTTTACCCCCAGCCGCAGCCCGATCCCGTTGCCGCTTTTTTCGACCTGCTTCTGAATGTGCTTTGCTGCTGCTTCGGTCATTGTAATTGCCATGTCCCTACCTCCTAAAAAAAAATGGACTCCAATAGCTTATGCGGGCACACCCCGTGAACGGATCGCGCGCATATTCACGATCTGGGGTTTGGGTGCGATCATCTCGGCAAGCGTCACCTTTGCCAGCGCATCCTGGATTATGTGATTGATTCCCTGCCAGTTCCCTCGGGTCGAGCAGAACGATTCACGCTCGCAACTCGTAGTTCCGCTGCATTCGGTGATCGAAATCGGGCCATCCATAGCATTGATGATTTCAGCCACCGAAATCTCCAGAGGATGGCGGGCAAGCACGTAACCGCCCTTTGCGCCAAGCAGGGAAACCACCAAATTCTCGCGGGCAAGCATCTTGAGTATCTTGCTTACCGTGGCCGCAGCCATGCCCAGGTTCGCCGCCACTTCGGTCGCGCTGTGAACCGCCTTGTCGCGAGCCATGTAAGCCATGACCTGACATCCATAATCTGCGAACTTGCTTAGTCGTAACATACCCACCTCTCGGAACTGGGACTATTTTAGTCCTAGTTAGTTCACAACGCAACTAATCCGTGTTTTTCATCCGGCGGCGTTATTCATCCGGCGTGTTCCAGACCCGGGGTCTGCAAATCGCGCTTGAAGCGGGACTGATAGGTCGCGTAAAATGACGCGGATGTGGTGACTGCGGATGAATTGACCGCAATACATAAGATTTTTCGGGCAGCGAGTTGGAGAGCGTTCCCTGCGCTAGTATTTCCCTACAAGGAATTAGTTCGGGTGGCGTTCTTTGTTTTTTTGTGCAAACCATGTGGAAAGTGACGCTATGACTGACAACAAGCAATACGTGTACGAATTCGAGAAGGGTGATGGAAAAAACAAGATGCTGCTCGGGGGCAAGGGCGCGAATCTGTGCGAAATGACCCAGATTGGCCTGAATGTGCCACCCGGTTTTACCATCACCACCGATGCGTGCAATGCCTATCTGGAAAAAAACAAATTGCCGGATGGCTTGATGGCGGAAGTCAAGGCTCACATGGTGGCGCTGGAAAAGAAAACCGGCAAAGGTTTCGGCAGCGGCACAAATCCTTTGCTCGTCTCGGTGCGTTCAGGCTCGTCGATGTCGATGCCGGGCATGATGGATACCATTCTCAACCTCGGCCTCAACGAAACTTCCCTCAAGGGACTGATCAAGCAAACCGGCAACGAGCGCTTTGCCTACGACACATATCGCCGGTTCATCCAGCTGTTCGGCAAGATCGCGCTCAACATCAGCGACGAACATTTCGACGAGTGCATGACTGCGATCAAACGCAAATATGGCGCGCCTCAGGACCTGGATTTGAACGTCGACCACCTCAAGGAGCTGGTGGGCGAATTCCTGACCATCGTTCAGCGCCACACCGGCAAACCATATCCGCAGGATCCTTACGAACAGCTGGAAATTTCGATCGGCGCGGTTTTCGGCTCATGGATGGGCAAGCGTGCGGTGGACTATCGCAAACAGTTCAAGATCACCAAGGATCAGGCCAACGGCACGGCGGTGAATGTCTGCACGATGGTGTTCGGCAACATGGGTAATGATTCCGGCACCGGCGTGGGCTTCACACGCAACCCCGGCACCGGCGAGAACATCATCTATGGTGAATACCTGGTCAATGCCCAAGGCGAGGACGTGGTGGCAGGGATACGCACACCCAAGGCCATTGCCGAAATGGAACAGGAAATGCCGGAGATTTACCGCCAGCTGAAGACACTGCATAACCGGCTGGAGTCTCATTACCATGAGGTGCAGGATTTCGAGTTCACGATCGAAAAGGGCATCCTTTATTGCCTGCAAACGCGCAATGGCAAGATGAACGCCCGCGGCATGGTGCGCACTTCGGTGGAGATGTTCAACGAGGGGCTGATTTCCAAGGAACGCGCCTTGCTGCGCATCGAGCCGGCGATCCTGGAGCAATTGCTGGTTCCGCAATTGGCGCCAAACTTCCACGGCAAATCATTGGCGCAGGGACTGCCGGCTTCGCCCGGAGCAGCCTCCGGCAAGATCGTATTTGACGCCGACACCGCCGAAATACGCGGCCGCGCCGGAGAAAAAATCATTCTGGTGCGCGAGGAAACCAAGCCCGAAGATATCCACGGCTTCTTCCAGGCGCAGGGCATTTTAACCAGCCGTGGCGGAAAAACATCTCACGCCGCCGTGGTGGCACGCGGCATGGGCAAACCCTGTGTTTCGGGCTGCGACCAGATCGTGATCAACGACCTTTTGCGCAATGCGCAGATCGGCGACACCACCTTGCAGGAAGGCGACATCATTACCATTGACGGCAGCACCGGGCATGTTTACGCCGGCGAAGTGCCGACGGTAGAGGCCGAATTTTCCGAGGAAATGGAAATCCTGTTGGCCTGGGCGGACGATGTGGCAAAACTGAAGGTGATGGCAAACGCCGATACGCCCGATGATGCAATGCGCGCACGCGAGTTTGGCGCAATGGGTATCGGCCTGTGCCGCACCGAGCGGATGTTCAACAGCACCGACCGCTTGCCTATCGTTCAGGAAATGATCCTGGCCGAGACTAAGGAAGCCCGCCAGTCGGCGCTGGATCGCCTGCTGCCGATCCAGCGCGACGACTTCAAGGGCATCTTCAAGGCGATGAAAGGGCTGCCGGTCACGGTGCGCCTGCTCGACCCGCCGATGCACGAGTTCCTGCCCACCGCCGCGCAACTCGAGCTGGAGATCGCGCACCTGCACCAATTGCGCGACACCATCAATGGACTGGAAGAGCTGCCGGATACGCTCAAGATGCTCAACCCCAAGCTTTACCAGCAATATGCCGACGGCCTGATGAAACTGATGCGCGGCCTGGATTCCTTCAAGGAATCCCACATGGAGGAAGATGTGATCGGCAAGAAAGAAGTGATCCTGAAGAAGGTGCGCGCCCTCGCCGAAGTCAACCCGATGCTGGGCCATCGCGGCGTGCGGCTGGGCATCACTTATCCTGAAATCTACTCGATGCAGATACGGGCGATCCTCGAAGCCGCCGCGCTGTGCGCCAAGCAGGGAATCGAAATTTACCCGGAAATCATGGTGCCGCAGGTGGCCACAGTAGAGGAACTCAAGCGCATTCACAGTTATGTCCAGCGCATACACCAGGAAGTGAAGGCAACCCACGGCATCGCTGTGCAGTTCAAGTTCGGCTCGATGCTGGAAGTGGTGCGCGCCTGCGTGCGCGCCGGACGCATGGCGGAAACCGCCGAGTTCTTCTCCTTCGGCACCAACGACCTGACCCAGGCGACATTCTCGTTCAGCCGCGAAGATGCGGAAAACAAGTTCCTGCCCTCCTACACCGAATCCGGCATTCTGGAAGACAACCCGTTCGAGGTGCTGGACATCAAAGGCGTGGGGCAATTGATGAAGATGGCAGTGGCAAAAGGCCGCTTGACAAACCCGGAACTGAAAATGGGTATCTGCGGTGAACATGGCGGGCATCCCGCCTCCATCCATTTCTGCCACCACATCGGGCTTAACTACGTTTCCTGTTCCGGCCCGCGCGTGCCCATTGCACGCCTGGCAGCGGCGCAAGCCAAGTTGCTGGAAGACAAATACCAGGAACCGAGCTAACTGCCCTGCGGCTTGACTTTTGCCAAGGCTCGACACGGTCGGGTCCTCTGGCAATCTGGTAAATCAATGTAGGGTGCATTCCATGCACCAGTGGCACTGGTGCATGGAATGCACCCTACTTGGTTATTGCTGCTTCGCCACGAACGGGTCAAGCCGGCGTTTTACCCAGTTCTGCAATTGCGTCACGCAATACGGATAGCGCTGAACGCAGAAAGAGCGCGGCAAGCGCCAGGCCAACCACAATATCCGGCCAGCCTGAGCGGGCAAGCCATACTCCCGCCGAGGCGAACAACACCGAGACATTTGCGATGATGTCGTTGCGGGAACACAGCCAGATCGAACTCATATTGATGTCATCGGCACGGTGCCGCCAGAGCAGAAAAAAACATACGCCATTCGTGGCAAGCGCCAGCAAGCCAATTAAGCCGATGACCTCAAAGACCGGAATCTGCGGATATATGATCCGGTAAATCGCCTGCCCAAGAACAAAAAATCCGAAGGCCGCCATGATGACGCCCTTGAACAAGGCTGCTTTGGCTTTCATTCTCGAGCCGCGCGCGACAACATAGAGGCTGAAGCCGTATACCAGAGCATCGCCAAGCATATCCAGCGAATCTGCCAACAGCGAAACAGAGTTACTGATCAGCCCCGCTGTGAGCTCAACCACGAACATGGCCGCATTGATACCCAGCACTATCTTGAGCGTCGAGCTCTGGCGATTACGAAGCACCTCAATTTCGCAAGCTTTGTCGTTGCAACAGTCAGCCATGGCCTATCCTGAAAATGCTAAAAACTTGAATCTGGCGGTAGATATCAGTCAGAGGTTTTTCGCGACGATGTTCGTCGGGATTTGGTCGATGCTCGCCTGATTTTTGTCTTCCCAATATTGTTTCAGCCCGTCGTCACCCTTCTTGACCGCCCAGTCGTTGAGCGCATCCCGCTCTCCCGCGTACGAGTAGTATGGAACTCCGAAGCCGCATGACGTCTGTACCAGATCAACTTCCATATCGAAAATTTGCCGCGCCCCGGGAATCGGCTCAAACAATGAAGACAGTGCTTCCCACTCGGCGTCATTATGGTGGAACACCCTGGCCAGTCCATACAGGCGGAGTATAAGCGGCGCACCTTCGAATGAGCAAAACATGATGGTCATTCTCGGATTAAGTTGAACGTGGGCGGAGGTTTCATTTCCGCTGCCGGTCAAGTTCAGCCAGACCACGCGGTTGCTGCCCAGCACCCGCAGTGTGTCCATGCCCTTGGGAGAAACGCTGACCCGGCTGTCGGATGTCGCCGTTCCTACGAAGAAGATTTTTTGTTTTTCAATGAATTGTCTGTGATTTTCCGATATTTCCTGGTAACTCTGGCCCATAGTTATTCCCGGATGTAATGTTTAATTGGAACCTGTCGGCATGCGCTGCCGAAAAATGCATTCGAAGCCGCTGCCTCCCGGGCATTTTATCCATTCAATCTGATACGCGCAGTGAAATAATTCGGTAAAATATCCGGCTGCGAGCTAATTCTGGCAAGCGCTTCGTTAAGGCGATTATCAATCATGAAAATACACGAATATCAAGGGAAGGAACTCCTGCGTCAATTTGGCGTACCCACGCCGCGCGGAGTGGCATGCTTCAGTGTCGATGAGGCGGTGTCCGCGGCAAAACAATTGGGCGGCAATGTATGGGTAGTAAAGGCACAGATACATGCCGGCGGGCGCGGCAAGGGAGGCGGCGTAAAAGTGGCGAAGTCGCCGGACCAGGTGCGCGAATACGCGAACCAGATTCTGGGCATGCAACTGGTGACGCACCAGACCGGCCCCGGGGGGCAGAAGGTCCGGCGCTTGCTGATCGAGGAAGGCGCGCAGATCGTTAAAGAATATTACGTCGGCATGGTGATCGACCGCAGCAAGCAGCGCGTGGTGCTGATGGCGAGCAGCGAGGGCGGCATGGACATCGAGGAAGTCGCCGCGCACACGCCGGAAAAAATCCACAAGATATGGATCGACCCGGTGGCGGGATTGACCGATGCCGAGTCGGACGATGTAGCGCGCAAGATTGGTATTCCCGAAGTGGCTCTGGCCGAGGCGCGTGCTTGCCTGCAAGGCTTGTATCGCACTTTCGTGGAAAAGGATGCGATGCTGGCGGAAATCAACCCGCTGGTGCTGACAGCGGATAACCACGTGCGGGCGCTGGATGCAAAGTTCAACTTTGACAGCAATGCGCTGTACCGCCGTCCGGAAATCGTCGCGATGCGCGATCTGGACGAGGAAGATCCCGCCGAAGTCGAGGCCTCGAAATTCGACCTCAGCTACATCTCGCTGGATGGCGATATCGGCTGCCTGGTGAACGGCGCGGGGCTGGCGATGGCAACGATGGACATCATCAAGCTGTACGGCGGCAGCCCCGCGAACTTCCTCGATGTGGGCGGCGGCGCCAGCAAGGAAAAGGTCACCGAAGCGTTCAAGCTGATGCTGAAGAATCCCAAACTCAAGGCCATCCTCGTCAACATCTTCGGCGGCATCATGAAGTGCGACGTAATCGCCGAAGGCGTGGTTGCAGCTGCGCGCGAGGTGCACCTGAGCGTACCGCTGGTGGTTCGCCTGGAAGGAACAAATGTGGAGCTCGGCAAGAAGATTCTGGCTGAATCCGGCCTGCCGATCATTTCCGGCAACGATATGGCTGACGCGGCGCAGAAGGTCGTTGCCGCAGCTGCCAGCAAGACAACCAAGGGAAAATAATGTCTATCCTGATCAACAAAAACACAAGAGTAATGACCCAGGGCATGACCGGCAAGGTCGGCCAGTTTCACACCACTCACTGCAAAGCCTACGCGAATGGCGCTAACTGCTTCGTCGCGGGTGTCACACCCGGCAAGGCGGGGCAAAGCTACGAGGGTATCCCGATCTACAACAGCGTGCAGGATGCCAAGAAACAGACCGGCGCGACGGTGTCGGTGATTTACGTGCCGCCCGGCTATGCGGCTGCCGCGATAGATGAGGCGGTCGAGGCCGATCTGGACCTGGTGATCTGTATCACCGAAGGTATCCCGGTGCACGACATGCTGAAAACGCGCTACAAGATGCAGGGCAAGCGCACTATTCTGATCGGCCCGAATTGCCCGGGACTGATTACTCCGGACGAGATCAAGATCGGCATCATGCCGGGACACATACACAAGAAAGGCCGCATCGGCGTGGTGTCGCGCTCCGGCACGCTGACCTACGAGGCGGTCGGGCAACTCTCGGCGCTGGGCATGGGCCAGTCTTCCTGCGTGGGCATCGGCGGCGACCCGATCAACGGGACGAAGCATATCGATGTAATGAAGCTGTTCAACGACGACCCGGATACCGACGCGGTCATCATGGTCGGCGAGATCGGCGGCAGCGACGAGGAAGAATGCGCGCGCTGGATCAAGGGCAACATGAAAAAACCGGTGGTGGGTTTCATTGCAGGCGTCACTGCTCCCGAAGGCAAGCGCATGGGACATGCCGGTGCAATCATCTCCGGCGGCCAGGGCGGCGCGAATGACAAGCTGGCGGTGATGGAAGAATGCGGCATCCACATCACGCGCAATCCGGCTGAAATGGGCAGAGTAATGCAGAAAGTCCTGAAAGGCTAAGGAAAAGCAGATTTATCCACTCAATCCGTCATTGTCCTTTAGCTGCGAGCGAAGCGCGGCAGGAAGCGTGGCAATCCAGTTGTTTGATATCAAACGAACTTCTGGATTGCCACGTCGCTACCTGCCGCGCTTCGCTCGCAGCTAAAGGCTTTTCGCAATGACGATTTAATCTGCGTTTCCCTAAGCATTACTGCAAGTCCAGGGCAAGCAGCACAGTAAATACTGAAGCATCAACCAAGCTGCTTGCCTGCCCACGAAACAGGAATGCCACACTAATTGTCTTGAACAATAAACAACGCAAGTTGTTGAACTGATGTGTTATTTTTCTGCGGACGCGGAAAACCGGTCAGGCACCGCAGCAATTCAGTATAATGCCAAGCTTATGGCAGACACAGCTCCAGACAAAATCAAGTTCTCATCCCTCAACCTCGACCCGCAGATTCTTAAAGCCGTTGAGGAAGAAGGTTACACCGAGCCGACACCCATTCAGGCGCAAGCGATTCCGCATGTTCTGGCTGGCCGCGACCTGATGGCGATGGCGCAGACCGGCACCGGCAAGACGGCCGCCTTCACGCTGCCGCTGTTGCAGCTTCTGCTACCGCATGCCAGCACTAGCGCCTCCCCTGCCCGCCACCCGATCCGCGCGCTGATCCTGACTCCGACACGGGAACTGGCGATACAGGTTGAAAAAAGCGTTGAAACCTACTCGAAGCATGTTCCGCTGCGCTCCACCGTGGTCTTCGGCGGCGTCGATATCAAGACACAGAAACCCGCGCTGATGAAAGGCGTGGAAATCCTGGTAGCAACACCGGGCCGCCTGCTCGATCACGTCGAAAGCCGCAACGTGTTACTCAATCAGGTGCAAGTACTGATTCTGGACGAGGCGGACCGCATGCTGGACATGGGCTTCATGCCCGACCTCAAACGCATCCTCACGCTGCTGCCCAAACAACGCCAGACACTGCTGTTCTCGGCCACGTTCTCCGACGACATCAAAAAGCTCGCGCAAGATTTCCTTGCCAACCCCGTCACGGTCGAAGCTGAGCGCCGCAATACGGCGGCAGAAACCGTCAAGCAATCCGTTCTGATGGTTGACCATGACAACAAATTCAGCGTGCTGGCCGACTTGCTGCGCGCTCGCGGTCTTGGTAGCCAAGCGCTGGTCTTTACCCGTACCAAGCTGACCGCAGCGCGGCTGGCGCGCAAGCTGGATCGCGAGGGCATCCCCGCCGATGCCATCCACGGCGACAAGACCCAACTGGAGCGTATCAAGGCGCTGGATGCGTTCAAGGAAGGAAAGATCACCGCACTGGTGGCAACCGACGTTGCCGCACGCGGCCTGGACATCGACCAGTTGCCGCTGGTGGTCAATTACGAACTCCCGACCAACGCCGAGGACTACGTCCACCGCATCGGCCGCACCGGTCGCGCTGGCGCCAGCGGCGAAGCAATATCGCTGGTGGATGGCGAAGAAGAACGGCGGCTCGTCGAAATCGAGAAACTGCTCAAACGCGAATTCCCGCGCGAACGGGCGGCAGTTTCGCCTGCACCGCGTGCAGCCCCAAGCCACCACCGCCCTGCCAGGCCATCCACACCGTCACACGTTAAAAAACCGGCAGAGGCGGATGACTGGTTCATGAAGCCGTACGAGCCTTCCCAGACCGCCTCAAAAATTGACGAGCAGCCCTCCCACAATCAGGACAAACCAAAAAAGCAAATCGGTGCGCTGTTGAAAAGACCGCCAGTTAAACACTAATTTTTCTGCCGCAAATACCATTTATTTGCGGTAGTGCTTTCGCAAAGAAAGAGTGTATTTGCTTCACTATTCATCCTGAAAAAAGCGAACGCAGGGCGGGTCACACCCGCCGTGTTTAACAGGCATACGGCGGGTTGGCTCTGCATAGCCATCGGCTAAACTGGCAAACAACGCCAGCAAGCCGCTGGTTAACCCGCCCTGCACTCACTGTTGCACTTCGAACTTGAATCCGCCATCCGTTGATATTGAAGGAGCCAACATCTTGCGCAATTTCAAGCTGATTCTGGTTGTTCTCATTACTGCCGGACTGCAGACAGCAGCGTTCGCTCAAGTTTCCATTGGGTTGCCATGCCAGAACGATGACCGGAAATGTGCTGCCAAATTGCGCTCACAAAGCCCGATAAAGAAAATGTCGTATTGGGAATCCGCGTTCAAAAAACCTGTTGAAAAAAGGGTAGGCAGTGCGCCGGACGAACTGGTGGCTTACCTGAATCTCGACAACATTGTTGGCGGATTTCCCAACAAACCGCAAGCAGTCACGATCCCGGATGACTTCCTCAAAGACGTGAGCGATGCGATTGCCGAATTGCCCGGGCAAGTAAAGCAGCTCATTGCAAAAAAACTGGCGGGCATCTACTTTGTAAAAGACCTGGGTGGAACCGGATATACCGATTACATCAATAAAGGCATATTCGGCCTGAACGCCGGATTTATCGTACTGGATATCGACGTGTTGTCGAAAAGCACTGCCAATGCCTGGGCCACATGGAAAGAGCGCACGCCATTTATTGCGGATCCCCGATACCGGCTGGATGCCACAATCGAAGACAACGGGCAGGATAACCGCAAGAACGCGATTCAATATATTCTGCTGCACGAACTGGGTCATATCCTTTCGCTGGGTGAAAATATTCACCCGCAATGGGGGCAGTCAAAAAATAAAATTTCTCTCGATGATTATCCGTTTGCCAGGATTTCCTGGAAAGCCGGAAACCAAAACGACAGTCGTTACATCAGCCGGTTCGAAAAGCAATTCCCGCTGCGGAAAAATACTGTGTACTACTTCGGCGCAAAACTGAATGGCGACCAGATGATCAGTGTTTATGACCAGCTCGAAGCCACCAATTTCCCAACGCTCTATGCGGCCACCAGCCCAAGTGACGATTTTGCGGAATCTTTTGTCAGCTACGTGCACACTGAGCTGCTGAAGCGCCCGCTGGAAATACGCATTTATCACAACGGCCAGATCGCGAAAACCTATAAATCCTGCTGGGAAGAAAAACGCTGCGCTACGAAACGAAAATTTCTGGAAGCATTTCTGGAATCGCGCTAAGGAAGCGCATAATAATTCGTCATTGCGAGCGAAGCGTGGCAATCCAGTTTTTGATTTCAACGAACATCTGGATTGCCACGTCGCTACGCTCCTCGCAATGACAGATTCAATTCATATTCCGCATTGTCTTAACCCAGAACCGCCGCCAGCCAAAGACGCAGCCGCAACCCAACGCCAGTCGTATACCCGATCTCCACGAAACGTATCTGCCCGTCCGTATCGACAATAAAACTTGCCGGCACGGCATGCACACCCCATGCCGCAGAAACCCGGCCATCCGGGTCGTTCACCACAGCGAAACTCAATCCCTGTTCGCCAAGATGTTTCGCCACTTCGTCACGGCTGCCGCTTTGCATCGCCACGGTAATGACATTCGGGTTGTCGTGCGCGATGGCTTCGATAGCACCCTGTTCCGCGCGGCAAACCGGACACCATGTCGCCCAGAAATACACCAGCACAGGTTGCGCTGGCTTGGCTGCCAAAGAAAATGGCTTTCCATCAAGCAACACACCCTGCATTGATGGCGCTGCCCCGCTGACAATGTCGCGCTGCTGCCAGGCGCGTATGCCCGCAATGAGCGCGACAACCAGCAAAACCTCAATCACACGCCGCAGCCATACCTTCGACCTGGTCTGGTTATCGGCCGTCATCCCCCGCCCTTCTTCAACCGCTCGATCTCCCGCCGGTCACGCTTGGTCGGCCTGCCCTTGAAATGGAAAGGAAGCGGCAACGCCTTGTTTTGGGCTGCAATGGTTTCCCGCCGGTGGCGGCTCTCATCGGTCTCGCGATACAGCTTCTGCGCATCGGGTGCGGAACCGCGTTTATTCGACAGCGCCAGCACATCGACCACGAATTGAACCTGCCCGATGCGGATATCCAGCCTGTCCCCCACCGCCACTGCCTTGGCCGGTTTGACGCGCACCTCATTGACCAGCACCTTGCCGCACTCAACCGCATCGGAAGCCAGGGAACGTGTCTTAAAAAAACGCGCAGCCCAAAGCCATTTATCGATGCGGTGTTTTTCGGTGTCGTCGCTGGTGTTCATCTTGATTCGCGGAAGTGGTATGCGGAAAGCTGGTTAAATCTAATGTTGACGCATCCAAAAATTAAATCTGTGTAATGGCGAGCGGTCATTCTATTACCTTAGTCTTACACTTTCGACACATACGAAAGGTCAAGTATTCTCCAAAGAAGACACTCAAACTTTATTCGAAATAGCGACAAAGGTTAAATTCCAGCAGATAGATCGAATGCTTTGTACCAATCAACTACGGCTTTGAGTTGAAGCAAAATCGACTCAGCCATTTCACTCGAAATGTCTTCTGGATTGAGCTCCTGATCATGCGAACCAAAATTTCCGAAAAGTTGCAATGATGCAAGATACTTTTCTATATTTATAGGAATCTGTTTTCTCCGCTTGAGTTCTTGTGCCATATCTTCCAAAGAGGTGTATGCCGATGCAGGCTTGAGAATTTTACTTTCAGCATTTTTCTCACATGTTTCGTCAAGTATGTCCTTACATATTGCTTCAATAGCCTTGCGCATATTATTCAAAGATTCAGGGGGGTGTTCGGGCAATAATTTCTTAGCCTTTGAAAAGTAATGGTCAACTCGCAATTGCCGCTTGTGATTAACTGGCGCAACAATTTCTTTACTCGCTTCACTATTCTTTAAAGGTGCGTCTGCACTAGCGACAGCCGTTTGAGCCAATGCCCGACGCTTGTGCACTTCCAGCTGAATGGCGCGCGCTCTGCCCGTGCTGTCGAACTTCTCGGTCACTATGGTTTCGCGCCGAATC
Source organism: Gallionellales bacterium RIFCSPLOWO2_02_FULL_57_47 (assembly GCA_001801175.1). Taxonomy (GTDB): domain Bacteria; phylum Pseudomonadota; class Gammaproteobacteria; order Burkholderiales; family Gallionellaceae; genus Gallionella. The sequence goes on along the minus strand of MGWZ01000046.1, from coordinate 30,684 downwards.
AAAGTAATTTTTTTAGCGGGTTTCTCAGCGCCATGCGACTGGCGCAAATGCTCCAGCAATTTCGCCTTATCCTTCTCCGTCATCGGATCGGATTCCTGCTTCTTGGCAAGCCCTGCAGCTTTCAGCTGCTCTAGCAGCAAGGAAACTGGCAACCCCAGTTCATCGGCAAACTGCGCTACGTTCAATTTTCCCATTACCATTGCGCCCATGTACCAATGTCCTGAATGACTTGTTGTGCGAATTCGATTGCAGATGTGGCAGACCGTAGATCGTCAAGCCACTTATCAATGTCTCTCATAGCTGTCTAAGAAATCGTCAGTTTAACCTCAGTTACATCCGATCCTGATATTGTTGTTCCTGAGCAAATAGTTTTACCAAACTTATGATTGAGAACAACTTGCCCAAATGTAGGAGTTGGAAATGGGATGCCGTTTTGCGTTTCCACTAGAACTGTTCCGCCTGGGGTGTTACGCCAGATGGTGGTTTTCGGTTCGCTGGTCATGAGTATCTCCTGTGGTTGATGAGGCAGAAAATCCTAACAGTTATTGAGCAAACACACCGGTATATACTTTCGTAAAAACAAAGACATGTGCTTTTAAGATAAGCAGCTCATTCGTTGGTTACTTCACAAATTTATCTGTCCATATAAACATAATAATACAAGCTGGCGAGATTTGGATTTCTAGTTGCGCCCTGACTGTCCGGTAATGTGCACTTAGCTGAGCTTCACATTATCTCTTAAGCAGGCGGCTTTTATATAACCAAAGGCTATTTCGATGTAACAAAGAAGTATTTCACAGATATAAGCAACATCCCTAGACTGCGCTCCATCAAGTTGTGATGAATCATTTTATCCACTTAATTTTTTGGAATGCAGAAAGGAAGGCAGTCAATGTTTAAGCTAATCAAGAATGGCCAAGTCGTAACCGATGAATGGAAGACCCTGACCCTCGCGGAGGGCGATACGCCGCAGAGCGTGAAGCTGCCGGTGGGGCCGGTGCTGGTGCCGCTGTCGGTTTGGCAGGCGCGCCGTGCCGAGCTGATCCACCGCGAATATGAGCATGGCTGGCCGCTCGGCGTCTGGCTGGCTGCCGAGGAAAGCGCGAAGGCGATCGGGCGCGACATCGACGACTTTACCGTGATCGCCGTCGAATTCGACAAGTTTACTGACGGCAATAGCTACTCGACTGCCCGCCTGCTGCGCGAGCGTTACGGTTACAAGGGTGAGCTGCGCGCGATCGGCGATGTGCCGCGCGATAAGCTGACCTACCAGCATCAGGTCGGCTTCGACGCCTTCGCTGTGCGTGCCAACCAGAAAGTCGGTTCTGTCCTGTCAGGCTTGTTTGATTTCAAGGCAGCCAATCAAGCTGATGCAGGGCTGCATCTGGGTGCGGTTGCCGGTTAATCTAAGGGAGTGCGGCGTCATTTAGCGGCATTATTCCATCACCCTTGCAGGGGGATGACCAGCGACTTGCCCGCTTGCGGGCTTAGTCGAATGGCTAGCAGTTCTATAAGTAACGTGTCGCGGGATGTGGGGTAGATACTTCATTTTTCCACTGCTCTACCCCCATCCCAGCCTTCCCCCTGCAAGGGGGAAGGAGAGAGGAGTTAGCCGCGTTGGGCGGATTTTGGCTTTCTAATTCCCCGGAATGTTCAGATCACCATCGGCCCGTGGTAGTCGGTGTCGGTGTCGGCCTTTGTGGCGGTGACAGAGACATTGGCCAGTTGCCGCTCGTGGTCTGACTGAACCTGCAGCAAGGTCACGACACAATCCTTAAGATCGTCATACACGTCGCGGCCGGTGCCGAATTGTTCCGCCTCTGAATAAAAGAACTGGCTGCGGTAGCGGTCATCCGCCACTTTGCACACGACGAACTGCGCGCCGCGCTCGCTCCAATAAATCGTAGGGCACAAGGTCAGCATTCTGGAACGTGCATCAAGCTGCAGCTCACTGTCCGCCAATTGCAGCGGGACAAGTTTGGCGTAACGTTTAATCAGCAAGGCCGAGACTAGTTTTTGTTCGGTTTCGGAGAAATCGGGAATTGGCATGTGCAGTCTCTCGTTTGTGAGCGGTGGATTATTCCGGTTTTATCCCGGATCGTCCATTAGCCCCATCAATATATCCATACAACGGGAAAGGCTTCGTAGGAGCGCAGCTTGCTGCGCGATGGCAAAGCATCGCCCGATAAATCGGGCTCCTACGACGTAATGATGGACTATGTAAACCTGATGGGTAATCTGAGTTTATTTCATCGGTGAAATGAAACTGGGATCAGGTTTGCGTCCACGGCAGGCCATCAAAGCGCCAGCCGTTGTGGGAATTGCGGTGATGGTTCTCATCCAGGTCGCCTTCAAAACCGTGCAACACGTTGTACACATCCGTGAGCCCTGCTTTTTCCAGTGCCAGCCCGGCGTCAATCGAACGGCGTCCGGATCGGCAGATCAGCACAACGGGGCGATTCAGGCTGGCTGCCTTTTTTACGTGCGCGACGAAGTGCGGATTGAGATCCCATTCGGGTCCATCGACCCAGGGGATCAGGATAGAACCTTTGGGGTGTCCGACAAACATGTGTTCCATCTCGCTGCGCACATCAACCAATAACGCCTCGGGGTTGGCTTGCATGAATTCAAAAGTTTGCTTTGGTGTCAGGTGCTGCATTGCGCGCTCCAAATATAATTTATTGGTGTCCGTTAGGGAATAATTGCATTTCTCGACAGAAACTACACCTTCCCCTTGAAAGGGAGGGGATTGTTGCCGCTTTTAACTGAAAATGGAATAACTGGTGCGATGATAGTTCCAGACACAACTGCAAGTCCAGCGCAGCGTTCATGCCGATACGCGCTGTATGCCCCGTAGGGA
>MGWZ01000046.1:0-27764 GCA_001801175.1 Gallionellales bacterium RIFCSPLOWO2_02_FULL_57_47 | reverse complement strand
TCAAACGAACTTCTGGATTGCCACGTCGCTACCCGCCACGCTTCGCTCGCGGCTAAAGGCTTATTGCGGCTAAAGGCTTATTCTCGCAATGACGATTTAATCCGCGTTTCCCTAACTATTTTTGCCGTGAGGCGATTTGCTTGAGTTTTTCCGGCTGGATGATGTGCCCGTTCAGACCGGCCTGTTTCAGGCTGCCACCGTAGGCCACCGTCATCAGTTGCGAGTAGTACACCACCGGCATGGCCAGTTTGGTGCCCTGCTTTTTATTGATCTCGGACTGGTATATCTCGACATTGGCCTGGCACAACTGGCAGGGTGTGACGATCATTTCGGCGCCGTGGTCGTAGGCGGATTCGACGATATCGCGAATCTGTTTTTGCGATTTGTCCGGCTCGGAAAAAGCCAGCGCGCCGCCGCAGCAGGTCACCTTCTGCTCATAACCGCTGGCCGGCTCTGCTCCGACGGTTTCGATCATTTTGTCAAGATATTGCGGATTCTCGAAAGACTCTCCGGCAATGCCGAACGGACGATTGGTCTGGCAGCCAACGTAGCCAGCGATCTTCATGCCTTCCAGCGGCTTGACTACCTGAGCTTTCATGTCTGCGAAACCCACATCCTCGACCAGCACCTCGACGATGTGGCGCGCCCTGACTGTGCCCTTGAAGTTAAGCCCCGCTTCCTTGAGCGCCTCGTTGGCCCCGGCCAACAGATCACTGGATTCGTGCAGCTTTTCTGCCGTCTCACGGGTGGACAGCCAGCAGGCCGGACAGCCGGAAACCATATCCTGCCCCGGCAGATGCTGCTCGGCCAATGCCAGATTGCGGGCATTGATCACCAGGCGCGGCAGCAGGCCGCCCTCCCCGTAACCGATGGATGCGCCGCAGCAGTTCCAGTCGGGAATCTCGTTGAGCTGGATGCCCAGTTTCTCGCACATCACTTCGATGGAGGTGGCGAAATTCGATGCCGAAGCGCCCTTCTGCGAGGAGCATCCGGGGTAGAACGCGTATTGTCTTTTTTTCAATTTAGTTCTCCGTTGCCATACCCACATCCCCAACCCTTCCCCCGCCTGCTGGGGAAGGGAGCCTGGCCTCTCTCCCGCAAGCGGGCGAGTGGTTGGGGTGAGGGTTTATGTCATAGCTATACAAACTTTTGCTTGCGCTCTTCAATTTCGCGCGCTTTGGCTATCATCTTGTGGATGCCGTCCTTGTCCTTGCATTTGTGACCGCCCAGCAGTTCCATCGGATTGAGGCGCCTGGCCTTCATCAAGCCGATGCCGATCCCCTGCATCGCCAGCGCATTCTTGATGCCCTGCACGAAACCATCCTTGAAATACATCGCTAGAGAAAACTTGAGCTCGTTGACCCGACCGGTCCTGGCCAGATTGACCCAGAACAGCCTGGCGATCTCGCGCGTCGGCTGGCCTTTCGGCGCGATTCCCAGCCGGTGGGCGTAATGCGCCAGGCCGTGCATGATATGGGTAATCGGCAGTTTCCTCGGGCAGCGCACGATGCAGTTGTAGCAGGAAGTGCACATCCACATCGAATCGGAACTCAGCACCTCCTCGCGCTTGCCGGCGCGGATCATCATGAATATCTTCTGCGGCGAATGTTCCCAATGCGGGCCAAACGGGCAGGAGCCGGCGCACACGCCGCACTGCATGCACATCCTGACCCACTCGCCATCCTCGACGTGATCCTCGACTTCCTTCAGGAAGTTGTTGCGGTAATGTGCAATGGCTTGTTTATTCGAATCACTCATCGTTGTTTACTCCTTGCGTAGGGCGGGTTCTACCCGCCATGTCGGGCAGAGCCCGACCTACCTGGTTAGCCTTAACCGAATCCTTTCATCGGCGACGGCCCCATCTCCACCAACTGCGCAACATAGTCGTTGATGAACTTCGCCACGCGCTCGTTATCGGTAATCGCCACTTCATAACTGGACACGCGCTCGGGCTCCAGCCCCATCCCGGTCAGCGTGTCGCCGATTTTACTCATGCGGTAGCTGGCAAGTTCCGATCCCTTGACAAAGTGGCACTGGTAATCGTCGCCCTTTTTGCAGCCCATCATCATCACGCCGTCATAGCCGGAGTTGAGCGCGTCGGTGATCCAGATCGTGTTCACCGAGCCAAGGCAGCGCACCGGAATGATGCGCACGAACGCCGAATAGACAGTGCGCGACAGGCCCGCCATGTCGAGCGCCGGGTAGGCATCGTTTTCACAGGCCAGAATCAGGACGCGCGGTTTCTCCGAGAATTCATCCGGGATTTCCACCGCCTTGAGCTGGTTGCCCACGGTGTCCACCGAATAATTCTCGAACGAGATCACCCGCACCGGACACGCGCCCATGCAGGTGCCGCAGCGGCGGCAGCGCTGTTCGTTGAATACCGGGAAGCGCCGTTCGTCCTCGTCGATCGCGCCGAACGGACATTCCACCGTGCAGCGCTTGCACTGGGTGCAGCCTTCCAGCCGCACGATAGGGAAGGAAAGGTCGCCGGAGCGCGGGTGGGCGGCACGCCCGAGGCTGGCGTTTTCGACGGCCTGAATGGCCTTGAGTGCGGCACCGGTGGCATCCTCGGTCGCCTGCAACATATCCATCGGACGGCGCACCGGCCCGGCAGCATAGATGCCGGTGCGGCGCGTCTCGTAAGGGAAGCAGATGAAATGCGAATCGGCAAACCCATACTTGAACTGGGGCATGTCCGGCCCCTGCCGGTAGGTCAGGTTCAAGATCGAGGTTTTCTGCAATTCGGACTTGTTCTGCTTTGCCGCTTCCGAGCCGCCTTCGGCTTCGCTGACGACTTTATTCCACGCGTCGAGATCCACCCCGGCGCTCGGTACCTGGCCGGTAGCCAGCACGACCAGGTCGGCATCGAGCGATGTGTCTTCATCCAGAATCAGATCCTTGAAGTTCACCTTGCAGCTGCTGCCGACGGCTTCAACCCCGCTGGCCTTGCCCTTGGTGAAAATGACCCCCTTGCGCTGTGCGCTGCGGTAGAAATCCTCGCCCATGCCCGGCACGCGCAGATCCGTGTACATCACCACCGTGTCCGTGTCGGGATTCGCATCCTTGAAATACATTGCCTGCTTGATGCTGGTGGCGCAACAGTGCCCGGAACAATAGGCGAGATGCTTGCCGGATTCGTCGCGCTGCCCGGCACATTGCAGGAACACCACGGATTTGACTTCCTTGCCGTCGGCGCGCTTGAGCACGCCTCCATTGGCAGTTTGCGCCAGCGCTTCGAGGCCCGCCTGGTCCACGACGTTGGCCTGGCCGCCGCCCAGTTCGGGTAATTTGGCGATGTCATAAGTGGTGAAACCGGTCGCCTGAACAATGGCGCCGACCGCCTCCTCCGTCACCGCACCGGACTCCTGTGCGACCTTGACGGTGAAGCGGCCCGGCGCGCCGGAAGTCTCAGCAACGGTCGAATTAAGGTGCACCCTGATGCGCGGATGCGAACTCACTCTGGCTGCCAGTCCGGCAACGCCGGTGTCCTGCGGATCGGCATAAGGCGCCTTGAACGGCACCCGCTTCCATAATTTGTTAGCCCATCCGCCGAGTCTTGCCTGTTTCTCGACGATAACCACTTCGTAGCCTGACTCGGCGGCCTCGAATGCGGCGGTGAGACCGGACATGCCGCCACCAACCACGAGGATGCTTTTCAGCCGGGTGGTGTTCGGATTGCCCTGTGGCAGCTTCATCTTCTTCAGTTCGGCGCAGCCCATGCGCACGTAATCATCGGCCATCTCCTGGCGAACTTCGTCATGATCGCTGCCCTCGGCGACCACCCAGATGACGCCTTCGCGAAGATTGGCTCGGGTCATCGCCACCGTCGGAAAATGGAAAGCCTCGGTCTTGGCGCGGCGAGAACAGGCGGCGATGCAGACGTGCGTAACACCTTCCTTCTCGATGTCGTCACGGATCATCTGCACCCCTGCGCTGTTGCACAGGAAGGCATGCTCGCGCACCAGCGCCATCTTGCCTTCCTTCTGCGCGATTTTGCCCAGTTGCGCGATGTCCAGCTTGTCACCCAGGCCGCAGCCCGAGCAGATGTATGCTGCGGTCTTCATTTGAATTTCATCAGCCATTGGACACCTCTGGAAAATCAGGTTTCCGGGATGCAGCACAAGGCGCACGGCGCGCAGCACACAAGACATATCTGACAGATAGGCGCAGTGGGCGAGCACCGTGCAACGCCGTGATGCGCCCGGAAACTGAGTTTATTGAGGTGTCCATCATTTTGCTCCTTCGGCAGCGGCAGTCTTGTGCACCACCTGGATCGCGCGCAGTGCCGCCGCCGTGGCGCTTTGCACCGAGCGATTCACGTCGAGCGGGCTGGTTGCGGCACCCGCCCCGAACATGCCTTCATCCTGCGAGCTTTCGATAAAGCCCGATGAGTCGAGCAGCATGTCTTCCGGCAACTTGATGCCGTTGGTTTCCGGCTCCATGCCGACCGCCAGCACGACCAGGTCATGGGCCGTGGCATAGCGGTGATAACCCTCGGTATCCACACCATGCAGTACCGGGTTGCCATCCTTGCCTTCGACTATTTTGGCAACCTTGGATTTGACGAAACTGACCGTCGCATCCTGCTGCACCTTCTGGTAAAAATCTTCGAGGCGGTCGATGACGCGGATATCGATGTAGTAAACCGTCGATTTTCCGGATTCGCCATAAGCCTCGCGCACATAATGCGTCTGCTTGAGCGTGGCCATGCAGCAGATGCGCGAACAATGGCGCAAATGGTTTTCGTCACGCGAACCGGCACACTGGATAAAGGCGATGTTCTTCGCCTCCTTGCCGTCGGAGGGACGCAGCAACTTGCCGCCGGTCGGGCCGTGCGGGTCGGCGAGCCGCTCAAATTCGAGGCTGGTGATCACGTTGGCAAAACGGTCATAGCCATAAGGCTGAATTTTGGCCGCGTCGTATGGCTTCCAGCCGGTCGCCCAGACAATTGCACCAACCTTCAACTCGACCGTTTCGGTCTGCATGTCGAGGTCTATGGCGTCATATTTGCAGGCCGCCTTGGCTTTCCCCGCATCCGCAGTGCCGATGATCGAAGGGTCGAGCACATAGTGCATCGGATACGCCATCGCGTGCGGCAGGTAGGCCACACGCGTTTTGCTCAGGCCATATTCGTAAGGATTCGAAATCTCCGCATCGACCGCAGCGGCGCAGTCGCCGCAGGCGGTGCAGTTTGCGTTGACATAGCGCGGGGCCAGTTTCAACGTCACGGTATAGTCGCCGCGCTGCCCGGTCACGCTGCTCACTTCGGCCATCGTCATCACGCGCACGTTGCGGTTGCCTTTCAAGCGGCGCAGGTTGATCTCCAGCCCGCAGGTCGGATGGCACATCTTGGGGAAATAGCGGTTCATCAGCGCGGTGCGCCCGCCCAGAGTGGCGTTGCGCTCGACGAGGATCACCTGTTTGCCGCATTCGGCGGCTTCCAGCGCAGCGGTCATGCCGCTGATGCCGCCGCCGACGACGAGGATGGTCTGGTTGGTTGCGATGGATGGACTCACTCAAGCCTCCGGTCTATCGAAATACTCGCACAGCGAGTCGTTTGCCCCTCTCCCGCATGCGGGAGAGGGTTGGGGAGAGGGTCTCCGCGCGAAAAGCCATTGTTCAGTTTTGTCATAAATCTCGCTCGCTTGGTTGCTGCAACATGCGTATCTCGAAATTCATCCGCTCCAGATCGCCGAGTATCCAGGTCGGGGTGGCTTCCACGCCGGGTGCGTCGATGCCCGCGACCGAGCCGGGATTGACCAGCCAGCAGCGTCCGCCGTCGATGTCGGCTTGCATCCCGACATGGGCGGAATGGCTGTGGCCGTGGCAGACCAGGTCGTAGTCGCCGGTGCAGGCGAAGGCTTGTCCATGGTGCGGCATGTGGGTGACGAAAATCTTTCGCCCGCCAAGTTCCAGCAGAGCCTCTTGTCCGTGGTAGGTGAACAGGCCGCCGGTCTTTTCCATCATGCGGTACAGCGCAGCGACGTCGCCGATGTTGTTGCCGTGTACCGCGTGGATGGGGATGCCAAGTTTGAGGGAAGCACGCAGGGTATTGACGCCGATCAAGTCGCCGCAGTGGATGACAGCTTGCGCGCCAGCCGCATGTGCTTCAGCAATTGCCGCTGCGAGAGGTTCGGCGCGATCATGGCTGTCAGAGACGATGCAGATTTTCATTGTGTTTAATAGTGATCCGGGGATATCTGGTATTAACCAGAATGACCAAGGGTGCAGTCTTCATTAGGCCTAATTGATGGTTTTAGTGTCTATAGCCACTAAGGGGGAGCTACAATATAACCCGAATGAGGGGTATACTGAGCCAGGTTTTAACGGGGAGATCAAGCTATTCGGTAAGTCTTTTTTTACTGATGTTTATTTTCCGGCAATTGAATTATATTGATTAATTATATTCTAATAATCAGTTTAACAATCAGGCTCGCACACAGAAAAATATTCTGGTTTTGCGAAAGTTAACCAGGCATCCAATTGAGTTTATGAGCAAAAAAACCAATTCCGTAAAGAATTCAGTACCCGCAGATTTTTCGTGGGTAAAGGATACAGTTTTTACACCTCCCAAAAAAATTGAGGGCACGGGGGCGTACAAAATGTACACGCCAGCAGCCTCCAGGGTTGGTGATCTTAAACCTTTATTGGAAGAATTCCTTTCGACCCTCATTTCCACGGTAAAAGCAACAGCCGGAATAGTAAGAATATCCCCCCCACCGCACGGCCAAACCCCCCGAATAATCAGTTCGGTCGGCTTTCCAGCCGAGTTGCTTGAAGTCGAAAATATCATCAACATTAATTGCGAGTCATTTGGTAAAACTGCAATCGGACGCGGTATCTATTCGGCCAACCTCGGCGCATGCAAAACACGACAGGATTGCCGTTATATTGGTTGTCAGCTTCAATCGATAATTTCCGCCTCACTCGAAAGTCCTGATTCCCCCGAAAATCAAATCGGGGTTCTCACTCTATTTTTCGACACACCACAAGAATCCTTTGAGCATGTCTCATCAACTGTCAGGGCATTCACCAACCTGCTCGGCGCCATTGTCGAACATAACAGATCGAACAGCGAAACCAAGCGTATTGACCTTATCGCCGAACGGCAGTCGATCGCAAACGAAATTCATGATTCGCTGGCGCAAACCCTGGTTTACACACGGATGCGCACGAGTTTGTTGCTTGAATCCCTGCGCGCGGGGAATGAACTCATGTCCACCAAATATGCGCACGATATTGATGACGCTTTAGAGATCAGTCAAAAAACCGTGCGGGAACTGATCACGGATTTTCGTTGCGCGATGGATCCATCCGGGTTGCCGCGTGCCTTGCAGACCCTTACCGAACAATTTTGCCTGCGCAATAATATCGCACTGGAATATATCAATCGGGTAGCCTGCCTTGAATTGCCGCTTGAATACGAAATTCAGGTTTACCACATCGTGCAGGAAGCATTGGCAAATATCGCCACCCATTCCGGCGCGACCCATGCGCGCCTGATCGTTGATTTCATTTCCGGCTACTACGTCTTTACCGTCAAGGATAATGGTAGCGGGGGATGCACATTCACGCCGGTTGAAGGACACTATGGCATGATGATCATGCGCGAGCGTGCGCAGCGTATCGGTGGCGAAATCAAACTGGAAAGCTCAAGAGGTTTTGGTACACACGTGCAATTATTTTTCCCTAAACCGGGGTTAGACTGGAGAGCAGTTAATGAGTAAGAAAATAAAAATTATTCTGGTTGACGATCAAAACCTGTGCAGGAGCGGATTAAGTGAACTGTTCGCCAATTGTTATGGGTTTTCCGTGCTCGGCGCAACCGGCAGTGTTGAGGGGCTGCGCGAGTTATTGCGCGAACAACCCGATCTTTTGATCATGGATCTGCGCATGAAGCCGCTCGATGGACTGGCTATGCTCGGGCAAATTCGCAAAGAAGGCTGCACGACACCCGCTGTTGTTTTGACCATGAGTGATTCTGACGTCGACCTGGCAAACGCGATACGTGCAGGCGTACGAGGCTATTTGCTCAAAGACATGGCGCCAGAGGATGTGGTTGATGCCATTCGCCGCGTTGCGGAAGGCGAACTGGTCGTCGCACCCGCGATGACGATCAAGATGATCGAAATGCTGCGCGGCGATCAACCCGGAGATGAACCCAAAAACTCCCTCAAATTACTCACCGACCGTGAACGTGAAATACTGCAACTGCTATCGCGCGGTGAAAGCAACAAAGCCATCGCACAAACATTATCGATCAGCTATGACACCGTAAAACAGCATGTGCGCCATATCCTGACCAAACTGAATCTGTCGTCAAGGGTCAAAGCCGCCGTGTTATTTACCGTCGAACAGCAGACCCATAATTACGATGAAAGGACATGAAATAAACGCATGCTGAATTTTCCGTGCAACAGACAGACCGGCTTGCACCGGAACTTCTGAATGGTTTTAAGTTAGCCAATAAAACAGCCGCCGCAAGCGGCTTTTTTATTGTCACAACCAACTTTCCTGAAACATATTCAGCGAAACAACACAGGCAATCAAGCAATACTGCCCGGCTGATTGCTTGCCGCCTGCTCCCACTTGCCGATGGCAGTAGAAAAGAAAATGGGCTAGACCGTTTCTGATCTAACCCATTGACATTATTGGTAGGCACGATTGGACTCGAACCAACGACCCCTTGGATGTCGACCAAGTGCTCTAACCAGCTGAGCTACGCGCCTATAAGAGCGCGCATTGTATCCGAAAGCTTATTGCGCTTCAAACAATAATCGGGCCGGTTTAAAAAGCGCATCGGAATCCGGCATGAAAAATTCATGAACGCGCATCCGCTTCAAACTCTTCAGCAATGAATGCCATAGCCTCCTGGAATTTCCCTTTATCGATCTCATCGATAATATCGGCGGTGAACTGCTCGAAGGTAAGTATCTGCCTGCCCTTGTGTTCTCTGAGAAACTCCTCCGCATCGGCGTGCGTTTCCAGTGGTACCAGCTCGTGCCCCATCGGGCCGAGCACGTCCGAGCCGATGACGTAAAACGCACTGCGCGCGTCGATCCTAGCCAGCCCGTAAAATTCCGTAACATAGAGGCTGGTGATGTCTTCCTTGCGATGGCCGGACGTGTATCAGGGTGAACTGGGCCGGCGTGCCATCGCCTGGACAGGATTCGGACGCACAGGCATGGCGACGGCGACAAGACCGGCGGCGGCGGCGGCGAGGGATAATTCCGACAAGCCACATCGTTCCATGTTTTTTTCTCCTTTAAAAAATGTGTCAGCCGGATGCTTGTGAATTTTGCACAGTAATCAAAAAATATCAATTGGCATGGGATCACCAGTTCGCCAGTTTGTGCATCACACTATAATGAGCGAGGCCCTGCCAGAGCGTGGAGAGACCGAGCGCGATGACGAACAGCGCCGCGCCGCGCAGCAGCCAGCCGCGGGTTTTCACCCCCAGCTTGCCGAACAGGAAGCTGGCGGCGAGCATTGACGGCAGCGTGCCGGCGCCGAAGGCCAGCAGCAGCAATCCCCCTTCGGCCGGGCTGGGCGCGGTGGTGGCCTGTACCGCCATCGCCATGGTCATTGCGCACGGCATCAGTCCGTTCAGTGCGCCGCCGATGCTCGCCCCGACCACCGGGCCGCGCCGGGTAGCGGCGGTGAACTGCCGGAGCACCCAGTCCAGGGGCGCGAAACGCAACGTGTTGCGTATCGGCGACAGGCCGAGCATGTCGAGGCCGAGCAGGATCACGATGAGCCCTGCGAGAATCTGCATGATGCCCTGCGCCTTGCCGATAATCCCGGTCTGCACCAGCACCGCGCCCAATGTGGCGGCGGTCAGGCCGATCAGCGCGTAGACCGTGACGCGGGCGGCATGATAGGCCAGATAGGGCGCATAACCCCTGGCGCCGAGGCGCATGAAGAAGCTCGACACCAGGCCGCCACACATACCGAGGCAATGGCCGCTGCCGAGAATGCCCGTCATGAAGGCGAGCCAGTAGGAGAATTCGGCGACATGATGATGGGCGTGCTCCATTACTCCGCTTTAATCCCGTTGCAGCCGCAACGAATTGGTGACGACCGACACCGAGCTCATCGCCATCGCCGCCAAGGCGATCATCGGGCTGAGCCGTCCGGCGGCGGCCACCGGGATAGACACCACGTTGTATCCAAGCCCCCAGAACAGGTTCTGGCGAATAATTTGCATCGTGCGTCGCGACAGGTCGATGGCGGCGGCAACGCGGGCGATGTCTCCGCCCACCAGCGTGATGTCGGCGGCTTCCAGCGCGACGTCGTCCCCGCCGCCGACTGCGAATCCGGCATCGGCGGCGGCCAGCGCAAATCCGGCACCCAGCAGCAGCGAGGTCATTTCATTGTTGTCGTGAGAGATCGAGGCTTGTTTGCTTTCATTCATGGCTGTAACCCTTTCTTCAATTTGCGATTGAATATTACGCGCCAGTTGCGACTCGGCAGCGCACAAATAAATTATTCGCCAATTTTTCAGTGATGGGAATGCGGCATATTGTCGCACCCCGGTGCTTGAACCGTTGGCAGCATTTGATCGCTGACTGCAAATTGGCCGAAGGCAGCCGCCGCCTTGATGACTTATTCGCTGTCAGGCGTTGCGGCGATATGGAAAGATGACCGCCGCTACACTGACCGTACGGGCAGCGGATTCGGGGCAGGATATTTTCAGGTGTGGCTAATAACCGCTTGACGCCAGATTATCGAAACGCGTGTACTCGCCTCTGAACGCCAGTTCCACTTTGCCGATCGGGCCATTGCGCTGTTTGCCGACGATAATTTCTGCTTTGCCTTTGTCGGGCGAATCGCTGTTATAAACTTCGTCGCGGTAGATGAACAGGATCAGGTCGGCATCCTGTTCGATTGCGCCGGATTCGCGCAAATCGGACATCACCGGCCGCTTGTTGGGACGTTGCTCAAGGCTGCGGTTCAGCTGGGACAGCGCGATCACCGGCACATGCAGTTCCTTCGCCAGCGCCTTTAACGAACGGGAGATTTCCGAAATTTCGGTGGCGCGATTCTCGCTGGCTTTGCCCGCATTCGAGCTCATCAGCTGTATGTAATCCACCACGATCAACCCCAGCCCGCTGTTCTGGCGATGCAGACGGCGCGAACGCGCACGCAGATCCAAAGCTGACAGCGCGGCGCTTTCGTCGATAAAGATAGGAGCGTCATTCAGCTTGCCAAGCGCGTGCGTCAGCCGTCCCCAGTCGTCGTCCTGCAAACGTCCGGTGCGCAGATCGTGCTGGTTGAGTTTGCCGACCGAGCCGAGCATACGCATCGCCAGCTGCGAAGCGCCCATTTCCATGCTGAAAATCGCCACCGGCAATTTGCTGTCCATCGCCACGTTCTCGGCGATGTTGATGGAAAATGCGGTCTTGCCCATGCTCGGGCGGCCCGCCACGATAATCAGGTCGCCCGCCTGCAGGCCGGAAGTCATGCGGTCCAGGTCGGTGAAACCGGTGGCAGTGCCGGTGACATCGCTGGGATTGTCGCGCGCGTACAAGGTCTCGATGCGCTCCACCACTTGTGACAACAGCGGCGGCATGGCCATGAATCCCTGTTTGCCTTTCGAGCCCGCCTCGGCGATCTCGAACACCTTGCTTTCCGCCTCGTCGAGCAATTGTGCGGCATCGCGTCCGGTCGGGTTGTAGGCGCTGCTGGCAATATCGGTGCCGACCTCGGCCAGCTTGCGCATGATGGAACGCTCGCGCACGATCTCCCCATAGCGGCGGATATTGGCTGCCGACGGCACGTTCTGCGCCAGCCCGCCCAGGTATGGAAGACCGCCCACCTTCTCCAGCTCGCCGGAAATCTCCAGCGCTTCAGCCACGGTAATCACATCTACCGGTTTCGCCATCTCGCTCAAACGCACCACCTGGCGGTAGATCAGGCGGTGTTCCTGCCGGTAAAAATCGTTATCGGTTATCAGGTCGGCAATCCTGTCCAGCGCAGTCGAATCAAGCATCAAACCGCCCAGCACCGATTGCTCGGCCTCTACCGAATGAGGGGGCAATTTGATCTGGTCAAGCTGTGTATCCGAACTGGAAAAGTTTTGCATTTATTGAACCGATTACTTACCGTTGAACGTTAGGCATTTTACCCCGCCACCCGGGAAAAACCCTAGAAACAAAAAAGGACTGTCGCCAGTCCTTTTTGTATAGCCTTGATACCGAAGCGGATTACTGTTCGCCGAGCACCGAGACCGTAATGTCCACAACCACATCGGTATGCAACGCGATACTGATGCGATGATCGCCGATCTGTTTGAGGTGGCCTTCAGGCATGCGCACTTGCAATTTTTCAACTTCAAAGCCTTGCTGAACCAGCGCGGTTGCGATGTCAGCATTGGTGACTGAGCCGAACAGCTTGCCATCCACACCTGCCTTTTGCACGATCTGCACCGTCACACCGGCCAGCTTTTCGCCGCGCGCTTGCGCTTCGGCACGCTTGGCATTATCAGCTGCCTCGAGTTCCACACGACGAGCTTCAAACTCGGCCATGTTGGCGGCAGTTGCGCGCTTGGCCTTGCCTTGCGGGATCAAATAATTGCGTGCGTAACCGTTCTTGACCTTGACTACGTCGCCCAATTGACCAACATTGGTCACTTTTTCCATCAGAATTATTTGCATGACTTCGCTCCTTAGTGCAGATCAGTGTAAGGCATCAAAGCCAGAAAACGCGCGCGTTTCACGGCGGTGCTCAATTGACGCTGGAAGCGCGTCCTGGTGCCGGTGATGCGCGCCGGGATCAGCTTGCCGTTCTCGGAGATGAATTCCTTGAGGATGTTCACATCCTTGTAATCCACCTCGGCGATCTTCTCAACCGTGAAGCGGCAGAACTTGCGGCGCTTGAACAGATTGTTGCGGGAAGAACGTTTGTTCTTGTCATCTTTCTTTTTGTCTGGACGTGCCATGATGTTTCCTTATTCCAAAATTATGTCGTTGATATGCAAAACCAGTTGCCTGCTGCGGATACTTTGCTGGGCTAAAAACCCGCGCACTATAACGTTCTGTCCTACTGCAAACTTTGCAACCTTATCGGCCGCTTGGGCAAAAGCCAGCGCATTCACTTCGCACTGCACCTGCCGCAAACCATTTGCTTCGGACTGCTGCGAGGTATGGCTTAACGTCAGTGCCACTCTCGCCACCCCGGACGGGGTGTACCGCAAACTTTCCAGTGCGACCAACTCGCCGCTGATGACAACCTGATTGCGCGCCAATTGCCTATAAAATTAAGCAGCCGCGGTCGCGACTGCTTCCACCGGAGCTGCAACAGCGGCGCCTTCGGTCGGCATGGAGCGGGATTTTTCTTCCTTCATCATCGCGGAAGGCTCGGTGACGGCAGCCTTGGTCTTGACGGTCAGATGACGCAACACGGCATCATTGAAGCGGAATGCGTGCTCCAGCTCATCCAGTGTTTCCTGGTTGCATTCGATATTCATCAGCACGTAATGTGCCTTGTGAATTTTTTGGATCGGGTAAGCCAACTGGCGGCGTCCCCAGTCTTCCAGACGGTGGATGTGCCCGCCCTTGGAAGTGACCAGTGTGCGATAGCGCTCGGTCATCGCGGGCACTTGCTCGCTTTGATCGGGATGCACAATAAAAACGATTTCGTAATGTCGCATTACATCTCCTTATGGTTAAGCCCCCCGCTTGCGGTGCGGTGGAGCAAGGTATGTGAACTGCCCATAACAAATTTACAGGCACAGTCCCACAGGGGCGCGCATTATAGCGAAATAGGCTTATTGGTCAAGGAGTTTAATGCGCGCCGCACGATGACTTGGGGTGTTGCCGGGGTTTGGATCGGCGGGTGTGACCCGCCCTACGACAGCTGCGGAACCATGGTGCAGCCAGTTACGTCCATCCACGTTGACGTACCGCCTCGAACAAACAGATCGCCGTTGCCGCCGCCGCATTCAGCGATTCGATCTTGCCGCGCATCGGGATGGCGATTGTTTGCGTGGCAAGTTTCAGTAAACCGTCAGACAACCCTGCCCCTTCGTTGCCGATCAGGAATGCCACATCGCCGCGCAAGTCGCAGTCATAAATGCTGCGCTTGGCATGCAAACTGGCCGCCAGCAGTTTGCCGGGAAAAGCCCCGGCCACGGCCGGTAAATCCTGCCGCTCGTGGATGCTCAGCGCAAAATGTCCGCCCATCGCGGCACGCAGCACCTTCGGCGACCACGCATCGGCACAGCCCGTGGAAAGAAACGCCGCATCGCACCCTGCCGCCGCCGCCGAACGCAGCATCGAGCCGAGATTTCCGGGATCCTGGATATCCTCCAGCAACAGCGCGAAGCGGCTAGCGGCTGTCGTTCCTGCCGGCTGCGGCAAGTCGATCAAGGCGAGTATGCCGGTCGGCGTTTTCAGTTCGCTGAGTTCCGCGAACAGCTTGTCGTCCAGATGCGTCACGGGCACGCCGCCGGCTCGTTCGAGCAATGCCGAGATTTCCTTGTCATGCAAAGCCGCCGCATTGAGCAGAATGTGTTGCGGCATCATTCCGGCATCCAGATACGCCGCCAGTAAATGCGTGCCGTCCAGCAGCGTCTGATTGGACTTGTTTCGCTGCCGCGCCGAACCGCAGAGTTTGACGAGCTCCTTGAAAAACGGATTGTCGCGGGACTGGATATGTTTCATGCCAGTACAGGCTTTACCCCGCCGCAGCACCCGCAAGTGTCGTATCGGCAGGAAGCGCGCTGTCAGTGCCCATATCGCCCGAAGGGGGTGCCTCAGCCAGCACCTCATTTCCTGATATGCGCAGCGGCCCTTCCGCAACAGCACCCTGCTCCAGCAACGCGCCGATTTCCTCCAGCGGCGGAAGTTCCTGCAAGGCGCGCAGGTTCAGGTCATCGAGAAATTGCCTGGTGGTGGCGAACAATTCCGGTTTGCCCGGCGCGTCGCGAGTGCCGACTACTTCCACCCAGCCGCGCGCTTCCAGTGTTTTCAGGATTTGCGAGGATACCGCGACGCCGCGTATTTCCTCAATGTCGCCGCGTGTGACAGGCTGGTGGTAGGCGATAATCGCGAGCGTTTCCAGTACTGCACGCGAATAGCGCGGCGGTTTTTGCGGGTTGAGCCGGTCCAGGTATTGCTGCATTTCCGGTTTGGCGCGGAACCGCCAGCCGTTGGCCACGCGGGTCAGTTCCACGCCGCGCCCTTGCCAGTCCTGCGCGAGATCTTCGAGCAGCGTTTCCATCTGGCGATTGTCCGGCAATACATCGCTGAGCTTTTTCAGTTCGGCCAGCGACAGCGGTTCGGTGCTGGTCAGCAGTGCGGTTTCCAGCACGCGCTTGAGCTGCCGGGTATCAATTGCCTCCCCAACCGATTCCGTCCGACCTGACGATTCTATCCCCGTAAGGAGTGTGCTGGTAGATTCGCCGCTGCTTTGCAGCGCCCCTTCGACAACAGCCTTTAGTCCTGAGCTTGTCGAAGGGTCAGGGCGAACAGTGTCCAACGGCTCATCACGAAGGGACAATGACGCCTCACCCGGCAACGGCACTTCACTCTGCGGTAATGGCTCGACTTGTTCTGACATAGATACTCCCCAATGTTTCACTTTGCTGGATTTCCACCAGATATTCCTTGGCTAACTCAAGGATGGCGATAAAGGTGACCACCAGTTTCGCCACGCCGCCGTGCACATCAAACAGCTTGTCGAACTCGATAAACTCGCCGCCATGCAGACAGCGCAGCACATGAGTCATCTGCTCGCGCACCGACAGTTGTTCGCGGCGCACCTTGTGATGCGTGTTCAGTTTGGCGCGCGCCAGCAATCCCAGCCAGGCCTGGCGCAGGTCTTCCACGCTGACCTCCGGCAGGCGTTCCCGCACGGTGCGCTCAATCAGCACCTGCACGACCTCGAAATCGCGCCCGGCCTGCGGCAATTCGTTGAGCTTCTGTGCGGCCAGTTTCATCTGCTCGTATTCCAGCAAGCGGCGCATCAGTTCGGCGCGCGGGTCTTCGCCGCTTTCTTCGCTGACCTTGGGAGGTCGCGGCAGCAACATGCGCGACTTGATTTCGATCAGCACCGCCGCCATCAGCAGGTACTCGGCAGCCAGTTCCAGGCGATGCTGCATCATCTCGATGTAGGTCATGTATTGCCGGGTCAATTCCGCCATCGGAATGTCCAGCACGTCGAGGTTATGCTTGCGGATCAGATACAGCAATAAATCCAGCGGCCCCTGAAACGACTCCAGCACCAGTTCCAGCGCATCCGGCGGAATGTATAAATCCTGCGGCATCTCCAGCAACGGCTCGCCGTGGATGCGCGCAACGGGTTGTATCAGATCATTCACGTGCTTTCCCCTATGCGCCAAAATGCTTGAGTATCGACAACATCATGCCATAACAGGCTGCCGTTGCCAGCACCGCCGCTATCACGCTCAGCCAGAATCCCCATCCAAACCTGATCAGCAACGGCAGCAGCAGAAACAGCGCCAGCGAAGGAATGACCAGCCAGAAAACATTGAGGGAAAATGCCGACACCTTCTGCTCATCGCCGGTTTCGACATATAGCCAGATCATGACCGCCAGCGAAGTCAACGGCACCGAAGCGAGCAATGCGCCGAACATGCTGCTGCGCTTGGCTACCTCGCTGGCCAGCACGATCAGCCCGGCAGTCAACAAAACCTTGGTCGCATAATAGAGCATATCGACGCCTGGCCCCGCCTAGCTGTAGCTTAGTCCCATCGCCTCGCGCACGTCGCGCATGGTCTCGGAGGCCAGTTTGCGCGCCTTTTCGCAGCCGTCGGCGATGATGTTGCGCACCAGTGCCGGGTCGTCCAGATACTGTTGCGCGCGTTCGCGCATCGGGCGCTGCTCTGCCAGCACCGCGTCGATCACCGGCTGTTTGCATTCGATGCAGCCGATGCCGGCGCTCTTGCAGCCCTGTATGACCCATTGCCTGGTCTGCTCGCTGGAATACACCAGATGCAACGGCCACACCGGGCATTTTTCCGGGTCGCCCGCATCGGTGCGGCGGATGCGCGCCGGATCGGTCGGCATCGTGCGGATTTTCCTGGTCACGCTGGCCTCGTCCTCGCGCAGCGTAATGGTGTTCTCGTAGGACTTGGACATTTTCTGCCCGTCCAGCCCGGGCATTTTCGAGGCGGCGGTGAGCATCGCGCGCGGTTCGGACAAGATCATCTTTCCGCCGCCTTCCAGATAACCGAACAGCCGCTCGCGGTCGCCGTGGCTCAGGCTTTGCTGCTCGTCCAGCAGGGATTTGGCGGATTCCAGCGCCTCGTCGTCGCCTTGCTCCTGGAAACGGGTGCGCAGCTCGGCATACAACTTGGCCTTTTTTCCGCCGAGCTTTTTGACCGCCGCTTCGGCCTTTTCCTCGAAACCGGGCTCGCGCCCGTAAATGTGGTTGAAGCGGCGCGCAATCTCGCGGGTGAATTCGATATGCGGCACCTGATCCTCGCCCACCGGCACCTGGGTAGCGCGGTAAATCAGGATGTCCGCGCTTTGCAGCAGCGGGTAGCCGAGAAAGCCGTAAGTGCTCAAGTCTTTCTCGGAAAGCTTTTCCTGCTGGTCCTTGTAGGTCGGCACGCGTTCCAGCCAGCCCAGCGGGGTAATCATCGACAGCAGCAAATGCAGTTCGGCATGTTCAGGCACGCGCGACTGGATGAACAGCGTGGCATGGGCGGGATCGACTCCGGCCGCCAGCCAGTCCACCACCATGTCCCACACGCTTTGTTCGATGATTTGCGGCGTGTCGTAATGCGTCGTCAGCGCGTGCCAGTCGGCCACGAAAAACAGGCATTCGTATTCGTGCTGCATCTGCACCCAATTTTTCAACACCCCGTGGTAATGCCCCAGGTGCAGACTTCCGGTGGGGCGCATTCCAGATAACACTCGATCAGCGAACATAATTTTACTTATAGTCCAAAAATAAAATAAATCATGGCGGTCACCATTCTTACCAACGGCAATAATATCAGCCCCAGCAGATTTGTTACGAGCAAGAATATCAGGATGAAAATGCCATAGGGCTCGATCTTTGCCAGTTGATACGCCTGGCGATGAGGCAACAGGCTGACCGCAACGCGGCCGCCGTCCAGCGGCGGCAATGGCAGCAAATTCAGCACCATCAGAATGATGTTGATTTGAATCCCTATGCCTGCCATGCCCAGCAGCGGTTCGGCAAAATAACTGTCCGGAAACAACCAAACCATTTTATAGAGTAATGCCCAACCCAGTGCCATGACCAGATTAGAGGCAGGCCCGGCGATCGCCACCCACAGCATATCCTGCTTGGGGCGGCGCAGCGCGGCGAAATTCACCGGCACCGGCTTGGCCCAGCCGAACAGGATGCCGCCCAGCATCAGGGTCAGAATCGGCAACAGAATGGTACCGACCGGATCGATGTGACGCAGCGGATTCAGGCTGATGCGCCCCTGCTGCCAGGCGGTCATATCGCCGAAATGGCGCGCCACGTAGCCATGCGCCGCTTCATGCAAGGTGATGGCGAACAGTACCGGGATCGCCGCGAGGGAGACAGTTTGGATAAGTTGTTCTATCTGCATTTAATTTTTCGATTCCATAATTTTTTGGGCTCTTGTAGGGCGGGTTACACCTGTGCCGGGACAAAAGTTTTTCGTACCGGCCAATTCAATAACGGCGGGTGTGACCCGCCCTACGATTCCTCAATTCCAAACGGGGTGATGTCCCCCTTGCCACGGCGCAGCAATATCGGCTTATCGCCGGTCAAGTCGATTACGGTGGTAAAGTCCGAGCCCACCGCACCGCCGTCTATCACCAGATCGACTTTCTTTTCCAGCAGCTCGCGAATCCGTTCGGCGTCATTCAGCGGCCATTCTTCATCCGGTAATATCAGAGTGGAACTGGACATCGGCTCGCCCAGCTCTTCCAGCAGCGCCAATGCCACCGGATGATCGGGAATGCGGATGCCGATGGTGCTGCGCTTGGGGTGCTGCAAACGTCTCGGCACCTCCCTGGTCGCCTCCAGGATGAACGTATAGCTGCCCGGCGTATTGTTTTTCAACAGGCGGAATTTGCTGTTGTCCACGCGCGCATAGCGCGAAATTTCTGACAAGTCGCGGCACATCAGCGTCAGGTGGTGCTGTTCGTCCAATTGGCGGATCTGGCGGATGCGCGTCACGGCATCCTTGTCATCCAGATGGCAACCCAGCGCATAGCAGGAATCGGTCGGGTACACGACAATTCCGCCATCGCGCAACATTGCCGCCGCCTGGCGGATCAGTCGCGGGTTTGGGTTGTCCGGGTGGATAGTGAAAAATTGTGACATAAAACTCAGATTTCATCCCAACTGCTGCGTTGCAAAAAAAATTCCTTGCTTGCATATAAACCATATGCGGCGCGGCGAAGTGGGGTAAGCAGGCAATCCGCGTAGCTGATGCTCGCAAATTTTTCCCGCGCCTTGCATTTGGGCGAACTCTGAATTTTCCTACGCCCATTTTCAAAAGCTCTATTTATCATGCTGCTTGCCATGCTTCCCAGACCGGACGACAACCCAGCGGGAAATCCGGCAGCCTCCCCATGTCACGATGGCTCTCGCCCGGGCCGTGAAAATCAGAGCCGCAGGAACACAACAATTTGAACTCCCCGGCATAACGCGCGAATTCGGCATACTGCTCCGGCGTGTGGCTGCCGCTCACCACCTCGATCGCCTGACCGCCGCATTCGACGAATGCGGTCAGCAACTCGTGCATGGTCTTCTTGCCCATGCTGTTGCGCCCGACCATGTAGCGGCCGGGATGCGCCAGCACCGCCACCCCGCCGCTGCCGCGCACCCAGCCCACCGCATCCGCCAGCACCGCCCATTGGTGCGGCACATAACCCGGCTTGCCCTTCACCAGATATCGGTTGAACACGCTCTTCACATCCTTGCATTGGCCGGTTTCGACCAGGTGGCGGGCAAAATGGGTGCGGCCTATCATGTTGGGGTTTCCCGCATAGCGATACGCGCCTTGCAGCACGCCGCCGATACCTGCTTTAGCCAGCGACTCCGACATTTGCCTTGCGCGCTCGCCGCGCCCGCTACGCACGCTGCTTAACCCTTCAGCCAGCGGCGGGTAAGCCGGGTCGATACCCAAACCGACGATATGCACGGTGTGAGTGCGCCACGTCACGGAAATTTCCACGCCGTTGATAAAGGTCATGCCGTGCTGTACGGCAGCGGCGCGCGCCTCATCCAGCCCATCCACGTCATCGTGATCGGTCAGCGCCAGCACCTTCACGCCGCGCTCGGCAGCGCGATGCACCAGTTCGGCCGGGGTGAGCGTGCCGTCGGAAATGCTGGAATGACAATGCAGGTCGTAATCCAGCATCAGATTTCTGCTTCGATATTGAAATTGCCGCTCATGTATTCGTATAAACCTTTTCTGCGCGCTGAATGAAAGCATCGACAAAACTGTTGGCAATGTAGTGAAACACCGGCCCGACCAGCTTTTCCAGCAGCTTGCTGGAAAACTCATAGTGCAGGCGAAACTCTATTTTACAGGCTGAATCGCTCAGCGGGATAAACCGCCATCTGCCGTCCAGATGCCGGAACGGCCCATGCTGCAAAGTGATGTCAATCTGGTGCGGCGGTGTGCACACGTTTTCGGTGGTGAAATGCTGTTTGATGTGGTGATAATCGATGTGCACCGTGGCATGCACCGTTGAGTCATTCAGCCGGGAAACGCTCGAACCGCCGCACCACGGCAGGAACTGCGGGTATTCCTCCACACGATCCACCAGATTGAACATCTGCTCCGCGCTGTGCGGAACCAGTACCGATTTTTCTACTAACGCCATCGACAGTATGAAGAAGCAAAACCAAAGACTGGTAGAATAGCCGAACACACCGCAAAACTCACCTAATTCCAATTCTATTTCGAAGGTCAAACAAGGCGATGACGAGCGAACGAGGCGGGCAGTGCTTATAGCACGACTATAACCAGCGACTTGGCTATCGTATTTTGATAGCTTAGTCGAATGGCTAGTTGTTTCATCAGGAGTGAGCGAGGAAATCAACGCCGTTTCACCGAAGAAATTGGATTGGAAATATGAGTATCATCCAGAACAAAAAAGCCTTTCACGAATACTTCATCGAGGAAAAATACGAGGCCGGCATCATGCTGGAAGGCTGGGAAGTCAAGGCCATCCGCGCCGGGCGGGCGCAACTCAAGGAAGCCTACGTCACCGTAAAAGACGGCGCGCTGTACCTGTTCGGCTCGCACATCAGCCCGCTGCTCAATGCTTCCACGCATATCCACCCGGACCCGGTGCGCACCCGCAAGCTGCTGCTGCACAAGTCGGAAATCGACAAGATCATCGGCAAGGTGCAGCGCGCCGGTTACACGATAATGCCGCTGGACATGCACTACAAAGGCGGGCGCGTCAAACTGGAAATCGGCCTGGCCAAGGGCAAGAAACAGCATGACAAGCGCGCAACCGAGAAAGAAAAAGATTCCAAACGTGAAGCTGCACAGGCCATGAAGAAGGAACGCCGCTAGTCAGGCAGCGCGCTTGCGGCGCAGGCTCATATGAGCGCAGCGAATGTTAAGCTCGCAACACGAGCGGCCGGAGCCACAAGAGAGCAACCGAAAAAGAACGCGAAGGAAAGATGGAAGCGCAACAAGCCATGAAAAAGCTGCGGCGTGGCTGAGCATGAAAATACTTTGCCGCCTGTTTTTAGCTTTCGCCATCCTGATCCCGCAACAGCCATTGCGCTACCGAAAGGAGCCACCATGACCACGACCGAAACCAGACAAACCGCCTACCTCGCCGGAGGCTGCTTCTGGGGAATGGAAGAACTGGTGCGCCAGATTCCCGGCGTGCTGGCAACCGAAGCCGGCTATACCGGCGGCGACACCCCGGATGCAACCTATGAGCAGGTAAAGACCGGCACCACCGGCCACGCCGAATCGCTGGAAATCGTGTTCGACTCAACGCAACTCTCCTATCGCCACCTGTTGTTCGAATTCTTCCGCATGCACAACCCCACCACGCGCAACCGGCAGGGCAACGACTTCGGCACGCAATACCGCTCGGCGATTTTCTATGTCAGCGAGGAACAGAAACGCACCGCCGAAGAAGTCATCAAGACCGTGGAGTCATCAGGCGAATGGAAAGCCAAGGTCATCACCGAAGTCGTGCCATTCAAGGAGTTTTACCGCGCCGAGGAGTACCACCAGAAGTATCTGGTCAAGAATCCGCGCGGCTATACCTGCCACTACATCAGGCGGATGAATCTGGGGGAGTAGCCTGCATCCCGTAGGATGGGTTGAGCGTAGCGATACCCATCCTACGAACTGTCATTGCGAGCGAAGCGTGGCAATCCAGTCTTTTAATATCCAACAAACTTCTGGATTGCCGCGTCGCTACGCTCCTCGCAATGACGATTTAATTTGCGTTTCCCCAGCCCGTAGGATGGGTTGAGTGCAGCGATACCCATCGTTTTGCTTGACCCCGGCATCTGACACCTGCTGCTCCTTGCCAACAAAAGCGCTCAACCCACAAAGAATATTACCCCCGGCTCCTGATCCGGGCGGGCTCAAATCCATTTGGAAACGCAGATAATTCACCCCATCTGTCATTGCGAGCGCAGCGTGGCAATCCAGTTTTTGATATCAAACAAACTTCTGGATTGCCACGCTGCGCTCGCAATGACAACTTGACCTGCGTTTCCTCAGTAGGGCTTGCTGCCCACCCAATTCCCGGCTGGTTGATACTGGCACACCCACACCTGTTCCTGGCTGTCCTCGCAAACCGCCATTGCACAGCCAACCTGGGTACTCGTTCGCCATACCATCTGCGTATAGTGACCGCACATCTTCCCCGGCTTACAACTATTTTTCTTGTAACTGTAATCGAGCTTCTCGCTGCCCCAACTATCAACCGGTTTTTCGGACGACACTTTTTGCAGCTCGCGTCGACCGTCAGACCAGGCTAACGCGCTAGCCCAATAAAGATTTTCGCCGTAACGACCTTCAGGAGTGCTATGGCGCATCTTGCACCGATTGGTCTGTTTCAGATTATCGGCCCACGCCTGGGCAGACACCTCCAATTCCGGCGAATAACTCAGCTTTCCTACACCAACCTGTGCGCGCCACTTGTTATGTGTGGCGACAATCGTCTCGCTGTCAACCACACCAGCGCCGGCGTAAGACGTGCCCAGCACCAGGGCTAAAATAATTCGGTGAGGTAAACCCCCGGCTTTGCCGGGGGACTCCGTTAGGTTTGACCGTTCCGGTGGTCATTAACGAGTAACGTTAAAACTTGGCTACATTATTCCCTCCCCCTTGCAGGGGGAGGGCTAGGGTGGGGGTAGAAATTCAAGCACGGATGCAGTCAAAAGTTTGTACCCCCATCCCAACCTTCCCCCTGATAGGGGGAAGGAGTGGAAACCAGCCGCCTTGGGCGGCTCATGGTTTTATCAGCGCCTTTGAGGCGCTCACCCAATAAGCCTCCGGCTTTGCCGGAGGTAATTTAACTTAACTGCTTTGAATTTCATCATTTACCTATCGAGACTCTGTCGAAAAATCTATCCTCTGTTTGCATGGGCTCTGCACCGTCCCCTCACCCTTCACTTGTCGGCTTCGAAGCATCCGAATCGCGGGAGCGACGTTGGCTGCGTTCGACGAACGGTTGTTTGGGTTCTTCGGCTGCTGGCATCTTTACATTCAGGCCGGTGGATTCGGCCAGGTTAACGGCTGACGGGGTAACGCCGAGGAAATCGGCAAGCCAGTTTGTTTTGCCCTTGCGTTTCTTCCTGGTGTCATCCGACTCCGCCTGATTGCCGGAAGTTGCCCGTTGGTTTGTCTGGGCGCCCCAGTCAATCACTGCTGGGGCGCGGATTTGACGATCCGCGAAATACTGGGCAGAGATTGATCCGAATTTCTCCCGGACCGACTCGGCGCCAGCAGGGATGCCCAGGATTTGCGGTTGTCCCGGAATTTGCGGCTGTTGGGGTTCGGAACGCAGTGTGATGCTTGCGGAGTTGCCGTTTGCAGGGCGGGCTGCGCCCGCCGCATCAAATGGTTGCCGGGTGGAACCCGACCTACCGCTGATTCCTGATTCCTGTTCCGCTATCTCGAAATAAGCATCCGCCATCGCCGCCGTATGCCCGTCGCTGAAAGTCACCGTACCGCGCTCGATCAGCCAGTTGCCGTTCTGCACCTCGGGTGCGATGGTGTGGTTCACGTCGAGGCCTTCGATGCCGCGGTCGGCGAGGCTGCGGAGTTCACCGGCATCGGTCTGGTGGTTGCCGTTGGCGTCCTGCCAAATCCTGAGCTCGTTGAAGCGCGCATCCTTCGCATCCACCACGCCATCACGGTTGCTGTCGAAACCTGCCAGCTTCGCGTAGCCTTCGCCCAAACTGCCACCGAACAGCTCGCTACGGTCGTCGATGCGGCCGTTGCCGTTGCTGTCTGTGGCGAGGAAGCCGTCTTGTGCGGAGATCCAGCCGGAGCGGATGGAATGGCCGTTGTTGAGTAGGTCGAAGCTGCCTTGTGTCGCACCCAGCGCCGTGGTGCGCACACCGTCGCCGTTGAGGTCGATCACCAGCGGGCTGGTGACGTTGGTCGGCACTACCGTAACCGGCAGGGTGATCGCGTTATTCGATATTTCCCCGGTGGCGATTTCGCAGGAACTGACTGCCACGGTCAGCGCGAACTGTCCGGTGTAGCCGGTCGGTGCGGTGATGGACAGGGTGGCGAGGTTCCAGCCGGCGACCGCCACGATGTGCATGCTGTCGGTGGCGGAGAAGCTATGCGTACCATCGGTGATGAGCGCACCGGTCGGGATCGCCCCCATCGTCACGCCGATCACCTCCGAGCCGTCGGTGTCGGTCAGCGCGGCGACCACTGAGGACAGGTTGATCGGGCTGTCCTGGTAGCCGGTGTTGATCGGTAGATTTTCCGTGAGGACGATGTTGTCGATCATCGCGCCGCGTCCGTTGGACTGTGAGGAGGTCGCTTCGGTGACGATGCGGATCGTCTGCGCCGTGCCGGTGCCGGTGAAGCTGAAGTTGAGCGCTTCCCAGTTGAGTGCGGTGTTCGGGCTGGTGCCTGCATGGGTGGCGATCCGCACGCCGTCCACATAGATGCCGATACCCGTGAAGTCGATGCCGTAGCCCAGACGTCCGGCGTAATCGAGGCTCAGATGATATGCCACGCCTGCGCGGGTGTCGACCGACCGCTCGATGCCGTAAGTCTGGTGGCCCAGGCCATTCGCATTGCCGATCTCCAGCCAGTTTTTGCCGCCGTTTGGCGCAGCCGCAACGATCTGGTTGGCGTTATTGGCATCCTTCATCTTGTCGCCGCCGCTCCAGATGATGAATGCCTGCTGGCCGGTGTCGCCAGTTTCGCGCACTACGTACCAGCCATCCAGTGTGCTCTGCGGCAGGATGGTGAAGGTGGGGTTGCGGTTGGGGGCGATTTCCCAGCCGGTGCTGAAACGCAATGCGGTAGCGCCATAAGCATCCACCGGCGCGGTCAGCGCCAGCGACGGCGCATCCGCGACCGGCACAATGTTCACCGTCATGCTGGCCACTGTGCTGCTCAGGAAACCATCGTCTGCCTGATAGGTGAAGCCGGCATAGTTCTGCATATTGTTGCCCGTACCCGCCAGGCCGTAGCCCGCAAAACCGGACTCGTTCACATCCGGGCCGAAGCACAGGCATCCGGCGTCGATATCGGCTTTGGTGATGCGCTGGCCGGCAAGCACTGCCAGCCACTGGATGCCGTCGAAGTGCTGCAACAGGCCGTCCGCTGGCGGGGTGTTAATCGTAATTGCCAGATCGGCGCTATCCACATCGCTCACCTTGAAGTCGCTCCAGGTGAAGATGTAAGGCGTATCTTCCGTGCCGGTGACCGTGGCCGATACCGCGACTGGGGCGTCGTTCACGGCGTTGATGGTCAGGCTGACGGTGACGATGCCAGAGGACTGAGGATCGAGGACTGAGGACTGAGCGTCGCTGACCTTGTAGGTGAAGCTGTCCGCACCGAAGTAGTTGGCATCCGGCGTGTAAGTGAAGCTGCCATCAGGGTTGCTCACCAGCTGGCCGTGCAGCGGGCCTGCGATGATGACCGGCGTCAGCACGTCGCCGTCCACATCGCTGGCAGCAGCCAGCAGGTCGAGGTTCAGCGGGGTGTCTTCGTCGGTCGCGGCTTGAGTGTCGGCGGCGATGGGGGCGTCGTTCACCGCAGCGATGTTCAGCGAGACAGTGGCGATGTTGGAATCGAGTTCGCCGTCGCTGACCTTGTACGTGAAGCTGTCCGCGCCGTTGTAGTTGGCATCCGGCGTATAGGTGAAGCTGCCGTCGGCGTTGATGCTGACTTGGCCGTGTTGAGCGGTAGCAACGATGGATGCGGTAAGAACGTCGCCGTCGATGTCATTAGCCGCAGCCAGCAGGTTCATCGCCAGCGCGGTGTCTTCCACGGCGGAGAGGTTGAGATCACCAAGCGTAGGAGCATCGTTCACGGAGGTCACGTTCAGGCTGACGGTGGCGAGGTTGGAATCCAGAGCGCCATCGTTGACGCGATAGGTGAAGCTGTCTGCGCCGTTGTAGTTGGCATCGGCCAAGTAAGTGAACGTACCGTCCACATTTTGTGTGAGCACGCCATGTGTCGGTGCATTAACGACGTTTGCGGTGAAGACGGTGCTATCCACATCGCTTGCATAGCTGCGCAGATCGATCACCAGCGCGGTGTCTTCGTCTGTCGTCAGCGCAACATCGGCTGCGACCGGGGCGTCGTTTACCGGGGTTACCATTAGCGACACAGTCGCGAGGTTGGAATCGAGCGGGCCGTCGCTCAAACGGTAGCTGAAAGTGTCCGTGCCGAAGTAGTCGAGGTCGGGCGTGTAGCTGAAGGTGCCTTCCGCATTGACGGTGATTGCGCCGTGGGTTGGGGCGCTCACCACGCTGGAGGCGAGCATCGGGCGCAATGCAGCATCGGCCTGGGCGAACGGGTCGAAGGTCAGCAAATTGTCTTCAGCGAGGACGGCGGCTTCGTCGTGCAGTTGCGGCAGGCCGCTGACGCGGATGTCGCTGAGGGTGACGTGGCTGTTGTCCTTGCCAAAACCGAGCAGGTCGAAGGAGAGGTTGACGGCGGCATTCTTGGTAACACCGGTCAGGTCCACGCGGTAGGTGCGGCTGCCGTCCGGGTTGTCGATGCAGGTGACGCAATCGGCGAGGCGCTGGGTGCCGTCGGCTTGGAGGTTGAGGAAGGCGTCGGTGCGGGTGAGGCCGTTGCTGCCGAGGACGGAGAGGCCGGTGTTGGCGTCGAGCAGCGCGACTTCGAAGGCGTCGTCGGGTGCACCGTTCAGGTCATCGAGCGCGGCGCCGGACAGGGTGAAGCTGAGGTAGCGGTCCTGCTCGTTGAGCATGAATACCTGGCTCAGGCGGGTTTGGCTGGTGGAGACTTCGCTCAGTGTGGCGGTGCCGCTGGCAATATCCGCGCTGCCTTGCGTATTCCAGCCTGCGGCGGTGTTAAGGTTGGCGAAGGTCGCATTGGCGGCGACGGCGTATTGCGTGGTGAGTGTGGCATAGTCCGGCGCGATGCTCATGCTGCCGTAACGGCTGCTGCGCAAGCGGCCGAGGAAGGCGAGGCTCAGAATAAATAATAGGGGACAGACCACGTTTTCCGCCATGCTCGCATCGGAATAAATAATAGAAATAATAGGGGACAGACCACGTTTTCCGCCATGCTCGCATCGTATTCACCCGCCTCCGCTTCCACCGCGATTCCCATCAGCCCAACCTTT